>MEXN01000010.1:15305-15378 GCA_001773695.1 Candidatus Amesbacteria bacterium RIFCSPLOWO2_01_FULL_48_25 | reverse complement strand
CTGGGAGGTAGATGAGGGAGTTGGTGAGAGTGGTGAGGATTATTAAGAAAATTGGGCGGGAGGGGAATTGAGA
>MEXN01000010.1:0-15284 GCA_001773695.1 Candidatus Amesbacteria bacterium RIFCSPLOWO2_01_FULL_48_25 | reverse complement strand
TAGATAGAGGAAGGTGATGGAGGTGAGAGCTAGATCGCTCGCGGAAATATGGGGAGTTAGGGTTACGGCCAGGGGGATGGCGATTGGCCAAAGAGAGGTCCAGGGCAATGTCCGGGATATAAATTTCAAGTAAATGAGAAGGAGAAGATAAAGACAGATGATGATAAAGGAGGCGAGACGGGGTGGAGTGGGGAGGAGAAGCAGGAAGGAGTAGAGTGAGGAGAGATAGATGTGGTTGGTGCCGGTGGCGGGGTTCTCGGTGGATTTTATAAAGGAAGGATAGTTGAGTAGATCGGCGGGGGTGGTAGCGGTAAAACCTATGAGGGTTAAGAAGACGAGCGAAGTGAGAAGACCCAGGGAGAATTTAAGTTTGTGGGGGATGAGGACGAGGGTGACGGGCAGGAGAGAGAGGAGAAGATGGGGCTTGATGGCAAATAGGCCAAAAAATAAACCTGACAATAGCGGACGATTTTGGCGCAGGGAGATATATATAACAAGTAGAATAAGGGCCAGGAAAATGGATACTTGACCAACCCAAAGGGAATGAAAGAAGGGGTAGAAGGAAAGTGGTAGAAGCGGCCACAAGGGGTAGCGGACGAGGTGGGGGAAGGCATATCGGCCTAGGAGAGTGAGAGTGGCCAAGAAAAGTAAATTGAGAAGGAAAAACGTCCAATAGGCGGGGATAATCGGCAGAAGGGAAAAAGGCAGAAACATGAGGGCGGCGAATGGGGGATAGCGGAACGGTAGCAGGGGTTGGGAACTGATTTCCCGTTGGGCCTGGAGTTGGTTTTTGAGGTTGTAGAGGGACAGGTGAGATTTGACTAGGCGGCCACCGACGAGATAGGCGGGAAAGTCGGATCGGGCTATATGGCTGGGGTGGGTGAGATATAGAATGGTGACGGCTAAAAAAAGGACGGCAAAAAGGCAGATGTATAGATTGAGGGTGTGGGAAAGGAAGCGGCGAATCATAGTGGGACGATGTCGTGTTTTTTTATAAAAGCACGACCAGAACCAGACTTAAGATATTTTTCGAAATTAAAAGCGGTGTACTTGTTGGAAAAGGCAAAGTAAGAAACTAATTTGATTGGTCTGCGGTTTTTAGTGGCAGGAATATATCCATTGTTGTGACGAATAATTCGATCTTTGAGATCGTCGGTGCAGCCAGTATACGTAGTTTGGTCTTTACAAAGGAGGATGTAGACGTAGTGCATGATTAAGTTGACTTCGCATCTTGCTTCGTCGGACTGAAAGCGGACCTTGTCTCGCCGTAGCCTTAGCTGAAATGCGGGCGAAGCCCGCCTTCGTCCCGACGAAATCGGGACTTCGGCGAGGCGAAGGCGGAAGGGGTGGGATTCGAACCCACGGTCCCGCAAAGCGGGACATTGGTTTTCAGGACCAACGCACTAGGCCTCTATGCGACCCTTCCAAACTTTAGGAAATTATATCAGTGAACAGCTATAATTTGGTGATGGTGGGGAAAAAAAATGTTTGGTTGTGGATAGTTGTGTGGGTGGCCTTTTGGCTCAGGGGATATTGGATGTTGGACCCGGATTTTGGGTGGCATGTGCGAATGGGAGAGGTGATTTTGGAGTCGGGAATACCTCTGACTGACCCGTTTTCGTATACCATGGCCGCATTTCCGTTCGTGGATCACGAGTGGTTGACGAATGTACTGATGTATTTGGGATATAGAAGTATCGGGATGGTAGGCCTGGCGGCGGTGTTTGCGACGTTGGCTGTCGCGGCTCTAGCGGTGGCGGTGAGGGGGGGAAGGGGAAAATGGTGGGAGATGGCCGTGATTTTGGTGGGGGTGGTGTGGCTGGGACGGGGTGGAGTAAGACCACAGGTTCTGGACTGGCTGTTTTTGGGTGGAGAATGGGCATGGTTACTAAGTCACCGGTGGTGGAAAAAATGGCGATGGTTGATGCCGGTATACCTAGCTGTTTGGGCCAATTTGCATGGGGGGTTTGCCCTAGGAGTAATGGTACTCGTGGCCGTGTTGGGGGCGAAGATGGTAAGCGAGAGAAAGATTGATTTGCCTGATCTGGGAGTAATGGTGCTGGGGGCGGTGGCGACATTTATTAATCCTTATGGAGGGCAGCTATGGTGGGAAGTGTGGTCCCAGGCGAGCGAGTCTAGTTTTTTCCGGCGGACAGTGGCCGAGTGGCAGCCGTGGTATGCGGCGACGGAACTGGGATTTTGGCTGTTGGGGGCGATGAGTCTGGTCTTGATGTGGCGGTATAGGCGGAAGTTTGATTTGAGGCACTGGGGAATGTGGGGAGGGTTTTTGGTCCTGGGGACATCGACTTTGAGACATGCGGCGTTGTTTGCTGCTGTGGCTGGTCCAATGCTGGTCCGGGGGTGGGAATTGATGGAAGAGGAGTTTAGTGGGGAGAAGGAGAAAAAGGCAAGAGTGGAGAGATTTTATAAATTGGTGTTGGCGGTCGTTGGGATAGTTGCGGTAGTTGAGGGGGGGGTGGGACTGGCGGGGGCTAGGCAATTAACTCCAGAAAAGTTTTATCCAGAGAAGGCCTTGGAGTGGATAAAAGTTAATCCGACAAAGGGAGAGATTTTTTCCAGCTATGGATGGGGGGGGTATCTGATTTGGAAATTGCCCGAGAGGCGGGTATTTGTGGATGGGCGAATGGCGGGGTGGCAGTGGAAGTCGCCGTACCCTGATCAGGCGGATTGGATATTTAAGGATTACATTAAGATGATCTGGGGAGAAGCGGATATAGGGCCTTATTTGGAAAAATACGGGGTGGGAGTGGTGCTGTGGCCGGTGAAGAAGGAGAAAAAAGCCTTGATTAATTTATCTTGGTTGGGAAAGAAAGATAAGGGAAAGGGATTTGACATGGCAGTCGAGATGGAAAAGTTGGGCTGGGCCTTGGTATATACCGATGACACGGCGGAGATTTACTTGAAACCGTAGTCTTGAGGCACCCTGCTTTGTGGAAGTGGGGGGAGTAGTTTAAAATTGGGCGGATTGGAAGGGTGCGAGAGTGGTTTAATCGGCACGCTTGGAGAGCGTGTGTGGGCGCAAGCTCACCGAGGGTTCGAATCCCTCCCCTTCCGCTATGACTGGTGAAGAAAGACTTTTGCAGATATTTAACGAGATTGAGCTTTTCCACTGGTGGTGGGAGGGGAGGAGGTTTCTGATACGGCAAATTTTTGGGAGGTATTTTACGGATGGAGGGTTGAAAATACTGGATGTGGGATGTGGGACGGGGGGGGAAATCAGTTTTTTGGAGAAATTTGGGAAAGTGTGGGGAGTAGATAAATCCAAGATGGCGGTGAATTATTGCCGGAAAAAGGGGCTTAACAATGTGAAACTTGGCGAGGCGACAAAATTACCTTACCCGGGCAGAAAGTTTGACAGTGTGGGTTTATTTGATGTGCTGGAACACATAAAAAACGATAGGTTGGCACTTCTAGAGGCAAAAAGAGTGACGAGAAGGGGAGGATTGGTGATTATTACCGTGCCGGCCACACCCTTTATTTGGTCTAAGCATGATGTCCTTCAAGGGCATTACCGGCGATATACGGGGACTAGTTTAGCTGGAGTGGCGAAGGCGGCTGGGATGAAAGTTGAGGAAGTAAGGTATTTTAATATTTTACTTATGCCGCCGATTGCGGTAATTAGGATTCTTTCCAGGTGGAAGATGTTGGCTGGGTTGGGGGAGTATGATTCGAAGATTAATTTCGATATTTCCAAGGTGGGGTGGATAAATTGGTTGTTGAAGGTGATATTTAAACTAGAAATTGGGATGGGTCGGGTTTTGGATTATCCCGTTGGAGTGTCATTGGTTGGCGTTTTTCGGGTAGTATGAGAAAGAGAATCTCAAGGCTGTCTATAATTGTGCCGGTATTTAACGAGCGGGCGACCATAGGGAACGTGATTGGCAGATTAAGAGATTTAGAGATTAAAGGTGTGGAGAAGGAGGTAATTGCAGTGGATGACGGGAGTACGGATGGAAGCGCCCAGCTTTTGAAAAAGCTGGCAAGCGACAAGTCTATTTTTCACAAACAAAATAAGGGGAAGGGGGCGGCGATACAGACAGGACTGGCGGCGGCGACTGGAGACTTTGTGATAATTCAGGACGCGGACTTGGAGTATAACCCGGAGGAGATAGAAAGCTTGGTAAAGAAAGCCCAGGAGGAAGACTTGTTGGTTGTATACGGTTCGAGGGATCGGGAGATCAAAAATTATTATCGGTATCCGCATTATTATTGGGGATCTAAAGCGTTATCCAGGATGATTAATTTGTTGTTTCACCAAAATTTGACTGACCCTGAAACTTGCTACAAATTGGTTCAGGCTGACTTGATGCGGTTTTTGCATCTGGAGGAGCGGGGATTTGGGATTGAAATTGAAATTTCGGCTAAATTGTCCCGGTTGGGGATTCCGATTGGCGAGACGTCGATTTCTTACACTCCCCGGAGTTTTGAAGAGGGGAAGAAGATCCGAGTGAAGGATGGATTGCGGGCGGTGTGGTTGGTAATGAAGTATTTTTTGAACGACTTGCATTATGGGGTGGTGGATAGGATTTTGCGGTTGTGGCGGGAAGGCGAGGCGATGAGGATGTTGGGGGTGGATAAAAGACAAACTTGGGTAGACGTGGGGTGCGGGCGGCAAGCGCACCTGGGGTGGAGGATCAGGAGGGCCGTGGGGAAATATGTGGGAGTGGATATGGAGGTGGGGGATGGGAAGATGGGAAATGTGGAGCTAGTTCGCGCCGATGTGCATAAGTTTGCCCACAGAATTGGGCAACCAGCGGATGTGGTGGTGGGGCTGGCAATAATCGAACACCTGGATTACCCCGAGAAGTTTTTGGGGGAGGTAAGTAAAGTGTTGAAGAGTGGAGGAAGGATCGTGCTGACGACACCAGCGCCGTGGTCTGATGGGATACTAAAACTGATGGTGCTTTTGGGGCTGATTGACGGAAAGGAGATTACTGACCACAAAACCTATTTTACTCTTAGGGGGTTGAAGGACTTGTTGGAGCGGAGTGGCTTTGAGGTGGAGCGACAGAAGATGTTTGGGTTTAGAATGAATGGGCTAACAGTAGCAAAAAAAGCAAAATGAGGTTGATTTTTAGGGTAGTGTTGTTAGTGACTTGTGTGGGAGTAATTTATTTTGGGTATTTGGGGGGGGTGGGTAAACCTTGGGAGGGGGATAGTCTGGCGTATCACCTACCGATTGCCAAGATTATTGCAGATGGGAGAATTGGAGATCGGGCAGCGTTGTCTAATAATTTATATTTTTATCCAGGCATAGGGGAAGCGTTGGTGGCTGTGATGATGAGGCTAGGGGTACCTCTAAATCTATATAATTTACTGGGATGGATAGCACTGGGGGGAGTGGTGTTGAAATTGGGGAAGATTGCAGGGTTAAAGTCTGAGGAGGCGGTTGTGTTGGCGGGGGCTGTTGTTTGGTGGCCGTCGGTGGTGAGGCTCGTTTTGACGCAGACGGTGGATATTTGGCTGGCGGTATTTTGGGTGCTGGCCGTCATCTGGCTGGAGAAAGGTGGGCAAGGATGGAAGTATTGGGGGGTTTTGGGAATATGGCTGGGGGCAATTTTGGGTATAAAGTATTCGGGAGTGTTTTATTTGCCGATCTTGGGGGCTTTTTATTGGCGCAGATTTTGGGAGTGCCGGAAAGACTGGGGGTGGTTGGTGGTGACGGTGCCGATATTGGTAATTGGCGGAAGCTGGTATGGCAGGAACTTGCTTTTGACTGGTAGTCCAATGTGGCCGGCAGGATGGGGACCATGGAAGGGAGCGACGGGATTTAAAATGCTGGAGTGGAATCCAGCTAAAACTGCCATTAATTTTCCAGGAAAATTTGGAGAAGCGATGATATCGGAATATTTGATATGGCCGATTTTGGGGTTTTGGGCAGTGTGGCGGGGAAGCAAATGGGGGTGGTTGGGACTTTTCAATTGGGGGGTGTATATGATTTTGCCGTCGTGGCCGGAGAATGTAGTATCTGATTTACGATACGGTTATGTGGCGATGATCCCCATAGTGATAGCCATTTGGAAGTGGGCAAGGGCAGCTGGACGGATTGGGGATGTGGCGGTTTTGGCAATGGCGGCAGTGGCGGTGGAGTGGGCGCAACTGGATTTCCGGCCCAAGATATTTGTGGGAGTAATGTTGTTCGGGTGGATATTTTGGGGGCGAAAAAAATGGCATTTTTGATGGTCGTTGTCGTTTCTTTGTGGAGCGTTTGGCCGGCAATGATAAAACCAAATCGGATTTCTGATTATGGGAGCGATGGGTGGTTTATTAATTGGGCGATTGGCCGGCAGGGAAAAATTGTTTCGGATATAGTTCGGGACCCGAAAACTGGAGTGGGGGCGGTATTTGGCGGAAACATATTTTATCCATATAAAAATACTTTAGCTTATTCTGAGATGTTTACTTTGTCTGGAATTTTGTCAACTCCGGTATCACTATTGAGTAATAGTCCGGGACCTGCGTCAGGGGTTGTGATGGTGGTTGGGCAAGTGGCGACGATGGCTTTATTGTATTTGTGGTTTGGAAAAGGATGGGGTGGAGTTATTGGGACGATCGCTTTTGGGTTGTCGCAAATCAGGTGGGAGTATCAGGTGCATTTACAGATGTGGAGCCATCAATATTGGTTAGTTGGTACATGGTTACTTAGTTCATCGCTTAGAGAAAGAAAATTTTGGAAATTGATGGCGGGGGCGATATTAGTGGGACTCCAAGCGTGGGAAAGCGTCCTTCCTGTCTACTTTGCGGCAATAGTACTTAGTGCGCAGTGCTTAGTGCTTAGAGAAAAGATTAGTATCAAACATTTAGTCTTGGCGGGAATAATAGTGGGAGTTGTGGCTTGGCCGGTGGTGAAGGTATATAGCGGGGTGGCGCGGGAATTTAATTACCAAAGATCGATTCGGGATGCGGCGGCGGGATCTATAGGCATTGATGATTTGTGGGGGAAGTTTTGGAGTCCGGGGTTGTATGTGCTGCTAGTGGTAGCAGTACTAAGCACTAAGGGCAGAGTATTAAGGATGAAGGAAACACGGTGGTGGGTGGTGGTAATGATTATCGGGTTGGTGATGGCTTTGGGGCCAGCGTTGAAGTGGCAGGGGAAGACGGTCAAGATCGGCGGGAAGTATCCAATACCGCTGCCATACGCGGCGGCGTATTACTCGGTGCCGGGGTTTGGAGCATTGAGGACGCCATCGCGGTGGATGTGGTTGGCGGGATGGGGAGCATCTGGGCTGATAGCCATAGGGCTAACTAATACCTCAAGGAGAGGTATTTTCTCAGTTGGGGTGATTGGGGTGCTGTTGGTAGCGGTGGTGGGGGGAACACATTTGACGAAATATATCGAATTGCCAAAGCCGGAAGACTTTCCAGCAGTATATAAGTGGCTTGTTTCCCAGCCGGGTGACGTGATAGTGGAATTACCTGTGGGGGGAGACGAGCGAGAGTCTAAGCGAATGTATTACAGCCTGGTGCACGGTAAAAACCTGGTAAATGGGTTTTCGGGGTTTGCACCTCCGGTCAGTGATTGGAGGAATGTGGGGGTGAACTATGTGATAGTACATAAAGATGAATGTCCAAAGCTTAATGACCAATGTTCAATGAAGGGTAAAATAGCGTATGAAGATGAAGCAACTGTGGTGGTACGTCCTTAGTGTGACTGTGGTTTTGGTGGGGGTGGCGGGGGGTTGCGGGTGGAGCGGATATGGATTGGCGAGGGAAATATTGAGAGGCGAGGTGAATTTTTCTGGCGGAAATTACCAATTTTTTAATTGGTGTACGAATGGGTTGCCAATTGTGGGCCGGTTGGGGCAAATTCTGGACGGCAAATATATAGTGCTTCTACAAAATAACCGGGAATTGCGGGCGACGGGGGGATTTGTGGGGAGCTATGTGCGGGTAATATGGGACATGGGCAAGTTAGTAGATTTGGGAGTGCAGGATATTTACGTGCCGGATGGAAAGCTGGTGGGGCATGTGGAACCACCATATCCAGTTCAGGAATCTTTCCGGCAGGGATGGTGGAAACTACGAGACGCTAATTGGGATCCTGATTTCGCGTCTGCGGCCGCGACTGTGAAGTGGTTTTTGGAACAGGGGGGAGAGACGGGGATTAAGGGAATAGCCGCTGTTAATTTGGATCTAATACAGAGGTGGTTGGGTGTAATCGGGTGGGTAAATGTGCCGGAGTTTGGGGAGGTGGTAAATGCAGATAATATGTATTCACTAGCACAAAAATATGCCGAAACTTCGTGGTACGAAGGATCAAAACAAAAGCAGGAGTTTCTGGGAGCTGTGGGGGAAGAGGTAGTGAAGCTGACCAGAAATGTGAGTATTCGTAAATACATCCCTTTGATGAAGCTGTTTTATGAAGAGTTGAGTAAAAAACAGATGCAGATGTGGTTCGAGGACGAGGAGATGCGAAGAATCGTAGATAGCCTGGGATGGGGAGGGAGAATAGAAAAACCAGGGCGAGAGATCGACTTGCTGTATGTGGTGGAAAGCAATTTGGGAGCTAATAAGTCTAATTGTTGCGTGGAAAGGAGATTGACGCATGATGTAAAGCGTGATGAGCATGTGACTCGAGAAAAATTGCGAATAGAGTGGATGAATACTAGTGAATACGATAGTCCGGTTAAGCCTGTATTCTGGGGGGGAAATTACTTGACATATGTGAGAGTGGTACTGCCGGAGGAAGCCAAGATTCAAGACATTAAGGTACGGGGTTTAATATTGAGAATGTCAACTCCAAATGACTTTTTAATGCCAAATTCACTGCGGCAGGAGATCAGCTGGGATATGTATAACATAGAAAAAAGGAGCGGGCATCAGATAGTGGGATTTTGGGTGAGGGTGGAGCATAAAGACTCCGCCACGGCGGAGTTAGAGTATGAGAGTGTAAGAGCGGGAGAGTATAAGATTCTTGTAAAAAGGCAGCCGGGAATAGAGAAATTTGGTTATAAGTTGACGGTTGATGGCAAAACTAAATTTGACGGGTTTATAAACAGAGACATACTGATATGAAAAAATGGGCTGCATTAATTCTAGTTTTGGGTCTGGCGGGATGGAACATATGGCCGATTATTAAAAATCCGGCGACGGCCTTTGCCTGGGGCGGGGATGACGGGCTGATTACTTGGTACTTAAACGATACGATCCAGAAGATTCCCGGAGACTTAAAAAACTTGTGGCAGGGGAATATTTTTTACCCGTACAAATATACCCGGGCATTTGGGGTCATGCTTATTCCTTCGGCGCTGTTGGTGGCGTTGCCGACAAAAATAATAGGGACGCATGTGGCGGCATATAACCTGACTATTATTCTGGCCCAGTTTTTGACGGCGATTTTTTTGTGGAAGTGGTTTTGTGAGTTGAGTGATGATCCCTTGGCGGCTGCGGTGGGGACAGTAGTGTTTTTGTTTTCCCAGATCAAAATGTCGTTTGTAGTGCATATCCATTTTTGGGTAATGCAGTGGTTGGTGCTTGGGGCTTGGATGGTGTGGAAGTATGCCAAGGACGGGCGAGTATGGCAACTATACGTGGCGGGAGCGGCACTGGCAATCCAATTTTGGGAGAGCATTTACCAGGCATATTGGATAGCCTTGTGGATTGGGATATGGCTGTGGGTGAAAAGAAAAAAATTAATTGGTGATTGGAAACACTGGTTGGTGATTTTGGTGGGAGTGGGAGTATTGGTATCTCCGGTCGTTTATGTGTATGCTCAGGTATATAGAGAGTGGGGGTACGCGGGGTCGATTCGGGAGGCGGCGCACTTTTCGGCCAGCCTGAATGATTTGTGGGGAATGAATGCGAACCCTGGAATGTATGTGCTGCTAGCAGCATTAGTGCTAAGTACTAAGGGCGAAGTACTAAGGGTGAGAGGGACGAGGTGGCTGGTGGCTCTTTTGATTTTTGGGGTGGTGATGGCACTGGGACCAGTACTTAAATGGCAGGGGGAGACGGTAAAAATTTGGGATAGGTTTTTTGTGCCATTGCCCTATGGGTTATTCCATTACTTAATTCCTGGGTTTTCAAGTTTACGAAGCGTGCATCGGTGGTTGTGGGTGGCGGGACTAGCGGCCTCGGGCCTGGTCGCTGTGGGGCTTTCTTGGAGGAGAGGTGTTTATTGGTTGGGATTATTGGGTGTATTAATAGTGGGAATCGTGGGGGGTGATCGGGTGAGGGCGCGGGGAAATTTCCCGCGGCCGGAGGACTATCCGACGGTGTACACGTGGTTGCGGGACGCGCCGGGAAAAGTGATCTTGGAATATCCGGTATATAATTGGGCGGATAAACATTTTGACCAGGAAATGTTTCGGATGACGTATAGCCTAAAACACCGAAAAAAACTGGTGGGCGGGGCTTTTGGGTTTTTGCCCAAAGAGCGGGGAGAGCTACTGGGCAAGATTCAGGTGGAATATCCAAGTGTTGAGTTAAATAGGATTTTGAAAGATATGGGGGTGAACTATGTGGTAGTTCATAAAAGTGAATGTTTAATGATCAATGTTCAATGTTCAATGGGGGGTAAAATACTTTGGGAGGATGAGAATGATGTGGTGTATGAGTTGGTTTTGTGATATATTTTGGCGTGTTTATGGGTGCGAGAAGTACTGAAGGAGGGATGGAGTTTCCGGAATACGAGGTTGAGGAAGTAAGTGTAAAGGGGGGGTGGCTGGCGGCAAAAGTAGGAAGAGATTTTCGGTTGTGGCTTAAAGGGGACCGTGAAGTGGGAACGGTAATGGAAATTAACACAAATATTTGTCAGGAGTGCCAGTTTAACAAGTGGAACATTACTCCGAGACAAGCGGTGACTACTGGGAGCTGCAAGGCGGTCGATTTATTCGGAGGAGCGGATGTGCAGATTCCGGTGAATAGTTTTGATCCATCACTATTGGCGCAGGCGGCTTGTGGGCTGGAAGAGAGGCTGAAAAAGATGGGTATGATAACATCGGGTTGATGGACCAAGTGGAGGAGATTAAGCAGAAAATTGATATTGTGGAGTTGATTTCGGAATATGTGCCGCTCAAACGGGCGGGAAGGAATTTTAAGGGTTTGTGCCCGTTCCATGGAGAAAAAACGCCGTCGTTTATGGTCAATCCGGAACTACAAATCTATAAGTGTTTTGGGTGCGGGGAGGGGGGCGACGCTTACTCGTTTGTGCAAAAAATGGAGGGGATGGATTTTTCCGAGGCATTGAAATCTTTGGCGGATCGGGTGGGAGTGAAACTAGAGTCGTACCGGCCTAGCCAGGGGGAAGAAATAAAAGAAAAACTAATTAAAGTTAATACACTGGCTGCGGACGCGTATCACTTTCTGCTCACCAAACATAAAGCAGGTAAAAAGGCGCTGGAGTATGTTAAAGAAAGAGGATTAAGTGATGAAGCGATTAAGAGATTTAAGATAGGATACGCGCCGGACGAGTGGGAGTTTTTGAGTAAGTTCCTGGTTAAAAAAAAGGGCTATGTGATTGATGATTTGAGGAGAGGAGGATTGATTGTGGAAGGGAGAGGATATGACCGGTTTAGGGATAGGATTATGTTTCCGCTCGCTAATGCCAGAGGGCAAATTGTCGGATTTGCCGGGAGAGTGTTACCTCCCTCCTCCGCTGAAGCTTCGGAAGGGCAAGGGGGTGCTAAGTATGTTAATACACCGGAGACGGAGATATATCATAAAAGTGAGCTTTTATATGGGTTTGATGTAACTCGGGGCGAGATTAAAAAAGCAGGGTGGGTAGTTGTCGTTGAGGGGGAGTTGGATATGATCGCGTCTTTCCAGGCGGGAGTAAAAAATGTTGTCGCCATTAAGGGTTCGGCGCTGACTTTGGGACAAGTGGAGCTGCTTAGAAGAGTTTGCGGAGAGATTGTTTTAGCACTGGATGCTGACGTAGCGGGAGATGCTGCCGCCAGAAGAGGTATAGAGATAGCGGATAAGAACGGATTGATGGTGAAGATGGTAAAGCTTTTGGGGGCGAAAGACCCAGGAGAATTGGCAATCCAGAACCCTGGTGAGTGGAAGAAGGTTGTTGAGGAGGCAATTCCTGTTTATGATTTCTATATCGAGTCAGCAGTTTCGAGACATGGATTGAGTGTTGTGGGGAAGAAAAAAATTGGTCTTGAACTGGTGCCGATTTGGGGAAAGATTTCAGATGAAATTGTGAAGGGACATTATGTGAAGAAATTGGCTGAGACGTTGGGGGTGGATGAACAGGCGGTGTGGGGAGAAGTAAGTAAGATTCCCGACTTCGCTAAGGCTTTGTCGGACAAGCAAGATGAGCAAACAAAAAAAACTCGGAGGGATGTGGTTGAGGAATATGTCGTCGGGTTGGCTTTGAGAGTTAATAGAGTTAATCAGTTAATTGGTGAACCGGTTAATCAGTTTTTTAAATTGCCATTTTGGAGAAAAGTGTTAGATCAATTCTCAAGCTTCAAGCCTCAAATCCCAGTCAATGAATTAATTAACAAATTGCCCAGTGAGTTAAAAGAGAAAGTGCAAATGTTGATGCTGGTTGAGGACGGGCTAGATGAAGAAAAGATCGATCGAGAGTGGGAGAAGGCGTTGGGGGAGCTGGAACAGCTAGATGTCCGGGAGCGGATTGGGGCAGGTGAGGGGGAGGATTTGGCGAGGCTTACAAAAAGGCTGGCTGAGTTGACGCGCGGTAAGTGAAGGTGTATATTGGCCGAAAAGCCCTGACGGCTTGCTGGCTTTTTGAGCTGGCAAGATTGACACAGGTGGTTTTTTTGTGGAAGTATGGCGATGTCAAAAAAAATTAAACTTTCTCCGGGGGCGGAAACGCTTTTGAAGAAGGGCCGTCATCAGGGATTTTTGACACTGGATGAGATATTGGGAGTATTTGGAGACGCGGAAGAGAGAGTGGGGGAATTGGACGAGATGTTTTACCGGCTGCTGGGGTTAAAAGTGGATGTGTTTGAGACGATGACGGAGGAGGACATTGCCGAGGATCAAAAATCGGTGGCTGAGCTAGATAAAGAGATTGAAGCGCTGACAAAAATGGAGGGAGTGATAACCACCGACCCGGTGAGAATGTACTTGCGGGAGATTGGGAAGATCCCATTATTGAAGCCGCCGGAAGAAATTTCTCTGGCCCAGAAAATCGAGAAGGGTGATAGGAAGGCCAAAAAGAAGCTAACGGAGAGTAACTTGCGGTTGGTGGTGTCTATTGCCAAAAAATACGTGATGAGGGGGTTGTCCCTTTTGGATCTTATTCAAGAAGGGAACCAGGGGTTGATCCGGGCTGTCGAAAAATACGATTGGAGGAAGGGGTATAAGTTTTCCACATATGCCACCTGGTGGATCAGGCAGGCGATCACCCGGGCGATTGCCGACCAGGCCAGGACGATTCGGATTCCGGTACATATGGTGGAGACGATTAATAAGCTCATCCGGATCCAAAGACAATTGATGCAAAGTTTAGGGCGGGAGCCAACCGCGGAGGAGATCGCAGAAACGATGGGGGAGATGACGGCTACCCGGGTGCGGGAGATATTAAAAATTGCCCAAGATACGACCAGTTTGGAAACGCCGGTGGGGGATGAAGAAGACTCGATGCTGGGAGATTTTATTGCGGATACGTCGCAACCGTCACCGATTGAAGCGGCTTCCCGGGAACTGCTGCGGGAGAATATTGAGGAGGTGCTGAGCACCTTGACTGACCGGGAAGCTAGGGTCCTTAGAATGCGGTTTGGATTGGAGCCGAATAAAAATCCGATGACACTTGAAGAAGTGGGGCGGGAGTTTGGGGTGACGCGGGAGCGGATCCGGCAGATAGAGGCCAAGGCTCTGAGGAAATTGAAGCATCCTAGCAGGAGAAAAAAGCTACAAGATTATTTGGAGTGATATTGTTGGCGTTTCGGTGTGTGCAAAGCAGTGCTCGGACTGCCTGGTCGCTGCCGGCGTCCGGCCTGCGCGCTGTTTGCTGGCACACCTGTACGCCATTTTGTCTATCTGATACTATTTGGATTATGAAGGTGGTGGTGACGGGGGGGGCGGGGTATATAGGTAGCCATGTGGTGAGGAGGTTAGTAGGACGGGGAGATAAAGTAGTGGTCATAGATTTATTGGAGAGTTCGAGCGAGAAATCTTTGCCTGAGGGAGTGGAGTTGGTAAAGGGAGATGTGGGGGATAGAGGTGTTTGGGAGAGAGTGTTGGGGGGAAGCGATGTCAATGCGATACTGCATTTTGCCGGGTACATCCAGGCGGGTGAATCGGTTTTGGAACCGGGTAAATATTTGACCAACAATTTGGTTAAGCCGGTTGTGATGCTGGAGGCGATGGTGAAGAGTGGAGTGAATAAATTGATTTTCTCGTCCAGTGCCGGGATATACGGGAATCCGGAGAAGCTGCCCATTTGGGAGGATCACTCCAAGCGGCCGACTAATCCGTACGGGGTGACGAAATGGCTGTTTGAGGAAGTGCTGGGGTATTATGACCGGAAGTATGGAATCAAGTCGGTTAGCCTGAGGTATTTTAATGCGGCGGGAGCGGAGGTGGGAGGAAAATATGGGGAGGCGCATATTCCGGAGTCGCATATTATCCCCTTAGCTATTGAAGCGGCGAAATCAGGAGGGGAATTTAAGTTATTCGGGACAGATTATCCTACGGCCGATGGGACGTGCGTGCGGGATTATATTCACATCGAGGATTTGGGAGAGGTGCATCTATTGGCTTTGGAGAAACTTCTGGGCGGGGCACAGACTGATGCGATTAATGTGGGATCGGGGAAGGGATGGACAAACCGGCAGGT
Organism: Candidatus Amesbacteria bacterium RIFCSPLOWO2_01_FULL_48_25; assembly: GCA_001773695.1. GTDB lineage: Bacteria > Patescibacteriota > Microgenomatia > CAZETR01 > Amesbacteraceae > WO2-48-25. The sequence continues at coordinate 511 of MEXN01000010.1, read as the reverse complement.
ACTAGAGATGGTGGAAAGGGTGGTGGGGAAGAAAATTAATATCCGGGAGGGGCCGCAAAGAGCGGGGGACGCGCATACTTTGGTCGCTGGGGTAGAGAAAATGAAAAAGGAGTGGGGGTGGGAGCCTAAACATAGTGATCTGGCTGAGATAGTGAGGTCGGCCTGGGAGTGGCACTCCGGACACCCTGAGGGTTACTGAACCGTGACGGAGCCGAATTGGGAGGGGATTAAATGGTTGTGGTATTTGTAAGTGCCAGGAGTGTCAAATATTAAAGAGACTGATTGGCTGGGGGCGACTTCGCCCAAGTTGAGGGGGGGATAGACCTCGTGGGTAGGGTGGACGGCGGAGTTGACGGTGGCGACAATGGGGCTATTGTTGGTCCAGACGACTCTGGCGCCGGCTTTGATAGTAATGTTTTGGGGTTCGTAGCCGGTGGGAGTGATAGCCACATCAGTGGTGCCAGAGACGGGAGCCGTGGCTTTATCACCGTCCATGGTGCCTCCTGGCGAG
>MEXN01000009.1:27518-33124 GCA_001773695.1 Candidatus Amesbacteria bacterium RIFCSPLOWO2_01_FULL_48_25 | reverse complement strand
GCTTCAGCGACGGCAGAGACCTTCTCGGTAGGCTTGGCGTCTTGGTAGGCGGCCATGACTTGGGCGATGGCGGGAGGAGCCGGGGGAGGAGCGACGAAGTAAGTAGTGTGCAGAACGGCCACGGCTTGATCGGCGGGGAGTGTGGTAATGAGGGGGACCATGGCTTCGGCCTGAGTGCGGGCGGCTGATTTGGTCAGGCCACGGGTGTCTTCCAGGTGCCGAGCGACGGCTTGAATCTTGGCTTCGGGCTGGGTCTCGAGAGCGGCTATTTTTAGAATCTCGGGAGCGGGAGAGTCGATGGGTACAGCGGGAGTATAAATTGCTATAGGGCGGATAAATGCCTGGTCGATTATGCGACCGGCTAAATCAGGGTCTATTTTTTGGCGGGCTATAGCTAGGATGATCGGGGCTTGTTCTTGGGCTTGGTTGGCGGAGAACCCGACTTCGCTTTTGAGATACTCGATGACACCCGGCTCCGGCTTTTCTAGAACTGCCAGCCGGAGAATTTGAGTTGCGTGTTCGGAGACGGGTTGAGGAACGACGATTGCAGCGGGAATTGCGGGTGGGGTGATTGTTTCTATGGCTAAAGCCGTGGCATAGGCGGCTTGGGCAGCGGTGGCTCGGGGACCAGCCCTTTCGAACGACATGGGGGTTATTGGCTCTGCGAGGAGCGATCCGGCTAACTCGAATTTACCGTCTTCGTCCGAAACAGATAATGCCGCCTGGACTGACGGCGGAAGACTGATAGAAGGAGGGAGTTGTTGGCGGGCAAAAGTGGCCAGGGGTGTCTGGGGAGCCTGGTCGGGATTTATGGCTAAATTACCGATAATTTCGTGGGTGGCTTTCGCTGCTTGATCGGGATCTAGACCGAGTTGTGATTGAGTATAGGATTGAATATTTTGTGCAGCTTGGTGATATGGAGATGGAGGAGGGAGGGTGGGAGAGAAGTTGGCGACATTGGTTTGGACGGCAGTAAGGGCGGCGTCGTTGTTTTCTGCCGATCTGGCGGCAGAAATAAGACCGGAAGTGAGTTCTCTGGCGGTATCATCTGACACACTGGCAGAAGTCTTGATGACCGTAAGAACCCTTTCGGAAACTACCTCGTCTATAAGTGATCGATCGCGGGAAAAGCGCACTACATCGGCCAAATTTGCAGTTGATAGGATTGGATGTTGGATGGGGACGATGGCGGCTGTAAGAGCGTGTTTAAAATCGGCTGGGGCAGATTGATGGGTGAAAGTTTCTACTTGGGCAACTAAATCTTTGACATGATCTAGAGCAATGGCGGTGTTGCCTAGACGAAGAGCGGTGTTGATATCCGTAAGAGTCTGATCAATATTGATGTCGTGAATATTTACGCCCTGGGCTTTTAAAAGCTCAACTGCTTGGGCAACTGGGCCAGAGTAGCTGGCGGCCAGGCCGCGCATGTTTTCTTTGAGCTGGCCGGCGAGGACCTTGGCCTGGCTGGGGGCGATGCCCAGGTGAGAAGTAAATACTTCTTCGATTTTGTCTTGGGAGTAAGCAGATATTAAATACTCGGGAGTCGTCGTGTGTTCTGTGGTGGAAGCGGTTTTGGCGGCTTGGGAGGAGACGGTGAGCATGTCTTTTTTGATGGCAAGCCGGGAAGAAAGTTTATCGGCCAGTTCGCTGACGGTAATGAAGGGTGTATCATCTAAAGCCTTGGCGGTAGCTGTGGCTATATCGCGGGTTTGGAAGACGGTGAGAGTGTGGTCGGAGGCGACGGCGGCTGCGGCGGCGGCGGAACCGGCAGAGAGAGCGCGGACTATAAAGCGGGCCTCCATTTTGGCTTTGGTGTGGTCGATGTCTTTGAGAACCGGTTGGTCTTTCTCGCGTCTAGCGAGTTCAGCGTCGTATTTTTTAACTAACTCTTCTCTTGAGGCTACGGGTTCTTTCTGGCTGGCTTTGTATAGGACGGCGACTAGAAGCTGGGAGAGGCGGATGCGGGCTTGTTGAAGGTCTGGAAGTTCGCGATCGGCTGTGTCTAATTCATTAACGACTTTGAGCTCATCTGAAGTGAAATTTTTTCCGGCCCATTCCCAAACTTCCCTAGTTCTATTTTGGAATTCGGAGACGGAGGTGATGGAGGTGTCAGAGCAGATGTTAAGGACGCTGTTTTGGAGCTTGTTTACAAAGGCGTTTAGATCCGCGGTGGAGGCGAGCTGGAGATTGATATCGAAAGTGGCATCGGCCATACTAGATTAGACTTTTGGAGTAAGGATTATTTTGGGCATGTATTTAGAATAGGGGGTTTTGAGAGTGGTTAGAGAAGAGAGACGGGAGGCGGATTTTAGGCCGAGAGTCAATGAGGATGATGCTTTGGAAATGGGGGAGGAAGGATGTGGAGGGGAAACGTGAGTTTGGTGTTTGTGGCGTTTGTATTTTTCGATGATTTCTTTAAGGCTACTGGTTTGGCTGGGTGTAATTTGGGAGAGAATGGAGGCCACTATTTTGGCGGGAATGAGAAGAGCCTGTTGGGTTGGGGGTAAATCTTTATCCTCCGGGTCAACAGAATTAATTTTTTGCCACTCGTCTGGGGGAAAATAATTTTGGGCGACCGTCAACAACTCTTTGTAGAGGGGATCGGATGGACCTCTGAGGTTCAAAACCAGATCCTGGAGTTGGCTTTTGGCAGACGTATTCATATTTGATCAGCGAGGGTAGGTGGCGTTGGGGTAGGCACCAGGCGCAGTGACGGGGGAGGAGTGCTGGGGTCGAAGGTGTTGGGAACGACGGGGATATTAATTTTTGGCGGGGCGGGGGTGACAGTAGCTGCGGCCGCGGCAGTTCTTTGTTTGAGAATATCCTGGGGGCGGGTGGTAATTAATTGATGCTCCTCGGGGGAAGCGACGCAGCGGATGGCCACATGATTGTTGCCGGCGAAAAACAGGCCTTCGCCGATATCGGCGGCTAGGAGTAAATGCTTTTCCCCTTCAGAAAGATAAAAGACCTGGGCTACCCGGTCGATGGCTGCGGGGGATTGTTTCATAAGAATTTGAATGGAGGAATTGGTGACGATGGCTTTGCCGTAATCGGTGCCTAAGAAATCCTCGACGTCCTGGGTAACTGTAGTTAACCCTAAGAAATATTTGCGGCAGCGTTTGGCGATGCCGTACAAAAAGGCGGCGGAGTCCGGAGAGCGCATTAGGTACCATGCCTCGTCCACAATTAGAAGGCGTTTTTTGAGGTCGCGGCGCATCCGGGTCCAGATATAGTCGAGAATGATGAAAATGGCGATGGGTTTTAAGGCGTCTTCCAGGTCGCGGACCGAAAAGACGGTAAAGGGATTTTTGAGATTGACGTTTGATGGCTGGTCGATAATACCAGCAAAGCTACCCTTGACGAATTTTTCCAGGCGGTCGGAGAGGGAGCGGGACTCGCGATCTTCCATACCCAAGAGAGATTTATAGAGGTCTTCCATGAGAGGCGGGGTTTTTTTCTGGGTTTCGGGGTCTAAAGTAATGCCTTTCATTTTGTAGGTGAGAACGAGGGCCCGGTCTAAGATGGCTTCTTCGGAGGGGGTAAGATTGCCCATGATAACTTTGAATAACGAATGAAGGGATAAAATTTTGAGATTGAGTTCGTTTTCATCGGAATATTGGGTGAGTGAGGAAAGATCGAATGGGTTGATGCGGTTGGTGGAATTGAAAGAGAAATTGATATATTCGCCACCCACGGCGTCACTCAAAGCTTTGTATTCGTTTTCAGGATCGATAATGATAACTTCGGTGCCAAACATGAGGGAGCGGAGAGCTTCGAGCTTGACCAAGTACGACTTTCCCGCCCCCGCTTTTGCAAAGACCACTGAGTTCGCGTTCTCCATGGAAAAGCGGTCGAAAATAACTAGACTTCCGTTGTGCTCATTGAGGCCATACATGATGCCTTCGTTACTGGTTAACTCCGATGAGGTGAAGGGAAAAGTTGTGGCTAGAGACGTGGTATCCATGTTTCTGGTGACTAACATGTGATCGATACATACCGGCAGCGTGGATTGGAATCCCTGGGTTTGTTCGAGGGTAGAAGGGATGGCGGAGATCAAAAGAGAACCCAGGGTGGAGGAGACCTCTTTGCTTACCTGGTTGAGTTCGCCGTATTCGTCGGCCGGGACGGTGACATACAGGCCGAATTGGTAGTAGCGTTCGATACCTTTGACCAGTTGGTCCTGGAGGGACAGGGCATCCTCCAACTTGGCTTGGGTAGAGGGATTGACGATGCGACCCCTTTGGATGTCGGTACTCATCTCGGCTTCCATTTCGGCGATTTTGCGGCGCAGGTCGGAGAGAATTGATTTGCTGTCTACGGGGTAGATAAACATGGAGACGCGCAAGGAATGGTCGAAATTTATGAGGGGGGAGAGCCAGTTGGCGGTGACGAAGCGGGGATAATTGGCGACGAAATAACTTCTGTATAAACTTTTGCCGATTTGGATATGACCGAATTCGACGGATATTTGCTCCGGGGCGATGATGTCTTTGGCGGGGAGGGTTTGGGCAAGATCTTTCTGGCCCGGAGTTGGAGAGGATAATTCCTCTTTGGTTGATTTCTTTTTTAAAAATGGCAAGGTCATAATTTATTAGTGGTTAGGGATTGGGTTCGGGGAGTAGGACGTGAGTGCCGTGCTGGTCCCGATTGTAGAGATCGAAAAATAATTGCAACAGTTCTGGTGAAGTGAGTTGGCGGGCTCTAAGGCCGACTCTGGCAAAAAGGCGGATCATGTGGTCGCGTTTGGGTGCGAGGTTGGTGACAGCCCGTTCCAGAAGGACATCCCTGGGGATAGCTGGGGCCTGGTTTTTGCGGCCCAGAGACATGATGCTCGTTGAGGCTCCCAGCTCCAGGGAGCTAAAAGGGATGATAGTGTAGAATTTTTTGTCCAGGACGTTGCCTTGGCGGACGACGGAACTGACGAAGTCGCGGTACTTGGCCATCTGATTTTTCAGTAGAGGAGTGGTGATTTTTTCCATTTTGGAGTCCACAAGTTTGAGATAGTCGGTGATATCCTTTTGCTTGGAGACGATAACTATCTGAATGGCAAAGGTCAGGGAATTTAACAGCTGGGCGTATGCAAAAATGATGGCGTCCTGTTCTTTTTCGGATAACAGGCCGAAGTTGGTGGCAGAGACTTCCAGAACGACGCAGGCGGAGCCATCTTTGAGTAAGACCAGATCGGCGGCGACGTCCTCCACATCGATAAGATCCTGGGTGGTGGATTTGATGGGGATTTGGGATTTTTTCATGCGTTTGACTTGATCAGGATAGGTTGGATGATTTTACCGGTAGCACTGATGGTGACAGGGGCAAAAGTAAGGCCCTCTTTTTCGGCTTGGATGGTGTAGGATCCATTTAAAAGCGGGGTGGCAATTTGGAATTGGCCCAGGCGGTTGGTGCGCAGGGCCCGGACGGGAATGCCGGTTGAGCTGTCCGTAATTTCGACGATGACGCCATCTAGGGTATTGCCTGAGGGATCGGTTATAGCTCCGGCTAAGATATTGGAAATGGCGGGAGTGGGGACGGAAGACGCGGCAGAAGCGGTAGGGGAGGCGACGGAGGCGGTATGGCTGGCCATAGGTGTAAGTGGGGAATAGAAAGGA
>MEXN01000009.1:11116-27510 GCA_001773695.1 Candidatus Amesbacteria bacterium RIFCSPLOWO2_01_FULL_48_25 | reverse complement strand
GCGGGCTTGGGGGAGGCTTGGGAATATTGAGTAGTGGCGGCCTGGGGTGGTGGGGCTGTTGCCTGGCGGGCGACTTCGGCAACTAAGGGGGGATTAAAAAGAGTGGAGATGCGGGAGACCAGTTGAGACTCTTTTTGATCGAGTTGGTCTTTGACCTCAGGGACGGGGGAAGCTGGGGGAGGCATGACTTTTGTGGGAACAATTGTTTGCGAAGTTGACGACTGTTGCCAGTAGTATTCGGTGGGAGAATAGACGGCTCTGAAAAATGCTAAGACCCATTGGCCGAAAGTGCGGCCATTGATGGGAACGAAGGCCATAAGAACCCCGAAAAGGACCGAGAAGAAGACTAAAACTGCACGGACGATGACGGGAAGCGGGAGAGACCAGAAAATAAGGCCGACGACGACACCGCCAGCCAGCTCCAAAAACTGTTTTAAAGTCATGTCCCCGACGAGCTTGAATTCGTAGGAAGAAATATTTTGGGGAACTGCGTGCTGTTCCATATGCACTTTAACTCTATATCATGAAGCTAAAATTACAACCTATATGAGATTTTCACGGAAGCTGGGGTATATAATGAAGGGATGATTAAAGTTGACAGAGAGAAACTGGCTGATGTTTGTCGCAGGCACGATGTGATTGTGGTGTATGTGCACGGGTCGCGGGTAAAGGGGTATGCGAGGAGTGATAGCGATACCGATGTGGCAGTTGTGGTGGGGGACAAGAGACCCCTGCGTTTGAATGAGGAAATAAAGTTGATACAGGAAGTCGAAGGCACATTGGAGGCTAGGGAGCCAGACGTAAAAGTGGTGGATATCCAAAGCGATAAGGTCTTTTTGTTCAATGTGATTAGGGACGGAGTGGTGATTTACGAGAGGTCTTTAGCGGGGAGGCTGGAGTTTGAGTTTAGGGTGGTAAGAAGATATTATGATCAGAAAAGAGTGAGGGAAATTTACAGTTATTTTCTTATTAAACAAGCGAAAGATGGCAGTTTTGGACATCGACCGACAAACATTACTCAAGCGCTTGGATAAAATCAAGCATGAGTTGATAAAAATCGAGCGGATGGAGTTTGATCCAAGCGAGATTTTGAGTGACGAAGACATTCAGGACATGATTGACAGAAGGATGCAGTTGGCAATTGAGGCGGCTATTGACGTGGCGGTGATGCTGGCTGCTGCCATGCAGTTGCCACGAAAAGATGAGGCGGCGGATGTGTTTAGGCTTTTGGAGAAGGAGGCGGTGATATCAAAAGGAATGGGAGAAAAGATGGCCAAAGCCACAGGGTTTCGTAATGTGCTGGTGCATGAATATATGGACATAGATTATAAAAAAGCATATGGAGGTGAAGAGAAAGGAAATAAAATAACGGATTTGAAACGATTCTGCGCGGAAGTGGTGGGGATTTTGGAGAAAGAAGGAAAGAATTGAAAAACTAACTATCCTGTAGTATAATGGGTGGTATACTTATTTTATGCCTGCCGACCCAAATATGACTGAACAGGATCGTGGAGTGAGCAGATCGGAACTGGCCGTAAGGTTGATGGAAGGGTTTCGAAAAGGTGGTAACGTGGTGGAATTGGAATTTGATGAGGTCCAAACGGCAGAGTTAATGAGGATGGTGGTCCAGAAAGGGTTGGAGAGGGAAAAAATGATAGAGGCTGGAGTTGTAGGTTTGTCGGTGGTTATGGATCCGAGTGAGGAAACGCACGATAAAGGTATTGTCAAAGGAATGGTGAATGTGCAAAAGCCGGTTGAGGCAAAAGAAGTTCCAGTTATGTTGTTTTTGGGGAACGATGAACAGAGCCCGGGGAAATTGAAGCTCATAGATTTAAGAGTAAATGGAAGGTGGGGACCTGCGTTGAAAATGACGGGGGGAGAAAAGAAGGTTAGGGAAAGTCTAGAGGACATCAACGGTCTGATGGATGAAGTCTTGCGTGATCAACTGGAAGGAGAGGGGATTGTCTATACAGGATCGGAGAAAAAGTTTGAGAAGGGAAAATTTCATTTGAAGGTAGGGAAGCTTGAGGCTGGGGTGGGGGATGCAACACCTCAACCAAAAGTAGTGCTAGAGGCCAGACCGCAAGCGGTGGAAGACGGAGGGGAAGAGAAGTTGTATGAGGTGAGGCAAACCATAAGAGCTGAGGCCGTAGCGGTGCCGCCAACACCACCGGGAGCGCCACGAAGCGGTTCACCGGCGGGTGAGCAAGAGGTAGATTTTGTTGACAAACTGAGGAGCCAATTTGCGGGTGGGGCTGGTGGGGCGGGAGGAGAGAGAGGAGGGGGTGCGCCGCCAGTAACTCCTGAGGAACCGTTTGACACAGAGGCGCTTTTGAATGCTGCAAGGCGATCTAGGGGGAGTGGAGAGTCGGGAAGTGAGGAAGAGAAAAAGGCAGAGGGAGTGAGGGGGGAATGGGAAAAGCTGAAGAAGCAATGGAGAAGCGCTAGCCTAGGCGAGAAAGCTGCTTTAGCGGCGTCTCTAGGCTTGGCAGTGTTGCATGTTGCGGACGAGGCGGCAGAGTTTATTCAAGCTTTTAGGCGCACGAGGCCGGTGACTGGCGGGTTGATTGAAAGGATGGGGAAAATGTTCAGGAGGGGTCGGGGGGGAGAAACTTCTTCCGGGGGACCGAGCCAAGAGGAAGTATTGGTGGCGGAGGAGGAGAAGGATAAGCCACAAAGTTGGTTGGTACCTGGACTTTTAAGGCCGAATTGGAGGAAGATCGAAGACGAGTTGGAGGGATTTTTGGGGGAGGATCCGGAAAAATTGACTGAAGAGGGGCGTAATAAAAGAAAAAAACAGGAGAAAGATTGGATGAAGTGGAAAAGAAGGATATGGGCGGCAGCAGAGCGGGATGGGTATTTGCATCCAGCGGCGGTGCTAGATAAACAGATAGGAGAGGTTCCTAGGGGACAGCGGGCAGCTTCAGAGGTTGTGCGAGCTTGGAGAGATGTTAAGGATTTAGTGGGTCAAGTTAGTTCGATCGGGTGGGAGGCCACGGCGATAGGAGCATATCCGGAGAAATACCATGCTGGGTACAGGAAGGCCTACGGAAGTGACGTGCGGGGGTCTGGGTTACTGGCGGAAAGAAAAAACACGCTGGAGAGGTATATATCTTTGAGGCAGATGGAGGCAGATGGTGAGGAGGGAAGTGAGAGATACAAGGTGCTAAAAAGAGAGCAGGGACTGTTGGGAGTTGGGATTATTCCCCCGGATATGAAGTCTATTGGTGATGAACTAGTGGAGGGAGTGAGAAAGGGGAGAATCAAGAGATCTCAGTATTTGGGAGAGAACGGTGGGGAAAGGGGTGTGCCGGCTGGGGCGAGAGAGGCTGCACCAGCGGGAGCTGTGGCCTCTGGGGCGGCTGTGGAGGGGGGAAGGCATGGGGTTGGGGAAGGGGGCGCGGGGAGTACAGGATTAACTGCTGAGGGACAGTTTTACTATTTTGCCGTGCAAAACAAAACTACTCCTGAAGAACTGGCCGCTTTGAAGTTAATGACACCGGACCAGCTCAAGGCTTGGTTGAGCGGAAGAATAAACGAACGGGATACGGCAGTGAAACCTGAGGATGTGGAGACGGCGTTGAAGTATGGGTTGGATTTTATTGCGGCAGTAAGGAAGGGTGAGAGGATTAGCGCTGAAGGGGGAAGGTTGCTGAGTGATGAACTTAATGAGACGTGGGGGGATAGGGAGAGGTTTGATGCAACTTTTAGAACCTTCGAGTTGGCTAGTAAAGGAGATTTGGCTGCGGCTTGTGAGGAAGGGCAAAAGGGGAATTTGACATGGTTGATGCGGGAGTTCTATAGCGGTGAGTCTGGGGTGAAGAGGTTAACTAGGCTATGGAGAAAAACTTTTCCAGTAATGTTGGCTATGGAAAAAAGTAGAGATAGGGTACAGGAATACTTGGACAGCTCGTCTACAGGGAGCGACAATTCAGTTTTGAGAGAAATTGCTACAGAGCTGAATATACCAGTGACGGAGGTGGAGTTTGGAGTTAAAGTATGGAGACTTTTTGGATTTCAGGCAAAATGGGATGCATTTTTGGGCACAAAGAAAGAGGGAATGCGTTCGTGGTCGGGGATAAGGCGTTATAACAAAGAGGATGAGACGTTGGCTATAATAATGAATTTCCAAAGACAAGCCAAGAAATATCACATTGGGGGGAGAGATGTGTTGTGGAATGCGGTGAATACCGAGTTTGGAGATGTTTTTGATTATATGGCTAGTGATGGAAAGTTGACAGAATTGGGATTAGGGAGAAACGGTTCGTTTAAGACGGGCCTACTGAGCGAGGGGAATGTGAGCAAATTGGGAAGCTTAGATTTTCAGGAATGGGATAAAGACGGTATGATAATGCCGGGCTGGTTGTCTGCTGCGAAACACGCCCACAATACTACTAAGATATTGACGAAGTGGTTGGATAAGCCGAGCGAAGAGACAGTTTTGGAGCTAAGAAGATCCGGGTTTCTTTACTTGTTCACTAATCCTTGGGGGAAGATGCATGAGGGCGATCCAGCCCAAGTTTTGAAAGATATAGGGGTAGATAAACGGGGGGTAGTGCCGAAGGAATTCGACGACGATAATAGAAAATGGCTAGCGTATTATGCTGTGGCGAAAATGACATATGATTTAATGACGGGGAGGTTTACACCCCGGAAGTATTGGAAAAGCACGGGTGTAATAATAGATCCAGAAAAGCAGCTTGCTTTGGCTAGGAAGCTGTTTTTGGGAGATAGGCCGACCGGAGAGGATTTGGTGTTGGGAGAGAAAATGGTGAAGCTGTCGGGTGCTAGTGAGCTGGCGGCGGGGGGTGGTGAAGCGCTGGGAATACTGGGAAACTTAATATCTTCTGCGTTGAAAGCGGGAGGAATGTTGAAGTAATTATTTAGACGTTGGGAGCGTCGCCCCCGGTGACAGGTTTGACTTGGGATCCAGATCTGGCCTGGCGGAATTGTTGGGCACGTGTTCTGATCTCTTCGAGTGCACCTAGGTCCATAAATTGACGCTCGTTAAGAACTTTGCCTCTGGCTTGTTGGCCGGCAACGAAGCCTTGGTAAGCAGAGTATGGTTGTTGGAGTACCTCGCCGAAGGCGGTGCCGTAAGCAAATTTCTGAACCTTGAGAGAGTCCCGGATCATCTCGGCGGTTTTGGGTATGAGGGCAAGAATGGCAAAACCCAGGGCTAGGCCGGTGAGCCAACCTTTGCTGCCAAAAAGAGGAAAGTCGGGGTAGGTGCCGTTGAGGGTGATGTCAAGTTGGCCGAAGGGATGGGAAGGGGTGATTCCGAGCCGGTCCTGCCACATGGAACTCCAGACGATGATATTAAGGGCGAACATGAGGGGGACGACGAGAAAGACGGAGGCGTGGGCGACCAGCTGGCGCAGCCAACTGCCAAAACCCAGGAGATTCCCGGTGGGAAGGAGGCCAAAAAGAATGTAGATGGGGCCAACGATGATAAGAAACATGACATTAAGATAGGATTTGAGCATCATCCACCAGACTTTGAGGAGAATGAACATAATGAAGATGGAGGCGATGAAGAGAAAGAGAGCGATAACGGCTCCAGTGAGAGCAACTACAATTCCGCCAAGGACACTGGTGGTAGCTGTGATGGCGTTGACGTACAGAACGGCCCACCAGCCGACGAGGTAATAGTAAACCATTTGGGCAAAATCGGGAGTGGTAAACCATCTGATAACATTGATGGTGTTACTACTGGTAAAAACTCCTACGGAACCCATGAGAGCTAGGACAAACGCGAGCAGGACATAGACGAGGTCTATAACCAGGCCGGCGATGGCATAGGAGAAAGTGATACCCAGTAAAGTAAAGACGATTTTGGGAACCATGAGCTGCAAAGTGACGGCGGTTTGGGGATTGACCTTGACCCGGAACATAATCATAAATCCAGCGATGATAAGCAGGATGATCATAAACAAGTAGGAGATGTTGCGGGCGGCGCGCCAGAGGGATTGGAGGCCGGTGGAAGCGGAGTAACCGTAACCCTGGGCGTGGACGGGAGAAGCTAAGTCAAACTTGGCCAGGGTATTGTTGATATCTTGGATGCCGGAGGCGGGAGCAGATATTTCTGGCAAGGACCCTACCAAGAGACCGGGAATGCCGAGCTTGGCAAAAATGGGGAACGGATGTGAGTAGGCGAGGGGTGAAGTGGGCGGAGTTTTTTGGGTAGTCAGGAATTGTCCAAGTTGATCGAGGACGTTTTGGAGTTGGACACCAGTGAGACCGGCAGTAGGATTTAGGAGGTAGACTAGAGAATTGAGGATCCAATTGATCTGAGCGACGGTATAGCGCTCGCCGAAAATTTCTTGTTCGGGAGCTTCGCCGACCTTTCTGGTAAACTGGCATTGGGTTTGGTTGTACCAGGGGCCATTTTGGCAGGGGAGGGGGGTGGGGAGAGCGGGAAAAGCGGAGACGGAGTTGGGAGACGCGAAGAACGTATAAAGTATGACGTATAAGGGGAGGAGGACGAAGACTTTGCGGGCGGGCATAAAGTTATATTAGCATAATCGGGGTATTAGGGGGCGGGGTTGGGGGAAGCGATGCCGATGGATAAACCAATTTGGCACATGTTGGTGGGAAAATTCGGATTGTTGGTGAAGATTTGACACTGGCGATATGGCCGAGTGGGATCAATATCGGCCTCGCCACTATATTGGCACATGAAAGTGCGGAAGTCGTCGCCGATGGCGGCTACATATGATTTGACGCAAGCAATTTGGTTTTGGAGGATTGGCTCATAATGGTTGCGGAAGTCCGTGTAATTGGTAAATACAGGGCCGGTAGGTCCGCCCTGGTGGTCACTGCCCATGGCTCGGGTGCCGTCTATGAAGTAAATGCAACCCATATCGTAGCTGCCTACGGCGGAACCCCCCGATTCTTCCAACCAAAGGGTGGCCAAAAATTGGGGACAGATGCCGCTAGAGTCGATATCTGCCCTGGCCCAGGACTCGTTGACCAGGGACCAGGAGAGATTATTGTCGGAATTGTAGGCGGTGGCATATGCCCCGAAGAGGGAGTTGCTCCAGTTGACCGGGCCACAGGAAGTGAGGGGCATGTTGCAAGTCAGGGAACCGCCGCCGGCTGTGGGGGGGGCGAAAGTGGCGGAGAGGAAACCCTGGGGGCGGAGTAATTTTTGCAGATTAAGATCCGAGTCGGAGGCGCCACCCAGGAGAAAATCGTAGAGACTGCCTAGTCTAGCAAAATAGAGAGTGCCTTGGGAAGAAGGGGGATTGACGTTGGGTGAGCCGGTTGAGTTGGTGAGGCCGCTATTGTAGGTAACGTTTGTGCCGGCGGGGATGGTATCGGGGCCGTGGGGAAGCCAGTTGTCTATAATCTGGGCGTAGCAAGTAGCGTCGCAGCCTTCGGGAACATTGGGGGCGGAGATGAAGCGGCGAAGGACGGAGTCGGCGCCGCCGACTAGGGTTTCGTAAAGCCGGTCGGCAAAGGGGGTTTTGGTAAACACGGCTACCCGGGCTTCAGAGGGGAGGGTCTTGTCGGGGTTGGTGCCTTGGCAGGTATAAGCGTCTTCCATGCCGAACGTGCCGTCGACGTCGAGAGTGCAAACACAAGAGGCGAATTCCTGGCAGGCTCCGCCGGGTGTGGGCCAGGGACCATTTGGTGACAGGGAAGAATCAACATATGGACCGTTGCAGTCGGCGACTTGCTCTGGGGCAGGGGTGACGACTTGTAGGCAGCGGGTTCGAGTGGTGGGACAATTGAGGTTATCACACGGACCTGGTTCCCAGTAGAGATCCCCGCAGTTGTCACCTTCGATTGGGGGATAGTTGGGAAGATAACAATTGCCAGTAAGGATGTCTCTGGCGCAGAAATAGTTGCCCGGGGGGGTGAGGGTGGGGGTGACGAGGATATATCTATCTAAATTGCCGCAGATGGCGTCATTGGGATCGGGGGCGGGGGCGATTTTGGAGGGAGTATATGGTCGGGCCTGGTAGGTGAGAAAAGTGGTGAAGGAGATGCTGGCGGCAGCGTTTGCGGCTGGGGTTTGGCCATAGAGAGTATCGCCGGGGCCGACCCGGGCGTCGGTTGGCTGGCAGCGTTGGTCGTAGTTGGTGAAAAGCGGCGGGGCGGGGAGGACGGAGGAATTGTCGAAGTAAGCTTTAGGATCGACTTTACCTGTTAAGAGATCGGACTTGGTGAGGGTGCCGTCGGTAGCCAGGCCCTGGTGCTCGGTGACTTCCTGTTCGGGGAGAGTAAGCTCGGTTTTATTAGTGTTCATGACCCCGCCGGGGAAGTCGTCCGTTCGGGGGCGGCCGAGCTTTTGCAAAATATAGGAGAGGAAGTTGGTGTTTTTGATATGAGGGAAGTAGAGGCGGGTATCCGGCTGTCTGGCCACAGTCAGGTTGATGGCATTTGCCGGGGCGGGGGTACCGGAGATGACGGGGGTGGGATAGACAAAGCCGCCTTCGAGATAGCTGACTAGACTGGGGTCGAAAGGGCTATTTAATCCCGGCTGCTGGCCGGGGATGAGACTGAAGGTGACTTCGCCGGTGGTGTCTTCTAAACTGGAGAAGGGAATTTGAGCAAAGATTTCGGACCAGGCATTAGACAGCCAGGGAACATCCAGAACTCCGAGTTTGACGCCAGCGATATCTATTTGGACTCGGCCGGTCCAGGTGAGATAGTCTTTCCAGTAGGCGTCGAAGTCGTTATTGTAGTTGGCGGGGTCGGGGGGGAGATGGCTTTGGGACCAGAAGAGGAAATTTGTCTCGTTGACGTCGGAGAGGCGGCGCATGGTATCTATCCATTCGGTCCAATCCTTGTTACAGGTGTCGGCGTGGTTTATGAGGAGCTTGTTTATAAAATTGCCCATGGCGACAAAGAGATTGGGGTTGGCGTTGTAGATAGCGACGGAATCGTGGACGAGATTGGTGTAGGCTGACAAAAGCCACTCGACCTCACCGACGTTGCCTGTGATGTAGGCCTGGGTGATTAGGTTTAAGACGTCTGCGGGGCTGGTGGTGACGACTAAAAGGAGCTGGTCGAAACTGGTGTCCAGAGTCATTTGAGAGGTGTCGATGCCGGCCTGAACGAGCTGGAGCTTGAGTTGAGTCCAGGCCTTGAGGACCTCGTCGTAGTAGCGTGGGTTGAGGGGGCCGCGGATGCAGCCGACCATGTAGTCGTGGTATTGCTGCTCGAGTTTGGGACTGGTGACCAGATATCGGCGGATGTCTTGTTGGGTAGAGAAAGGCAGAAGTTTTTTTAAGGGACCAGAGAAGTTGACCAGGCGGTCAATATCTGACGACTCGAAGGGATCGAGGAGGATTTGCTCGGCTTGTTGGACGGTGCCGCCTAAATACCAATCCAGATATTGATTGACTTTGGTGGCGTTGTCTAAAGGATCCTGAGTATTACCGACAATGGGAAGCTGGGCGTTTTTGAGGTCGATGGAGACGGAGTAGGAAGATCGTTCGATGGCGCAGACTTTGGGGATGGGGGTGGGAGAAAGCGGATCCGGGGCGGGGCAGTAACATTCCGGGGCGGAGTTGGGGGAACAACGATAAAGAGTGTTGGGAACGGCGGTAGCGGAGTCCGTGGGGAAGGGGGGGAGGCCACCTATGTCTTGGTAGAGCGGGAAATCGTAGGTGCTGGAGACGTCGATGCTTTTGCCACAGGCGAAAGACATGTAGTACTTATCCAGGGTGACTAGGGCCTCGGGATTTGAGCGGGGAATGCGGGGGTCGCAGGGCGAGCCGGGATAGGGGCGCAGGGGGTGGAACTCGAAAGTGAGGGGATGGAGGATGTCGGGGACGACGGCATCGCAGGGGGCATTGAGGTTGGCAGGGGAAAACATGAGGGGATCGGGAAAGCCGTTTTGGCGGGGATCGCGGTAGAGGGCACTAGTTGGGGGAGTGGAAGTGGTGCAAGAATTGGGGTCGACGTAATTTCCATCGGGGTCGTAGAGTTGGCCTCTGATATAGATGAGCCAGTCCCATTGATTTCCGTTTGGGTCCCTAATATTGGAGCAGGTGTTTTTGACCAAGGGGGTGACTGCTAGTCCGGATGGAGCCTGGGTAGCTAAGAAATCGAGGACCTGGGTGAGGGTGGGGTTGAGCCCGGGGGAAATATTGAATTCGGTAAGAATGGGTGGGTTGGCCTTGTCCCCCAACTGTTGGCCGTACCACTGCCAGGAGTCTTTGGTGCAACGAATGGGATCGTAGCCTCCCGGACACCCGCCTTCCTGGTAAGAATTGGAGGCGTAGAAGTTGGCTTGATTGTAAGCGGAGGCGGCGGCACTCAAGAAAGCCGCGGCGTCATAGGTGGGGTGGGATAAGTTTAGGGGGGCGGCCCCTACTGGAAAGTGGCCGCCGATAAAGTCATAAAAGTGTAGGAATTGAGTGGCGTAGCTGCGGGCGCAATCGGCCAGGCTGGAAACGCACTGATATTCGACCGAATCGATGACATTAACCTCGTTGCCAAAGACGATATAAGTTTTGGAAGCGATGGGATCAAAGACATCTCTGAGGTTGAGGGCCGCGGGTAGGAGGACGTCGTCTTTAATGTAGGGGGTGAGACCCATGACCCGGATGATGAGGTGGGAGGCGCCTTTGTAACAGTCGCGTTTGTCGATCATGGAGGGCTTATCGTCAGTAAGGGAGATAAGAATGGTGACGGGCAAACCGGAGGTGGCTTGACAGAAAAAATAGGGCAGATTGTGACCGTAGGAGGTGTGAGTGCCAACCGCCGCATGAGCGGCAGTTGAGAGCAGGAGAGTAGAAGAGTAGAAGAGTAGAAGCGAGAAACTAAAAAGCAGGGGGCGGGGCATGGGACTATTATATATGAGGGATTAGCAGGTTTGGCCTGGGAGGCAAATAGAAAACGTGGAGAAGGGGTTGGAGGTGAAGAAAAAGAGGGCGAAGAGATCGAGAATTAACCAGGCGGAGATGGCTAAGATGAGGCCTATGAGGGCGTAGGTGATGGTGAGACGGGCCCGGGTGGTGCCTTCTTTATCGGCTCCGGCCATGAAGTATTGGAAGCCGCCGATGACGAGCATGACGAGAGAAGCAATACCCACGAAAGAGAGGGCAACAGAGAGGATACTACCGATAACAGACTCGAGGTCAGAAAACTTTGCAGGCATATATCATCTTTTTTTTCACAAGCTAACCTGCGTAGTGCAGGGTAGCTTGTGTTCACTTTTTCCACCTAAACGTGATTAAACATTGAGGTTGGTCGTGACGGTGAAGTTTAAGAGATCAACACCGAAGAACTGACCAAGCAACAGAGTGAAAGCGAAGACCGAGAAAACGATAACCAAGCCAATTAAGGCAGCGGTGATTCTTTTTCTGGCTTTTTCGGTCGCTTCCTTGTCACCTCCGGCGAGAATCCATTGGACACCACCATACAGGAGCCAGAAGAAGGCGATCAATCCAGCGCCAACCAAAAGGAGGTTGATCATGGATTGAATAAATCCCGTGGGGGTGTAGCCGGTGATATTGGTGAACGAACTTCCAGCTGGCAGGCCGAGGTTGATATTTGTGTTTACTTGGGCAAGTGCAGACAGAGGTGAAACCGCAGCCAATCCGCCTAAGGCCGCTGTCGCGGCGGCAATTTTTTTGAGATGCTTCATGCAGTTTTCACCCCCTTTCAAAGTTTATGATATATGTAATCTTATGGGTATTTGATGCGGCAGTCAAGGGAGTCATTTTTTTGGGGGGTTAGAAACGACGAAGGCTTCTTAAAGTGGCAGCGACATTGACCAACTCCACGCCGAAGATATAACCGACCATGATAACCAAGACATAAGAGCCGGCGACGATGGCCAGGCCGACGATGGCGTGGGTAATTTGGCCGCGGGCGTTGCTGACGGCTTGTTTGTCGCCCCCGGCAGAAATCCAGTGGATGGCGCCTAATAGTAATTGGACGACGAACCACAGACCGGCGCCGATGGTTAACAGGCCGACTACCGTGGACATGATGGCTTCGAATTTGGCGAAGGAGTCGGTAGTGGTACTGCCAAATGAGCCGACGTCGCCGATGGCGCCGTTGATTGCAGGGTTGGTGATGGCCATTTAGGGATTAAGAGTGTTGATAATATTGCCTGGACTTAAAATATTGTTTAGGCCGAAGAGGGCGCCGATCATGCTTATGACGATATAGGAAGAAATGACGATAATCAAGCCGATGGTGGCATGGGTGAGACGATTTCTGGCTCCGGCGACGGCGGCCTTGTCGCCACCTGATCCGACCCAGTTGATACCGGCAATAAACATTTGGATCATAAACCACAGACCGGCGACGATGGTCAAAATAGCGATAAAAGAAGAAAAGATTAATTCAAATCTAGTGGTGTAGGAACCGATATCGGTGGGGGTTGTCCCCAGATTGCCGATGCCGTTTAAAGTGCCAATGTCGACTGCGAGTAAACGAGAGGAGGTCATGGGGTGAAATAGCGTAGAGTAAATAAGGCGCGGACGTCGCCGAAAATGATCCAACCGAAGATGCCGGCTAACACGAACGAGCCGGCGACAACCAGTAGGCCGACTAGAGATTGCCAAATGCGTTCCCAGGCTTTGGCGACGTTTTTGGGTTCGCTGCCGGCGGAGATGAAAGTGTAGCCGGCGGTAATCAGATTGACGAAAGCATATAGGCCGGCGATGACGATGACAAATTTGACCAGGCTGTTGAGAATGAGGTAAAGCCCCGCGCCGGTGCCGGTAGTGCACAGACCAGAGGAGAGGCCAGAACAGTAAGGGTTGTCGATGGGGCCGAGTATTTGAAACATATATTTATATGCTAAAAGAGACCTGGATTGGTGAAGTTGATGCCAAAGACTCCACCCATGATTTGAAGTATAAAGAAAGCGGTGACGACAAGCAAGAAACCGATTATTGACCACATGATGGCGGATCTCGCGTTGGTGAGCTGTTGGGGACCGACGTTGACGCCACCGGCGTGCTGGATAAGCTTGAAGCCGTAAAAGATAATTAAGAAAAAGAAAAAGAGGGCGGCGACGACGATGATATTGGGTAACAGGCGGGTGACTAATGCTCCGAGGGTGGTGGGGAGTGGAGCCCCCCCTGAGAAGGTTTGGAAGACATCAAAGGCTTGGGCGGATTGGATCACAAGATGGTTATTCTAAAGATACTTTGGATAATTTGGATAATAAAGAAAGCCATGGTGACAACAATGAGGCCGATTAATGCATTGGTAATTTGCTTGGTGCCAGACTGGATACTTCCCGGTTCGCCTTTGGCGTTCATGTAGGCAAAGCCGGCGGTAATGAGGCGGTAGAGGAAGAAGGTTCCGGATAAGGCAATGGCGAAGAGTAAAAAGCGGCGGGCGAGATTTGCGACAAGTCGACTATAATCTGTGAATTCAGACCTAAGCCCTGGCGGACCACTAACACCGGAGATTCCACCGGGGCCGACTCCACTGGGGATGCAGCAAAAATAGGAGCCGGGGTTGCAACAGTTACTGTAGCAGATAGTGGAGGTAGTGCCAGTACAGCCGGATGACCAAGGCAAACAACTGCCAGGGCAGGTTTGGGCGGAGGCGGGCCCGGCCGTCGCTAAAGCTATGGCGGGTGAAAGAAGGAGTAGGAGAAGAAGGCGGGGCATGAATTTATTGTAGCACGTTAGATATTGAAGCCGAGGGAGCCTAAATTTAAGACCTTTAACCCCAGAAAATTGAGAGCGGTGACTGCTAGGGCGATTAGGGCCAGGCCGCCTAAGGCGGCAACCAGTAGTTCCTGACCGGCTTTGACTCTCTTTGGATCGCCGGAGGCCGTGGTTATTTGGAAGGCAGAGTAGATGATGAGCAAAATGGCGATGGCGCCGGCTACGCCGACCGCCCAGGCGACTAGAGTAGTAATGGTAATGCGGCCGGCTGAGGTGCCGGTACCGATGGGCAGGCAGCCCAATGGAGTTTTGATGCCGTCGCCGTTACAAATTATGTCTGTGGGGGGGAGGGTGGGGAGGGGGGCAATAGTAGTTGTGGAGCTGGAGCAACAGTAGCCTGGTTGCCCAGTGGTGCCGCAGAAAGTGAAAGGGCCGGTGCAGGTTTCGCCGGATTGGGGGATGGCTTTACAAACGGACGGGGCGAGGCAATTATTGGTGGAGGGGGTGGGGGAGGCAGAGGTGTAGTGACAAACCGTGCCGCTACCAAAATCACAGAAAAGTGGAGGAGATGAGCTGCAGCAAGGGAGATTAAAACAGCTTTGGTTGAATACGGCACAGGGAGAAGTGGTGGGGGAGGGAGCGGGGGCCGCGCATCTGGATATCCAGCAGAAATTGGAGCAACACTGGCCACTGTTTGAGCAAGCGCTGTCGTTGGGAAGGCAGGCGGGGGTGGGGGAGGAGACGACGCAGGTGCCACCAACGTAACAAATATAATCTAGAGGGCAGTTGGTACCGGGGATTATCGACCCGCCGGAGCAGTACCAGTTGTTTTTGTAGCAGGTACCGCTTTCGGCAGAGCAATCCAGGAGGGCGGAGGCGGGGGAGAGGAAGAACGTATAAAGTATAACGTATAAGGGGAAGAGGAGGAGAAAATGACGCATAAGGATATTATAGAGCACTAAGTGGTCATTGACATATGTTACAGTATCATTATATGATTCTGTAATAATTCAACAGTTGATCAACGACCAAAAGTTTGCCAATATTCAGAAAGCTCAGGCGGGGTTGACTAAATTGTTCGCCGATGCGGAAAAAACGGACTCGTTTTATACAGTGATGAAAAATGACGAACCTCTGGGAGTTTTGTTGCCGCAGAGGAGATGGGAAAGCTTGACCGAAGACTTTGAGGCCATGTCCAGCCCTAATTACAAAAAGAGGATTGCCGCGGCCAGAAAATCCCCCAGGGTTTCGGCCCAACAAATAAGAAAGTTGATTAAATAAACTATGTCCTGGAGTTGGGAGTTTACGAAGAAGTCCGAGGCTCAATTTAAGAAATTGGATAACCAAATCAAGGAGCGAGTTGAGGAGAAGCTGGATTTTTGGGTGGCGAGCGGCAAACCCATGGAGTTTGCCGAGCCGTTGAGCGATTATGAACTGGGAGCTTATAGGTTCCGGGTGGGGAACTATCGGATAATTTTTGACGTGGACGGGGAGACTATTGTGGTGTTGGCTGTGGGACACAGAAGAGATATTTATCGCTAGACGTTGAAGCCGAGGGAGCCTAAGTTTAGGACCTTGATCCCGAGGAAATTCAAAAAGACCACGGCCAGGCTAATCAGGATTAGGCCGGCTAGGGCGGCCGAAATGACCTCACGGCCAGCGGAGACGCGCTTGAGATCGCCTCTGGCTGTGGCTACCAGAAAAGCGCCGTAAATCAGTGACAAAATGGCCAGGCCGCCGGTAAGATTGACAGACCAGCCAACGAGAGTGGTGACAATGATTTTACCGGCGTCAGCCCCGGCTAGATCGCCGGCGTAGGGCAGGCAACCGATTGGGGTTTTTATTCCGGGGCGATTACCAATAGCAGTGAAACAAAAGATGGGGAGGGTGCAGTGATAGTCGGTTTTTTGTTGGGTGTCACAGCAGAGGGTACTGCCGGTGCAATCTTTGAAACCGGAGGGGGGGAGGGCAATCTGGCAACCCGGGACGCATTGGGAGGGGAAGACACAAGTACCGTAGGAAAGAGTGCAAGAATCGGAGTAGCAGATATTGGTGGAGGTTTGGCAGCGAAAGGGATATTGGCAATAGTTGGGTCCGCCGGCGATGCCGGGGCAGCATTGGGCGCCGGTCTGACGGCAACCGGTGGTGGTGACGGAGGTGGGAACGCAACAGCTATGAGTTGTCGAAGTTAAGTAACAACTGGTATCTCCCCAGTTGACTTCGGAGGTTGGGGTGCAGCTGGTTTTACAAGTCCCGCCCTGGTTACCACAATCGGGGAGGGGAGCGCTGTCGCAACAGACGAGGTTTTGGATGCCACCACCCTGGGCTTCACACTCGGGGGAATACCTGGGAGAGCCAAAAGAACAGGAGGTGACGGCCGGATCGACGCAAGTGCCATTATTGCCGGAACAATCGGTATATTGGGCGGAGATGGAGGTAGGGAGGAGGAAGAACGTATAAAGTATAACGTATAAGGGGATAAAGGATAGGAATTTTTTCATGGGTTGAAGCCGAGGCCGCCGAGATTTAAAACCTTAAGGCCTAAAAAGTTGGTGAGAATGAGAGCTAGGATAATTAATAATAGGCCGGTGGCGACTGAAATTACCAATTCACGGCTGGCGGCGAGACGTTTGGGGTCTGACCGGGAAGTGGCGATTTGGTAGCCGGAATAGATGAGAAGAATGAGGCCAATGGTTCCAGAAAGGCCGGTGGACCAGAGAATGAGAGCGGAGATGGTGACCCGGCCGGCTCCGGGGCCGGTGCCGATGGCCAGGCAGCCAATTGGAGTTTTGATGCCGA
>MEXN01000009.1:115-11042 GCA_001773695.1 Candidatus Amesbacteria bacterium RIFCSPLOWO2_01_FULL_48_25 | reverse complement strand
GCGGGGGGGGGTGGGGACGTAGAAGGACGAACAGCAGGATTGGGGGAGGCCGAGTCCGGCGGAGGGAGGGCAGGAGAAACCGCTATTTACGACTTCAGTGGAGTAGCAAACAGGACGGCAGGCAGTGGCTGGGGGAATGGGACAAGGAGGGAGAGGGGAGGGAGAGGGTAAGGAACAGCAAATTTGGGTGGCGGATAAGCAGGAGTAATTGGTGTTTGGGGTACCGCCGGTGAAGCCGCAAAAAGCAACATCTCGGCAGGAAAGGTAGGCGGGGTTGGGGCAAGGGGGGAGAGGGGTAGGAGAAGGGCAGCAATATGGTTGGGCAGAGCCGCAGCTGGTTATATCGTAGTAGCAAGCCGGACCGGCGACACTGGAACAGCTGGTGCATTGGGCAGAGACATTTGAGAGTAGAAGAGTGTAAGAGTAGAAGAGTGTAAGTAATATGAGTAATAATTTCATAAATTGAAACCTAGGAGGGTGAGGCCCAGGATGCGGACGCCGATAGCGTTGAGAGTGACTAATGCCAGAGAGATTAAGGCTAGTCCGGCCAGGGCCGATCCGAGAAGCTCTTGGGCGGACTGGATGGCTTTGGGGTCGCCCCGGGCTGATGTGAATTTAAAGGCGGCGTAGAGGATGAGAAGCAGGGCGATGGGGCCGCCGAGGCGGACTGACCAGGCCAGTAGAGCGGAGACGGTGGTTTTGCCAGCTAGTGACCCGGAACTATCATCCGCGTAGGGCAGGCAGCCGATGGGGGTTTTGATTCCTGGCTTGGATCCTATTGTACAAAGAGGGGAGATGGAGGCGGGAACTATGGGGGAAGTGGGGGTGGGAAGGGGGGCGGTGAGGATGGAGCAGGAAAAGCGGGGACTGGTACTACAGTTTGAAAGAGTAGAACAGTATGTATCTGCTGGTCCGCAGAGGCTGGAGTTGGTGCAAGCACAATCTGAAGGACTGACGATGCGACATCCGCCGAGGGTGGGGCTGCAGATGAAATAGTCGGATGTTTGGGCGGAGACGAAGTTAGTGAATAGTGAATAGTGGATAGTGAATAGAAGGAAAAGTACGAGAAGAAAATGGGACATGAGGACATTATATAGGGATTGGGAGCAAGTGCTTAGTGATTAGGGGCGATAGATGGAACTGCGCCAGTCAATTTTCCAGATGATGACGGTTTTGGATGGGGTGTCTATTTCATAAACTACACGGGTATTTCCAATCCTGAGTCTATACCCGCGACTCATACCGGAGAGTTTATCCAGGTTGGTGGGGGCAAAGGGGTCGCGGGCCAAGGTGTCTATCTTGGCTGAAATTTTGATTTGGGTTTTTCTGTCTAACTTTTTGATGAGAAAATTTTCAACCTGAGATTTGAGGGTAATTTGGTACATGTTTTACAGGCCGAGTTTTTTTTGACTTTTTCCCAGGGGATGAAGTCTTCGGGTTTGGCGTTTTTTTTCATCTCCCTGATTTCCAGGACGTCTATGGCGTCTTGAAGTTTGTCAACAAGTTCCTCGTATTGGGTAACGTCGAGCATGACACTAACTAGCTTGTTACGGTTGAGGATGTAGACGGGGCCTTCGTCTCTGGCCAGTTGGGCGATCAGAAGAGGATTGGAACGTAGATCAGTAAGGCTTTTTAATTGAGTACTTAACATGGTATTTAAATACTAACTTAAATTGAGTATTTTGTCAATGGTACAATGGTGAGGTGAGAAAGAAACTGGCCATTTTGGTAATAGTGGGATTGGTGGTGGTTGGTGGTGTGAAGGCTGAAGAATGTGATAATCCGGGGGGGTTGTCTGACTCGGGGGTGATTTCGGGGTGCATATCTAAATATGAAGGGATACTCACGGCGATATCGAGTGCGAATACGACTAACCGGGGTGAGTTGAAGCGTCTTAATGACCAAATCACAAATCTCAAAGCACAAATAAATTTGTTGGAGAAGCAATTGGAAAAGCTGGCTAAGAATATTTTTGATCGGGAGGTGAAACTGGGGGTGAAACAGGAACTATTGGCTGCCAAAGTGAAACAGGACTATATCCGGAAAAGGGACCAGCCGCTACTTTTGGTATTGTTTTCCAGCCAATCGGCGAACCAGTTTTATAGGGATGTGGCATACAGAGAGATGTTGGCGGCTAATGACCGGGGGATAATTGCAGGAGTAGCGGGGGAGATACATGAATTGAATGTTCAAAGTTCAAGGCTCAATGTTCAAAAACAAAATTTGGCGGGATTGAAAAAAAGGGTAGATAGCCAGGCTGGTTTTTTGGCTAAGGAAGTAGAAAAGGCGGATAAGTATGTGGCGGATTTGTCCGGTAAAATATCGGCGTTGTCTGCCCGCCAGCAGCAGCTGTTGGCGGCTAAGACCGGGACTTATGCTACTACGGTTGGGGACGTGCCGCTGGCTGACGATCCGGCGGCCAGACCGGATTACAATCCAGGGTTTTCTCCGGCTTTTGCCGGATTTTCGTTCGGGGCACCACATTTTCGGGGTATGAGCCAGTATGGGGCGTTCGGACGGGCCAAATCTGGACAAAACTACGAGGCTATTTTGCGAGCTTATTATGGGGACGTGCGGATTGCGGATGTGAATACATCCTTGACGATTAAAACCAGCGTGGGAGCGATGGATTTTGAGAACAGATACCTGCGAGGGATTGCGGAAATGCCGTCCCAATGGGCCAGCGAGGGAGGAATGGAAGCTTTGGCTGCGCAGGCGATAGCGGCCAGGAGTTACGCTCTGGCTTATACTGGGTGGCGAATGGGGAACCAGAACACCAAGACTACTATTTGTGTGACGGAGGCGTGCCAGGTATGGAAGTCGTCTAAGGCGGATAATCCGGGGGCGTGGGCGACGGCTGTATCCGAGACACGGGGGAAAATATTGGTGGGTAACGGTTCGGGAGAAGTGGTAAACGCGTGGTACGCTTCAACATCGGGGGGATATCAAGATGGCTACTCCAGTTTGGGACACACGACTCCCGGATTTTGGGATACGACTTCGGATTGGACGACTTGGGCATCTGGGGCTTGGGAAGTAAAAGGTGGTTCGCCGTGGTTTTATAAGGGGTGGTACAAGAGCCGAAGCGGAAAAACGTGTGGTCGGAGTCACCCATGGCTTAAAGATGACGAATTTTCGGATTTGGTAAATGCTGCGATTGTGGTGGCTAATGGTGGTGATGTGAGTGGGATATTTCCGGAGGATGTGAGGAGTTGTTTGGGAGAAAATGATAATCCGTGGTCTAAAGATAGAATGGCTTCTGAGGCTGATAAATATGGGGGAAGGGTGACAAATATCACCAACATATCGGTTAAACACAGCAGCGGAGGGTATACTGACAAGATCGTATTGCAGACGAACAGGGGAGAGGTGGTAATAGCGGGCGCAAATTTTAAAAAAGCGTTTAATTTACGAGCCCCTGGGATGCTGGCTTTAATGTCAGGGTTATTTAATGTTGAGAAAAAATAGTAGAATGGGGGGAATATGGCGGAAGTGTATGAAAGTAAAAAAGCTACGGCGGGTAAACATGAGTTTGTGCCTAGGGAGACGGTGGATGAGGTGCTGGAGCGGATAGGGGAAATCAGGGGAAGGAAAAGCTTAGGGGGGGCGTATTGCGTGGCGCCGGGGACGGGGTTTGTGAACGCCCAGGGGGATGAAGAAGCGGTGCTACTGTTGCGGGCGCACCCGATCACCAACTTGAAGTGGATAGTAACTGCGGTAGTGATGCTGTTTTTGCCGGGGATATTGGTTGACGTGGGGGCATTTTCGCTAGTGCAACCCAAGTTTCTTTTAGTGGGACAGATGTTTTGGTACTTGATCGTGATGGCGTATATACTGGAGAGTTTTCTGAGCTGGTATTACTCGGTATTTATCGTAACTAATGAGAGGATTGTGGACATTGATTTTTATAATTTGTTATTTCGTGAAGTATCTTATGCGACTCTTAATCATATAGAGCAGCCGACGATGACGATGGGAGGGGTATTTGGGACCCTGTTTAGATTCGGAGAAGTAAAAGTGTCCACGGCCGCTGAGGAGTCCACCATAGAGGGGCACAATTTGCCGTATCCGGACGTGGTAGTGAGACTGATTTCGGAGTTATCAGAGGAGTTGGAAAAAAGGAGGGAGAGGGGAGAATGATCTACAACGCTGAGGTCTTAAGAGGCCTAGTTAATATTTCTTTTGGTGGAGTGGTGAAGTGGTTGGTGGTGGGAGGACTTCTCATGTATGTGGCGTTTGCGCTAGTGGTCGTTAAGCAGGTGGGAGTGATGACGGAGTCGGTAGAATCGGACGTGAATCCGGTGGTGAAGGCGCTCTCCTGGATACACCTGGTGGCGGCATTGGTGCTTTTGGCGGCGGGGATATATATACTGTAGGTACCATGGAAGTGAGTGTGGGAAAGGCGATGGGACAATTGGGCGGTGGGCGGTGGGCGCAGGTGCATGATTTTGTGCCCGAAGATGAGGTTAAGCTTATTCAAAGAGGGAGGCTGGTAGCTGTTCTTGGAGTGGAGGGAGGGGATGGGGGCGAAGAAGCGACTCCGGTGGAGACGGGACGGGAGGTATTGGCCCGGCTGCATGAGCTGTATTACGGGGAGGTAGAGGGCGGGGCGGGGGAACACCTTGTGAGGGCTATAGAAAGGGTGGGGAGTGAGATGGAGGAGGGGGGAGTGAGGGTCGAGGTGGTGGCGGT
This sequence comes from Candidatus Amesbacteria bacterium RIFCSPLOWO2_01_FULL_48_25, assembly GCA_001773695.1. GTDB lineage: Bacteria > Patescibacteriota > Microgenomatia > CAZETR01 > Amesbacteraceae > WO2-48-25. Next base: position 6,350 of record MEXN01000009.1, on the reverse strand, counting down.
TGTCTTGATGGATGAGGTGATATTTGTTGCAGCATGGGGTGGGGGAGTGTGGACGAGAACACCTGAGGGAAAAGAGGGATGGATAAGTAGAGCTGGAGAGCAGGAGAGTGTAAGAGCTGGAGTGAAAAGTTTTAGTGGGAGGGGGAGGGAGGGGCAGGTGATTGTGATCGGGAATAGCCGGTTTTGGGAGGGGGTAGCTGTAGGAACCTTGCGGACTGCTGTGGCTCGGGGGGAAGGGGAGTGGGCGGAGGCGGTGGGAACGGTTCTACACGGCAATGATAGGGGGAGAGGAGGGGCGGGAGCTATAATTAAAATACAAGGTTTAAGATTCAAGATACAAGAAGAAAAACCTAGGCCGGAGGAGGTGGTTAGGCCGCAGGAAGTGAAAGAGAGGAAGGAGAGATGGTGGGAGAAGTGGGGGCGAAAGACTGGGCCTGTATATGTGGAGTATCGGGACAGGACGAAAGAAAGGAAGAAGCTTTTGATCGGGGGGTTAATGTTTTTGGTGATATTGGCAGCTGGAGCGGGAGTGGGTTGGGCGCGAAAAGTGCGGTTGGATAGGCGCAATAGCGTATTGGGGGTGGGGATCGAGGAACTGAGTGCCAAATTGGACGAAGTGAGCGGATTGTTGCCAATAAATCCCGTTAGAGCCAGGCAACTAGTCATGGAGGCGGGAGAACGTCTAGAAGAGTTGCGAGTGGGGGGAGCTGGAGATGAACGATGGGTGACACTTGAAAGTAAATATAAGCGATTAAAGGAGGAGGCTGGAGGGATAGTCAGGCCTAGCCCTAAAGAAATTATTGATTTGGGGCTAGTGAGGGAGGGAATGGTGGGGAAAAAAATGGTGAAAACTGATGAAAAACTGATGGTACTGGATGTGAAGGAAGGCAGGTTGGTGGAGGTAAACCCCAGTCGTGGAAGCGGGGAAGTAGTAGCTGGAGGAGAGATGTTTGCTGGGGCGAAGTTGATTGCGAGTTACCCGGGAAAATTGATGGTTTTATCTAATAAAGGGATTGCGGAATGTCCAATGGTCAATATCCAATGTTCAATAAGAGTAAATAGGGATGAGAGTTGGGGGGAGATTTCCGATATGGAAATTTGGGCGGGAAATATATACTTGCTGGGTCGGGATCAGGTGTGGGTGTATAGGGCGACCGAGAGCGGCTATGGCACTAAGAGTGCTTGGTTGGTGGAGCAGGCGGAGCTAGGGGGCAATATGGCGATTGACGGAAATATATGGATATTATCGAGAGCGGGAGAGCAGGAGAGTGTAAGAGTAGAAGTGAGAAAATACACAAGGGGGGTGAGGGAGGATTTTGGGGTGGTGGGAGTGGAGGACTTCGGAGGTGATGTGATATATACGGATGGGGAGGCGGAGAAACTTTATGTTCTAGATTCAGGTAATAGCCGAGTTGTGGTTTTTGGTAAAGATGGGCAATATGACAGGCAATATGTGTTGGACCAGGCTGGGGGTGCGAGCGATGTGGTGGTAGACGAAATAGGTAAAAAGATGTATTTGTTGGAGGGGAGTAAGATATGGGAGGTACAGCTTTAAATGAGAGTTGAGAATAGGAAAGCGAAGTTTGACTATGAGATCAGGGATAGGGTTGAGGCGGGGATACAGCTGTCTGGGCCGGAAGTAAAAGCGGCAAAGTTGGGACAGGTGGATTTTGGAGGAGCGCACGCCAAAATTCAAAGCTCCAAATTTAAGGGGCAACATGAAGTTTGGCTGGTGGGGATGCAGATTTTCCCGTATAAACATGCGGACAACACTAATTATGATCCGATGCGGACGAGAAAATTACTATTGCACCAAAAAGAAATATTGGGCTTACAAGTAAAAATGCGGTCGGCGGGGCTGACCTTGATTCCGACTGCCTTGTATACGAAAAGCGGATTGGTGAAAATTGAACTGGGACTAGCCCGCGGGAAGAGGAAGTATGAGAAGAGAGAGAAAATTAAGAGGAGGGATTTGGCGCGTGAGACAAGCGGATAAATTCGGCGCGCATTAATGCGTCGTGGCCATGAAGACCGTGCTGTTTCTTTAGTTTATTGTCGTATATTTCTACCATGCGAGCAGGTGTTTTATGCAAACGCCCAAGTACTTTTTGGGCATCGTTGCGGACGGTTTCCTGGTCGGTGATGTATGTGCGTCTTTCCATAGTGGAGATGGGGGGAGTTGAACCCCCGTATGAATTAGGATTGAAACACGTTTGTACAAGCTTGTTGTTTTTGGTTAGTTTGGCTTATTTCTGATGAGGTCTAACCGGACCTAACAGATGGCACCTCGATTGGTTGTCGCCTCTATCTTGCAGTCGAGGAAGCAAAAAGAGACGTCTCATCCGAGCTTAAGCGATTGCGTACGCGGGACGAGAGATAAAGGGATTGATTTTAGCAATCAGTCCCTCTACGCGTGCTTTTAAATTAGCACTTGTGTTTGAGCCTGTTTTACGAGCTTGACTCAAGCTCGGCTTGACGTGTTTTCAAAGGGCTAACTCAGCGAATCCCGTCATCCCCTGACAGGCCTTATTATACCGCAAAATAGCAAGTTTTGCTATACCTCATTATAGTGAGGATGTGGACATTTTAGATTTGGTATTTCCTAAAAGATGTGTGAATTGCGGGAGGTGGGGGGAGTATGTGTGTGAAGAGTGCCAGGTGGGGATGTGGGAAGAGGAACAGATTTGTCCGACTTGTTGCCGAAATTCTCGATATGGGGAGAGGCATAAATATTGCCGGGGGGAACTAGAAGGGCTAACGTGTCTGTGGGCGTATGAGGGAATTGCTCGCAAGCTAATTACGAAAGCTAAGTATAGTGGACAATTTGACGTCCTAGAATTTCTAATTTCTAATTTTCCTTTCGACTCCGCTCAGGGTGAGCAATTTTTTTATTTCAAGAAATTTTTAGAAACAAATCCAATTATTGTGCCGGTGCCGTTACACCCAAAAAGGGAGAAGGAGAGGGGATTTAATCAAGCCACAATAGTGGCTTCGTTGATCGCAAATCGTTATTCGCTGGTCGTAAAAAATCTGTTGACTAGGGTGAAGGATACAGGGAGACAGGTGGGGAAGAAACGAGAGGAGAGGTTAAAAGCTATGAGTGGCGCATTTGAGCTAAGTCGTGATACGCCATACGTGATACCTAATACGATTTTATTGGTGGATGATGTGTGGACGACGGGGGCGACATTGCGGGAGTGTGCGAAAGTGTTGCGAAGGGGAGGGGCAAAACAGGTTTGGGGATTGGTTCTGGCGAGATAATAGCGGAGGATGTGGGAGTCGAACCCACCGAACGCTTGCGCGTTCATGGTTTAGCAAACCATTGCCTTAGCCGATCGGCATATCCTCCAGTAGCTTTGATTTTAACAGAGATTCTGGCCACGTTCAGCGACTGGCTTAAATCGTTTGATATAGTTAAATATTAGACATTGTGCCCACCCACCCACTTGACTTCCCACTTTCCTAAAGACTACACTGGACTCAGATGGCCAAAAAGTCTGTTTCCAGCCCCCTACCCTTGTTTTTATCGATTGCTCTCATGGTCGCTGGACTTTTTGCCTCAGTTCTCCTTGTCAAACAATCTCAAAGAATTACCACTTCCGCGGCGGAACCTCTTGTTTTAATCTCTCCCAACGGCGGTGAGTCTTGGCAACGCGGCCAGACCTATCAGATCAGATGGAGACAAACTCAAAAACAGGCTTCAACTTCGTTATTTATTTACACCAGAAACGGTTCCACAGATACCTACATCGGCGCCATCGCCTACAACGTTAGTAACGTCTTGGGCACCAACGCTTATTCCTGGACAATACCCTTGCCTGGTAGTGCTGCTTCAATGCCGCCTGACGGTAGCAATATTATCGTTTCAGTTGCCCAATACAACCCCAGCGGTAAAAAAATGTATGAAGATAAAAGTAATAATCCATTTACCATCTCCACCCCCAAGCCCACTCTTACCTCTCCCAACGGCGGCGAAATATGGCAGCGTGGTCAAACTTATCAAATCACCTGGAATCAAACCATTAAATTGGCTTCTACAGCATTGCTTATTTATACTCGGAACACTTCAGGAGATACCTACATCGGCGCCATCGCTTACAATGTGAGTAACAATGTAGGTTCAAACAGTTACTCCTGGACTATCCCCCAGTTAGGCGGCGCCCAAACCACTCCCCCAGACGGAAATAACATCATTGTTTCTGTAGGTCAATATAATTCTAGTGGTCAATTAGTAGCCGAGGACAAAAGCAATTCCACCTTTACAATAACGACACCAAAACCTGTTGTAACTTCCCCCAATGGTGGTGAAACTTGGGAACGTGGTAAAACCTACAAAATTACCTGGAATCAAACAGTCAAGCTCGCCTCTACTGGTCTATTTATCTACACCCGAGGTACAAGTGGCGACGCTTATATCGGTGCTATAGCCTACAATGTCAGTAATCTGGTCGGCACCAATAGTTATTCCTGGACCATTCCTTTCACGGGTGGATCAGCTTCGACTCCACCTGACGGTAGCAACATTATCATATCGGTTGGTCAATACAACTCAAACAGCCAGTTGGTAGTCGAAGACAAAAGTGATTCTCCCTTTACTATCACCACTCCCAAACCCACTCTAACTACTCCCAACGGTGGAGAAGTGTGGACCCGTGGTAACACTTATAAAATTACCTGGAATCAAACTGCAGCCTTCAATAGTACCGGGTTATTTCTTTACACCCGCAGCTCAACTGGAGTAGACACATATTTAGGGGCCATCGCATATTACGTCAGTAATCTCATTGGCGCCAATTACTACAATTGGACTATTCCCGCGCTTGGGGGTCCAGTTACCACCCCTCCTGACGGAAATAACATTATCGTCTCTGTCGCCCAATACAATTCAGCTGGTAGTCGTGTCAATGAAGATAAAAGTGATAACACCTTCACTGTTGTCTCGCCGTAACCTCCCCTCTCTCAGATCTGCATATATTCTAGGAGTGGAGTTTGTGTCCAGGTAAGCCAGCTAGGCTCAGGCCCACGATGAGATAGATATATGAAAACATCGTGGGTCGTTTTTTTTGAGCCCCCGATGGGGGCTTTTTTAATGCAAGCCGAAAAGCATGATCAATGGTAAATATCCGCTTTATTACTGCCACAACAAGCACTGTCCCACTCCAAAAAAGTCTACATCTCGCGTCAACTCCCGGGTTTTCGAACACCAAATTATCGCCTATTTTCGAGTTAATTGGTGAGGATACCCTCGAAAATCAGGATCAAGTGCTCCCTGGGCGAATCGAACGCCCATCAATGGATCCGGAATCCATTACTCTGTCCGTTGAGCTAAGGGAGCGCGGCGGTGGGGGCGAGATGGTGTGCGGCGCTTCGCGTCCTCCGTTATCCCGCCCCTATTTTGAAACTGCGTTATTGCGGTGGGGGCGAGATTCGAACTCGCGTGCCCGCAAAGCGGACCCAAGGTTTTCGAGACCTGGCAGATGAACCACTACTGGACCCCACCCCTCGACAAGCTCAGGGCAAGCCTTGTGCACCCAGACCGAATCGAACGGTCATCAGAGCTTCCGCAAAGCCCTATTCTATCCGTTGAACTATGGGTGCCCTTCGACAAGCTCAGGGCAAGCTTGCGAGCTAATTTTACCATCGGGAGCCTATTCCAGGGGGAATTTGGAGGCGAGCCAGACGCCGGCTCGGTCGAGGGGGGTGGCCTTTGGTTTTTCCATAAGGACGTATTGGGAGAGAATGTCCTCGATGGATTTGGGCTTGAGAGTATGGAGAAGGAGGTGGAGGCGGGGGGGAAAACGATATGGAGTGTCGATGACGAGCAGGGTTTGGCCCCATTTGTCTTCTAGCCACCAACGGGTAATTTCTTCGAAGCGGTAGAGCTGGTCGTGGGCTCTTATTCCTAAAGAGGTTATGGAATAGCTGGTATTTTGAGGGGGCGTGGTTGACCAGAGATAATAGGCAAAGGCTAGGGCGGCGATAACACCTATAAGCATCCATTCGCCGGCAAAAACCAGGATAAGGCCGACTAGGCCGGCAATTGCCCCGGCTGTGGTTAGGAGCTGGCGGGAATGGGGGCGGAAGGGGCGGACGGGGGCTTCCCAGGTAAGAAGGACTTTTTCGGGAGTGAGAGGTGGCATAATATTAATATACCAGAAAGGATAAAGAAGGGAAGCGACCAGAGGAAGGCTGGGACGTAGATGAGGGAGTTGATGAGGGTGATGAGGATGATTAA
>MEXN01000009.1:0-101 GCA_001773695.1 Candidatus Amesbacteria bacterium RIFCSPLOWO2_01_FULL_48_25 | reverse complement strand
AGGGGGGGGAGGTGGCGGAGGGGGCAAGGCTGGAACTTAGAAGATAGAAGAAGGTGATGAAGGTAAGAGCCAGATCGCTCGCGGAAATATGGGGAGTTAGG
>MEXN01000008.1 GCA_001773695.1 Candidatus Amesbacteria bacterium RIFCSPLOWO2_01_FULL_48_25 | reverse complement strand
AATCTAGGTTCGAATCCTAGTCCCCCAGCACATTGGTACGATACTTCGGCAGAAGTAGTACATCATAGGGCTGTTTGAAGCTAAATTGCATAGTTTTATCTTTTAGGATTAAGTTCTCACCAACCGACAAAATCAGCTTTCTTTTTTCCTCGGCAGTACCATCTTGCATTATATCTTTGGCGTTGAAAGCATTGTTCAGATACTCCTCGGTTAATTCCAACCAACTGCGAGCTGATAGTTTTGTATCGTTAATTCTGGCTTCTACTCCTGCTATTTCTTTGAGAACATCATTCTTCTGGACCATAAACTCATCTTTGGTTAATTCTTCATTAGCTCTCATGTCTACTAACTTATTTAACTTCGCCTGATAAGTGTGGTATTCGGTTTCATAATTCTTGAGTTGATTAAGATTTGTATTCGTTTCATGCTTGTGTTTCTCTTTAAGGAGTTGGACACCCAAAGTCCAAGCCTCTTTATCAATGGTTATCTTGGATACTGCTTCAAGTACCATTTGCCCAAACGCTTTAACAGGAATTGGAGGTTGGACGCAATCTCCTCTCCTGTGGGTACAATGAGCATAAGAATATGTAACAGTTCTGTCTGTTCGTTTGAAGTGCTTAACTTTATTGGAGATCGTAATTGCACAACCACAGACTCCGCAATAAGCAAGTCCATTCCAATCGGTGTCCCAGCTATTAACTTTTGGTTTTGAACGATTTTTTAATGCTTTCTGTATCATATCCCACAAAGTCTTATCAATTATTGGCTCGTAATTTCCTTGGTATAGGATACCATCTTGGTAAAATTGACCATAATAAGTAGGTGATGTAAGAACATTATACAAATGACTTTTACCTAAATGTTTACCTGTTTTGGTTTTTAATCCTTTTCTCTCTGCATACTTTATCAAATATCCCAAGGAGTAAATGCCAGTAGAGGCTAATTCAAATACTTCTTTCAAAATAGGTGCTTCAAAATGGTGTGGTGTAATTGCTCAAAACCCTGTACGCAAATTAGCTCCTGTGCAGAAGCACAATATCAACTAAATACTTGCGGTTGCTCTCAAAGAGATGCTGACGATGATGGAATAGCCTGTGATGGAGCGCCATTAAATTGTCAGAATTAAAATAAATAAAAATATGTACATGCTCGGTAAGGAGAAATCCTCCAAGATTAGTCAGATATTAGCAAGCTCGTACTACCAAAAGTGGGTTAAGTACTTTCAAGGTGTGTTGAGGTTGACAAGAGATAAAAGGTATAGGACAAATGGCAAGAAACTTTTAGTAACTCAGTATGGAATTGCAAAGACTGAAACCCAACTTTGGGAGAAATTAAAAGAGGGTCGGGAGCTTGCAAAAAAGTATCATGACAAACCCAATCTCACAGATAAAGAAGAGAGAGAATTGAAAGGTATTGAGAATCATATCTTTATTCACGAACAATTGATTAGAATTTCCAAAACCATATGTGATGGAATTGCATGGAGAAACCTTAATTACAACCAAATGTTTCTACTTTCAGCTGCAAGAGGTTTTGGGTATGTAGCCATTGACTACAAAAGCAAAGATTTCAGGGGAATGTATATTGTGGCTTACAACATATCAGAGAGGCTGGGAAGTACAGTAATTATTAACGACTTAACAAGATTTCTCAGGATTGGTGATTTGACGGATATTAAAGATGGTGTTCCTTTTATTCACGAACTAAAAGAATATGGTAAAGAGGTCAAGAACATGTTCACTTTACGAAAGGTCAAGGGTAAAATCAGCAGACAAGCTGTAAGACTTCTGGAACTTCAAAGAATTGCATTAAGCGCTGAGGCAAAAGTTGGTAATCAAATTATTGGTAAAAGTGTTATTGATCTTCCACTTCAAACCAACCTCGCAAAAGTTGAAAGGCTAATTAAAAGGTCAAAAAAAGAAATTATTGTACATGAGCAAGTTGAATCATTCCTTACCATAGAAGTTACTAACTTTCAGGAGATTAAATCGCATAAAGGTTTTGACATTGAGGCAATAAAAGCTAAAAGCTCAAGAATTCGGGCTGATATTGTCCATAGCAATTGGGACTCTTTCTATTCTGACGAGAGGGGTAATTTTATGAGAATGTTCGTACCTTATTCCATTTTTCCGTTCACGAATGAGAATTGTATAAACCTAATGTCAGGAAATTATTTAGTTAAAAGTATGTTGAGTATAAGTAAACTAAAAGAATTCTTAATTCAAAATGGCTGGGAAATTGAAGATGTAGATGAAGCAGCCTTAGACAGGCAGATTAAAAAATACGATATAACTCATAGCGACATTTTTTCGCTAAATAACCCTCTATACACAGAAGATACTTTATCTGATATTGGGTTATTTACTGTAAGGAAAGGACCATTTAGCATGTCTATGGATACTTGGTTATATGGAAAGTTGACCTCAGAGTATTTAACCTCCAAATGTATATTGGATATTCTGAACTTTGCATATGAGAGAGCGGCAAAACGACAAAGTGGAGATTCCTATTTCCCTGTATTCAAAGATGAGAGTAAATTGTGGAATTAAAGTAATTATTGATTAAATTCTGGCACTCGTTCCTCTGGTTCTAATTTATCTTTTGCAAGACTTACCTTCACATCTCTCTTCTTATTAAGACCGAGATATAAAACTAACGCAATAACAATAAATAGCGCCCAAATAATGAGAAAATACTCAAGTTTGTTTTGTGTATTTAGCGAACCTATTATTGGAGCTAATGCAACATAAGGAAGTGTCCTTAAAAATGAAGCAACAGAAAGAACAGTAGCTCGCTGGCTTTCATCTGTCCGATAGTTTAACACTTCACTCATAAACGGAACGAGAACATGCTCTCCAACATATAAAGCAAGAATAACAAAATAACCCCACCAACCGATATTTGCAATTGAGAGTAACAAACTACTTGCTGCTAAAACTGATATTAGAGTTAGCACCTGTTTCTCACTCAGACTTTCTGCGTGTTTGTGCATGTAACCCAAGATTGCAACAGTAATAAGACTGCTTGAGGCAATAACTACTGAACCAATAAATGGACTGAAATGAAACCTATCCATCAGCACCAAACGAAGAAGTCCCCACCCAGCAGCATAAAATAACCCTTGAACTGTAATAATTATCGGAACATATAAAGATATCTTGTTACTAAAAAATTCTGCGAAACCTGCTTTAATACTGGCCAAATGTTCAGCTAATTCTGAAATGGCTTTATGTTTGTCTTTCTTCACCCTCGTATCCTTAATTGGCCAGATTAAAATAACAGAGCCTATTAGGGAAAGTCCTGTGAGAACCCACGGAATTCTCGGGTCAATGTTGTGAAGCCAACCGCCAAAGATAGTAGCTGATGTTGTACCTATGAGCGCAATTTGTGAGCCTCTCGTTAATAATTTCCTCCATTCTGGTGAAGTTTGTTTGAATTTAATTTGGTCAAAAAATAGCGCTTCGTCTGCACCGGATACAAACGATACACCAATCATCATAGTTGCTTGTCCAAGCATAAATTGTGCCAAGCCATGCCCAAAGGCCTGTATGATTAGACCGCTGCCAGCAAGAAATTGTCCGAGTCTTACCATCTTATCCCTGCCAAATTTATCTGCTAAAACACCAGACGGTACCTCTGCAATTAAACCGATAGCAAATGCAACACCGTCAAGAATTCCTACTTGTGCATCAGTTATATAAATTCTATAAAAGTAAAGCCAAACCGCACCCAAAAACCATAAATTAGTTAGTAGTTTATATAAAAGAAACTTTCTTGAAAGCCACTTTTGATTGTCCGTCATATCATTTTACCCTTTGAATTATAGTTTATGGAGTATTCTTAGGCAATTGATAAAGCGGGAGCAGGTTGGGTAGTGTAAGCAAGATTTGCTATAATTTGTTCCTTGAAGTAAGTCGCGACATACTCAACCAGAGCCAGCTGATTCGACTCGCTGCGCTCGCTCACAGCTATAACAGCGACGAAGGAATATGTATTACGTTTATATTCTCCGGACTTCTTCTAATACTTTATATATTGGGCAGACAAATGATTTGGGAAAACGATTGAGAGAACATAGGGAAAAAACCCGTAAGTCGGCAAGATATGTCCGCTACTTTGATTCGTTTAATTTGGTATATCAAGAAACATTTGAAACCAGATCGAAAGCAATGAAAAGAGAATGGCAGTTAAAGGGCTGGACCAGAATTAAAAAGGAAGCTTTGATATCAGGAGACTTGGAATTATTGAAGAAACTTTAAAAATTATTTTGAAGGAATATAATGCCGGAAGAATCCTAAACCGGCCCGCTCAGCATTTTCGGTTCGGACTTTAGTTTGTTGTGATTAGTGCCATTAAATTGCTTGCGCAAAAGTTTAGAAATAATTCTAACTTACTGCCAAAGCGTAGGGTGTTCCAATGGAAGATTTGGTAAAATAAAAATATGGGAAGAGTAATCTTAGGAGTAACAACATCGCTGGATGGCTTTGCCGAAGATCGTAATGGTAGCGTGGGGGCACTGTATCCAGATCTCGACATACTGCAAAATACCGAGATCATGCGGGAAGCTATGCTCACTACTGGCGAAGTCGTAATGGCATGGAGGAATTTGCAATGGCAGAAGATCCGGACTGGTACGCAGGTAGTTACGAGTTCCAAGTTCCGATATTCTTTTTTACAGATAAATTTCCGAAAAGGCATCCGAAAGAAACTGACAAGTTAACTTTTAGTTTCGTAACAGACGGGATCGAAAGTGCAATCCGGCAGGCCAAAGCGGCCGCGGGTAACCGAGGCGTTTCTTAAAATGAAAAAGTTTGATATTGCCAAGTTAAAGCAAGCATATGAGGGTAATCAAACAGGAAACATTTTCAGAAATAACAGAGCTCATTAAGTCCTTATGAAATTAGTACCAAAACATATTCTAGTAATCCTGGCGGTGATAGTTGGGTTGGCGATATTCGTAAATCGGCAGGATGCCAAGTACGAGCTGGCAACAAAAAATACACCAAACCTGCCCGCTTTATCCCAAGTAAAACATGTATTCGTAATTTTTGAGGAAAACCGCAATTGGAAAGAAATCTACAATAATCTTGAGGCCCCGTTTATCAACAAGACCTTGTTGGTCGAGGGCGCGTTTGCGCAGAACTACCACAATATCTCCACGGACTTGGGGGCTTTGCATCCCAGTGAACCCAATTACATCATGGCAGTGGCTGGGAAAATTGCTTTTGCCGATCATACTTTTATCAATAACGATCTGCCAAGTGCGGCCAACTCCACTGCCTCACATGATCATTTGACTTATTTACTCGACAACAATAATTTATCTTGGAAATCATACCAGGAAGATATTTCCGGAAACGATTGTCCAATCCAAAAAATTGAAAATTATTCTCCTAAACATAACCCCTTTGTTTTTTTTCAAGATGTATCCGGCAACCCTCCGTCGAATAATAATACCTATTGTCAAACTCACATCAGACCTCTTGGTGAATTACAAAGCGATTTATCTATCGGAAACATTGCCGACTATACCTTCATCTCCCCGAATATGTTGAACAATATGCACGATGGATCTATAAATCAAGCGGATAATTGGTTAGCTAAAATCGTGCAGATGATCACCGACTCGGCAATTTATAAAACGGATACAGCTATATTTATTACCTGGGACGAAGGCAGTGGGGATATCAATGAAAATGATCCTATCGGCATGATTATTTTGTCGCCATTTGTAAAACCGGGTTATACCAACTCCACGTTGTATACCCACGCATCGTTAGTCAAGACTATACAGGAGATATTTCATCTGTCTCCTCTCTTGGGCCTGGCGGTAGATGAAAAAACAAACGATCTATCCGACTTCTTTTATGTACGTTAAGTGACTTGGAAGTGAGAGTAATTAATGCCCTACTTTGTATACATCCTCCGCACCTCCGCTAACACCCTCTACATCGGCCAGACAAATAATCTGGGAAAACGATTGAGAGAGCATAGGGAAAAATCATCCAAATCGGCAAAATACATCAAATATTTCTATTTTTTTACGTTGGTTTTTCAGGAGATATATCTTACTAGAACTGAGGCTATGCGAAGAGAAATCCAACTGAAAAGATGGACGCGCGCAAAAAAGGAGGTGTTAATTCAAGGAGGCACTTAGAAAATGGTCAGGAGTGAGATTTTGGGGCGAAAATCCGAGCTGGGAGTAGTATTACGATTAGCCTTCGTGATATATAAAAATCTTTATAGATTATGTATAGTTATTAGACAGGTATGGCTCCGATTGAGACTATCACTATTACTATAGGTAGGTTAAGGACCACTCTCGAAGACATTCCCGGCGGTATTGAGTGTGTGGTATGTGGGAAACCTACGGTAAAAGCATTCGTTCCGTATCAGTTTGAAGGGGATGTTGTTGTGCGGGTACTCCAAACACCCGGATACCGTTGTACAAGCCCAACGTGCGCTGAAGACCCACCAGAATATGTTAGTCATGAGGCATTGCTGGAGATATTCACCGTGGCCAGGGATGAAATGTTAGAGAGGGGATTAACTTTGGAGGCAGAGAAATTCAAAAGGAGAATTGAATTTCAAAAACGGGCCCAAGAAGAATCGCGGCGACTTGAGGGTGATAACTAAGTGTGGTTTTATGAGGGGTGATATGGTATTCAGCTGGTTTTTTAGAATTCTTTACTACAGTCTGTCGTTACATGAAGTTGATACTGCCTGGTTTTATCATTCTTCTCATCGGCGGGTTTTTTGTTTGGAAAACCGTAATTCACAAGACCGATATTAGCGGTGCGCCGCCGTATCTGGTTGACGATAACCCGCCCGATGACTGGCAATTGGATCGATACGCCTATTTACGCGATTGGAAACGCCCTGAAGGCCCGGCCAAAGTGGCTCTCCAGGTCGGCCACTGGAAAAACGATGAGGTACCGGAAGAACTGGAAAGATTGAGGGGCAATACCGGCTCCTTTGGTGGTGGTAAGGCGGAGTGGGAAGTGGCTTATGCCATAGCCCGCCAGACTGCCAGTATCTTGGAAGAAAAGGGCGTCGGGGTCGAATTGCTTCCGGCTACGGTTCCGCTGGGGTATTGGGCGGATGTTTTTGTGTCCATCCATGCGGACGGGAACACAAACTCCGCCGTATCTGGGTTTAAAGCTGCTGCTCCCAGACGGGACATGGCGGGAAATGCGAATAAGTTATTATCATTGGTCGAAGAGGCGTATCAGACGGCCACCAATCTTCCCAAAGATCCCAATGTCTCTCGTAATATGCGAGGCTACTATGCTTTCGCCTGGTGGAGATATGACCATGCGGTGCATCCGATGACCGCCTCAATTATTCTGGAGACCGGATTTCTCACGAACCCCGCGGACCGAGCCATAATTGTCGCGCGTCCTGATCTGGCTGCCAAGGGAATTGCTGAAGGTGTAATTGCTTATCTCTCAAGCGCTAATATTTTCTAATAGGTTTTGGTGTCTTGTGGATTGGATGGGGTAGACCATACAATACTGGTGTGGAAGAGAATAAATGTCCCAAGTGTGGAAGTGACTTAGGTGAGGTGGTCGAGACTGCTGGCGGCAAAAAACTCCGGCGCTGTACTAACTGCACCCATGTCAAGTGGCTGCCCATCGAGCCGAAAACTCTGGATGAAAAATGTCCCAAGTGCGGTAACCAGTTGGCTTTGGCCTTTACTCGGTCTGGCAAAAAAATGAAAAAATGCTCAACTGGCGGTTGGGACGCCAAAGAGAAAAAGGCCACCGGCTGCGACTACATCGAATGGATCAACGGGACAACCGAACCTCTGGATAATGACTGCCCCAAGTGCGGAAATAAGCTGGTTTTGTACACCACCGCCAATGGCAAGCGGATGATAAAGTGTTCCACTTCCGGTTGGGACCGCGAGAGAAAGCAGGCCACTGGCTGCGATTACATCCAATGGTTACGGTTTGATGAAGAGGTCGATGTCGCGGTTTAGAGCGGTGGACCAATTGGCTGCAATATCGTGATTGTCACCCTGGTATGAGTAAAATTGGTAGTCAATGTTATTTTCTTCGAATTTGGCGGATAAATTTTGTCCCCATTCATAGGGAACAGACTGATCGGCAGTGGCATGGTGGATGATGACCGGGACTTTAACCAAATTGACATTGGCAAATGTTGATACCTGGCTATATTGATCTTCGATAAAGAGTTCCTGCAATTCTTTAAGTCTTCTGGCGTGCCTTTCGGCTTTTTTAGGATCAGGTGGATTTTGATTTTTACGGGAAAAATACAGGAAAGATTCCGGCCAATCAGCCACGGCCGGGGCCCAAAGCGAGGCCGCCCGGACACAAGTGCCGCAGACTTCCATGACCCGCAGAGCCACGTCCCCACCCATGGAATGGCCGTACAAAAAGACTTTTCCCGGGTCAGCAGTGTCCAGTTTGGCGATGGCAGCGATGAGATTTAGAACGTCCACGGCGTAATTGATACGGGAAACCAAACCTTCGGCGCCTCCTTCGGAATTATCATGTCCACGATAATCCGGCTTTAGAACTAAAAAGCCGACGCCCGCGTAGTAGGCGCTGGTGTTGACGTAAGAATTTTCGGTGGAATAAATTTCCGGATCGATAAAGCCATGGTTGACAATGACTACCGGCCAACCGCTTGCCGGGGGATTGCCGATGGGCACATTCATAAGAGCAAATTGTTTGAGACCGTCGGAAGTGTATGAAACTTTGTAAGAAGTGAAACTGCTTGTTTGTCTGACTTTATTTTCGATCTTGATCTCACTCGAGTATTGCCTGGCCTTCATGCTTGTAATGAGATAGGGATTGCTTACCGGAGCTGGCGATGGCAGGATGGCTACTTGGAGCGGTTGGGAATCTGATTTCGTGATCCAAGTCCCAAAAAAACCGATTACTAGTGCCAAAATCAGTGCTAATAAAAGCGCTATTGAAAGATTCCTCATTTATGATTTAACACACTTTCCTGAAATTTTGCTTAAAGTATGGATCTGTGATCGCCCATGAGTTATTTAATTTAGGGCATGAGGAGGGGGTTGTCAATGCGACTTTTTTTCAGCAATTTCTTAGGAGGCCAGGAATATAATTGGATCTAGTGAGAATACTCGTTATCGAAGATGAGCATAAAATTGCCAATTCCATAAAACGCGGGCTGGAGCAGGAGACGTTTGCTGTGGATGTGGCTTATACAGGTGAAACGGGCTGGGATCTGGCCTCTAGCGAGGATTACGATCTGGTTATTTTGGATCTGATGCTGCCGGGAATGAGTGGGATGGAGATAGCTAAAAAACTGCGGGGTCAGAAAATTCACACGCCGATTTTGATGTTGACTGCCAGGGGTCAGATTACCGATAAAGTCGAAGGCTTGGATGCCGGGGCGGATGACTACATGACCAAACCGTTTGCTTTTGAGGAACTTTTGGCCCGGGTGAGAGCTATCGCCCGCCGGCCAAAACAAAGCCTGGGGACGACCCTAGTTGTGAGTGATTTGACTATGGATACGGCTCATTTTGAGGTGCGACGGGCGGGGAAAAGAATTGAATTATCCGCTCGGGAATACGCTCTTTTGGGCTATCTGATGCGCCACCCGGGGCAGATATTGACCAAGGGACAGATAATAGGCCATGTATGGGACTATGAAGCCGACGTCTTGCCCAATACGGTTGAGGTATACATGGGATACTTGAGGAACAAGATTGACAGACCTACCCCTGACAAACCTGAATTGATCCAGACGGTGCGGGGGTTTGGGTATAGGTTGGGGGAGAAGAAATAATGTTTAAGTCGACTAGAATCAAACTGACGCTGTGGTACATGCTAATTTCCTGCCTGGTGAGTGTTCTTTTTAGCTATGTGATATATGTGGGCGTGAACCGGGAGTTGGTCCGGTTTGAACGGCTGCAAAGAGTGCGCCTTCAAGAATGGGGTTGGCTGGGACCGGAGCCGGACTTGGAAATCGTGAATCATGCCAGGTACAGACTGGTTGTGGTATTGGGAATAATAACTGCGGGCATTTCGGCTTTAGCGGGAATTGCCGGGTATGTCCTGGCGGGACAGACTCTGGCGCCATTGGAAGACATGGTGGAACGAGAGCGGCGGTTTGTGGCCGACGCATCCCACGAACTGCGGACTCCCCTGACCTCACTCAAATCTGAGACCGAGGTGGCTCTGCGGGATAAAAAACTGGATCTAACTGATGCTAGAAGGCTAATGGCGAGCAACCTCGAGGAAATTAACCGGCTACAAGATCTGTCTGATAATTTGATTAAGCTGTCACGATTACAGGGGGCGACTGACGCTGTACCTTTGGAACAGATTGAGGCCGCAATGGTGGTCGGGGAAGCGGTGAAAAAGGTGGCTGGAATTGCAGCGGCTAAAGAAATAAAAATTAGTAGTGACATTAAAAACATTAAGTTAGAGGCAGATAAAAGTGGCCTAGTGGAGCTGTTAGTAATACTTTTGGATAATGCAATAAAGTACAGCCTAGCAAAAAGTGAAGTCACAGTAAGGGCGTATAAGACAAACGGGCAGGGCGTATGGGAAGTGCGCGACCGGGGAGTGGGGATTGCCCAGCGTGACTTGGGACATGTGTTTGAGAGATTTTATAGGGGAGACAAATCCCGGACTAAATCCGAAGCGCATGGTTATGGATTGGGGCTGGCGATTGCTTCGGAAATTGTGGCCAAGCACGGAGGGACAATTGGGGTAAAAAGCCAGGTGGGACGTGGCTCGACCTTCACCGTCCGCCTGCCAGTGAAACACTAACCACTCAGCTTCTATTCAGTATTAGGATATAATCTGCCACTGGTGAAGAAGAAAATAGCGATAACGCTTGCGATTTTGGCTGCAGCCGGGATCGGCTATTATCGATACCGGGCTTCCAAGACAAACCAGGTCCAGTATCAAACTGCCGTTGTGGAAAAGGGTACTTTGGTCATTTCTGTCTCCGCCTCTGGCCAAGTAGTGGCCGCCAATTCTGCCCCGGTAACTACCAAAATCTCCGGAGTGGTCAAAAAAATCTTCGTCAAGGACGGCGACACGGTTAAAACCGGTCAGGCACTTTTGCTTATCGAGCCGGACCAGGTTAGCCGGCAGGTGGTCTCTTCCGCCTATCTGGAGTATTTATCGGCCAAAAATAGCCTCAATACACTCAACAGTAAGATGTTTGCGGTGAACCAGAAATTTATTAACGATGCAGTTGCCAGAAGTTTAGCTGCCGATGATCCCACATATATCCAGCAACACTCCGACTGGCTGGCTTCCGAAAACGACTACAAAAACCAAACCCTGTCCATTTCTGCCGCCTGGTCAAATTATTTGCAATCTTCTCCGACGGTTATGGCGCCGATAACTGGAAAAGTCACCGGTTTGTCCTTTGTGCTGGGGTCGGTTATAGTCACCTCCACCAAGTTGGCCAGCGTCGTAACAAATGCTCCACTAACAGTATCGCTTGACCTGACCCAGATTGATGTTCCCAAAATCAAGTCCGGCCTTAAAGCTACTGTCACTTTCGACTCTCTGCCGGACAAAACGTACACTGGGTCGGTTATTAGTGTCGACACCGTGGGTGTTACAAGTTCCGGCGTCACCTCTTATCCGGCGGTAATCAAACTAGATACCGCCCCTTTGGAAATTTTGCCCAACATGGCAGCTTCCGGCATGGTCATTATTCAAACCAAAGCCGACGTGTTGATTATTCCTTCCGGCTCGATCCAAAATTCCACGGTCCGGGTGATGAAAAACGGCCAGGTTGCCGAAACTACGGTGGAAACCGGCCTAATATCGGATTCCCAAACCGAGATTCTCTCGGGCTTATCCGAGGGCGACATTGTCGTCACCGGTACTGTCTTCACATCTACCACCCGCACCAATCAAACCACTTCGCCCTTCAGTTCCTTTGGCCGAGGTGGGGTTGGAGGTGGTACATTTATTAGGACTAGGTAAATATGATCTCTGTTTCCCATCTATCTAAAATTTACAAAAATGATTCGGTGGAAACGGCAGCTCTCTCGGACGTGTCGTTTGAAATCAAAAAGGGCGAGTTTGTGGCGATTATGGGACCGTCCGGTTCCGGCAAATCCACTCTCATGCATATTCTTGGCGCACTGGACACGCCCACTTCCGGGGATTATGTTTTAGACGGCCAAAGCGTGACCAAATTATCAGACGACACCTTAGCCCAGATTAGAAACAAAAAAATCGGTTTTATTTTCCAGGCTTTTAATTTATTACCCCGGACCTCGGCCGTCAAAAACGTCATGCTGCCCATGGTATATGCGGGAATAGACAGGCAAGAGAGGCAAGAAAAGGCAAAGAAAGCACTAATAGCCGTGGGGTTGGGTGACCGCATGGATTATACTCCGGCCCAACTGTCCGGCGGCCAGCAGCAGCGGGTGGCAATTGCCCGCTCTTTAGTTAACAATCCGGCAATAATTTTGGCCGACGAGCCCACTGGCAACATTGCGTCCGCCCAAGCCGACGAGATTATGAAAATTTTCGAAAAGTTAAACGACACCGGCCACACTATTATTATGATTACCCACGAGCCGGATATTGCCGCCCACGCCAAACGGGTGATTACCGTCAAAGACGGTAAAATTATAGGTGATAAGAAGAGGAGGTAGGGTGGATTACCGTGAAATTCTTTCGGAATCACTAAGTGCCTTGGCTGTCAACAAAATGCGGACGATGTTGGCCACACTGGGTATTGTTATAGGGATTGGCTCGGTTATCGCTTTAATTTCCCTAGGCGCCAGCTCTCAAAAATCCATCGAGAACCAGATCCAGTCACTGGGGGCTAATTTGTTGACCGTTATTCCGTCGGGCCAAAACACCGGGGTTGTCCGAGGGGCTATGGGTGGTGGAACAACTCTGACTACGGACGATGCCAAAGCCCTATCCTTGGCCAATCTGCCCACGGTCAAGCTGGTCTCTCCCGAATTCTCCAGAAGGTTCCAGGTGATCGCCGGGGGCAACAACACCAATACCCAGATTACGGGGGTCATACCGGCTTATGCCTCTGTCCACAAGACCACCCTTTCTTCGGGAGTGTTTATTTCTGACTCGGACCTGACAAATATGGGCAAGGTTGCGGTTCTAGGTCCCCAGACGGTATCTGATCTCTTTGGTGAAAACTCGGATCCTCTTGGCCAAAGCATTCGGGTAAATAACCAAGTCCTCAAAGTCATCGGCGTGTCGGTGGCCAAGGGCGGTACCGGTTTTAATAACCCTGACGATGCTATTTATGTGCCATTGTCCACGGCGCAAAAACTGCTTTTCGGCGCCAACTATTTGAGTACTATTGCCGTCGAGGCCCAAAGCCAGGAGGTTATGACCGAGGCCCAGGATGCCATCGGTTATTTTCTTTTGGCCCGCCATCATTTGACCGACCCTAGTGAGGCGGACTTTACTATTTTTTCCCAAAACGACATCCTAAACACCGCGGCCCAGGTCACCGGCACGTTTACGACACTTCTGGGTGGGATTGCGGCTATATCTCTATTGGTGGGCGGAATCGGCATTATGAATATCATGCTGGTGACTATGACCGAGAGAACCCGCGAGATTGGCCTGCGAAAAGCATTGGGCGCCAAAAAGAGCCTCATTACCACCCAGTTTCTCCTCGAGGCTGTTATTCTCACCTTGGCAGGGGGGATAGTCGGCATGATCGTCGGCGTCGTCATTTCCTACATCCTCTCTCTGGTTCTCAACACTCCCTTTGTCGTTTCTCCCCCTTCTGTCCTTCTGGCTATCGGTGTTTCTGCCGTCATTGGTATCATCTTCGGTTGGTATCCCGCCCGCCAAGCCTCCCGACTGCAACCAATCGAGGCTTTAAGATATGAATGAGATATAATCATTGAGGGTTAAGCTGTTTTTCAGATTGGGGAGGTACACTCTCATTTGTGAATAAGAACGTCGTCATATTAATTCTCTCTGTGGCGGTTGCTGGCGGACTGGGATTTGCCGGTGGGATGAAATACCAGGAGTCCAAAAAAACGCCGCTTCGGGCGGGTGGCATGGCTTTTCAGGCTGACCGGGGACAATTCCAACGAGGACCTGGAAATGGTTTCCGGCCGGTAAGCGGCGAAATTATCAGTAGCGATGACAAAAGCATTACCGTGAAGCTAGTTGACGGCAGTAGCAAAATCGTAATCATGAGCGAATCTACCGTTATTAATAAATCCGCCGAAGGGACGCGTGCCGATTTGAAAACGGGAGAGAGAGTAATGGTATTTGGAACCGAGAACACAGATGGCAGTGTGACAGCCCAAAATATTCAACTGAATCCAGTGTTACGGATGATGCCTACAGGGACGAAGTAATTTTAGGTTTTTTTGCGTAGGAGTTTGAGGAGATAGATGGTGAGGCCGATGGCAAGAAGCACGGCATTGGCAATGACGAAAAGGCTGAGACTGGGTAAGAATGAGGATCCACCGCCGTCTGCCATAAGAGAAGGAGTTCCCAGTTCAAAGTTTTGGGTTTTGAGGGGAGCACCAAACATAGAGCCACCGGGGGCAGTTATGTCAAAGGTCCGCATGGGAGGCTCTAATGGTATGGGTTGAGGAGCAATATTTTCCCGCAGCGCCTGGTCCTGAAACCGATTGTAAAATTGGGATTGGTCTTTGAGCTGTTGGAGTTGTTGCTCGTTAACCAGGGAGATAAATGACGAATAGGGGGTAGCGATATTGGCCGCAATAGCAAATTGGTGCAGTTTGTCCAGTTGGGTAATATCGCCGGAGACTTCGGTGGGAACGGAAGTCAAATATGCTCGGAAAAGTTGCTGGTTTAAGAGGGGAGCGAGAGGACTGGTGAGAGGGGTAAGAGATGGGGGGACGCTGGGTGGTGTCGGAGAATGGGCGTATTGATACAGGGCATTGGCCACGGAGTTGGAGACGTTGCCCCCAGTTTGAAGGAGTTGGCTAGTAAATTTCAAGGAAAAGGGCGGGATATTGTCGGGGTAAACCAAGTAAATTTTGGTGGGAGGAGAGAAAGGCAAGGATTCATAAGCGTCTACATAACCTGGAATAATCAGGATGAGGTCGTAACGATCGCCGGTGGAGAGAGAGGAAATCTTGCCCGACTGGCCGAAGCGGACGGGACTGGACTGATTTTTATAATTATCGGGGGTGAGGGTGACTTTGTCGCTGACCAGCTCGTTGTATTTATACAGATCAACCGTATTTTTGGAAAAAAATTCCCGGTCCGAAGAAAGGAGTTGACTGAGAGAACTGCCATTTGGGCTGGACGCTGAAACATCATAAAAAATGGCTATTTTATCTCCCGGGATTGCCCGGAGCTCCTCGCTGGGTGATCTGGAACCGGCCGAAATAAATTTATCTTTTTGGGAAATGCCAAGGTACCGGGTAGCGGAGGAAGCAAAAACATTAGTCTGATGGGTGATGTGGGGAAGAGGGAAGCCGTCGGGCGTAGCGGAAACCATGTAGGTGTAGGCTATCCGCTGGCGGCGGCCTTTGAGAGTGGCTAAATCATTTTTGGCAGGGATGGGAAATACCCTCAGGCGGTATTGGCGAGGGCCGGTGACTTCAAGCAGTGCAGGGTCGCGGCGAACTTGAAGTTGCTGTTCGTAAGTCCTTTGAGCGGCGCCCTTGGGAGCGATGATCCCCTGAAATTCCAGGTCGGGGCCGAGTTTAAGATCGGTCATGACCGAGTCACCGGGGAGGGTGAATTCATAAATGACTTCTGCTTGGGTGAAGGTCTGGTTGTCGTATTCTTCATCGATAGTAATCGTGGCGGCAAAACCGTCCGGAGAGGGGGTATGAGAAACTTTGCGGGAAGAAAGAAGGACGTTTTTGGCGGGAACTGGGGTGGGCATAGAGGCGGTTTGATAGTATGGAACTCCAAATAGATACTGGTAATTTTGGGCGAGTTGGTATGACGATGAGGATTCGCCTTGATAAACGAAGGGGTAAGCAACGGCCAAGAAAACTTTTTGAATTAGGGACGAGGGAATTTTGCCCAGGTCAAAGACTTGCTGATACCCGGATTGGAGAGATGTGTCGTTTTTGGTGAAGAGATATTTATAACGGTAAGATTGAGAGTCGATAATGAGCTGTTTTAGGCGATCTTTGTGGGGAACTAAGCTGGTAGCTAGGGCCTCCTTCTGGGCAAAAGTGGAAACTGTGGAGATTTTGGCTAGTGATGATAGGAGTTTGACCTGGCTGGGCTGATAGGAAAAGGCAATTGCCAAGGTGAGAATAACGGCGACATATGTGGCCATGAGGGTCGGGGGCGGGCGAAGAGATTGGTAAGTGGAACGAAAAGCCCGCCAGAGGACTAAAAGAATTAAAAAAGGCAAGAGAAGGAGGAGGGAAACTATGAGAAGAATAGTAATGCCCCAAAAGAGAGAGGGGATGTCAGGAACTGGAGGTTGGGGGGGGTAAATAGAAGAAGTGATTACCAGTCGGCCAAAAAGTTCCCTGGCAATACCACCCAGAATGAGGGGAACAAAGAAGGAGAAGAGAAAGAGTAAATAGGCGGTGAGCATGAGGGCGAATTGCTCTACAAAAAGGAGAAGTTTTTGCCACAGGGGAGAAAGATAAACATGGGATTGGTAAAAGTAAAAGATAGCCGGTAGGGATAAAAAGCCCAAAACAAGAAAGGTCATAAACGGGGTGGTTTGGGTGAGAAGAAAAAGAGGAACAAGACTGGCTATAACGACGGGAGCTTCTAGAAGGAAAAAGTACCGCAAGAGTTCGGCGGGAAATTGGAAAAGGCGCTTTTTAAGGGCGATAAAGATAGAGACGCCAGGGGTAACCAGAAGAACCGCGGATAAGAAAAGGCGGAAAAATCCGGTCGATTTGATGTTCGCCCAGCCGAAAGAAAGATAATAAAGAGAGGTCACAAGACTAAACAAGAGGAAGTAGAGGTTGTAACCCCAGAAAAACAAATTGGCCAGGAGAGTGCCTACGGAGCCGATATTTTTGGGTTTGGGTGAAGTGACTGTCCGGACCGGATCTTGGGATAAATAGGCCATAACGGCTTGGCGGGCGATCGAGGACGCTGTATCGGCAAATTTGGGTGGGGTGACGTCTTTGGTGCCACTGTAAATGCGCACTAGACCGGTTGTGGAATCGACTAAAACCGTGGCGTCGGCCGGGCTTTTGGGGAACTTGTCCCGAAAGGCGCTTAAAACTTCGGCTTTGACTGTGGAGATAAGATCCG
>MEXN01000007.1 GCA_001773695.1 Candidatus Amesbacteria bacterium RIFCSPLOWO2_01_FULL_48_25 | reverse complement strand
CCCCCCCCAACCCGCCCCTCACTCGCTATCGACCAAGTTTTCTCCGCCTACCACTCCACCAAAGACTCCCAACGCCAACTGGATGTGGTAGCCGAGACTTTAGAACGTGTCGGTCTGGCCTCCCCCACCGCCGCTAAATCCCAAGCCCAGGCTGTCGTCACTCTCTTAAAATCAATTCCAGACACCACCCAACCCTCCCCACTACTCCAAGCGTATTTCACTTCACCCCCTCCTCCTCTCTCCGAAAGGGCCAGGGAAATTATCAAAAGTCGCGGCCAAGACCTCCCTCCGAAAGAGGCCGCATTTGTCTCCACGATTACCCGCCAGTTTACACCTATCACCGCCGCCCAGATTATCGACAATTCTCTCGTCTCTACTCCCCAAAAAGCCACCATTCTCCCCTCTACCCAGGAAGTTTTTGCCGCATTCGCATCCGCCAAAAACAAATCCCCCCAGGAAAAACTTGATGTTGTCTCCCAAACACTGGAACGCTTAGGGCTTGCTACCCCCCAGTCAGCTAAATCAACGGCCCAACAATCATTCACCCTCCTCCAAGCCGCTACCGATAACAAAATGGCCATAGACAACCAACTTTCAGCCCTTCAAATTCTAGTTAACCCGTCTCTACCCTCCATAGCCCTAAGCGCAGTCGAACGGGCGACGGAGGGTCCCGCCATCTCTCCCATTCATTTGCGCCAAGAGCTGGAAAGGGTCGTCTCTGCCAGCCTTTCTCCCACTCAAGCCAAAAGCCCGGCCATAAAAACAGCCGTCAAAGATCTAGAAGCCCTAACCGCCAGTGGCGCCTCCGAATCCACTCTCCGCTTACAAATCACCGAAAAAGTTTTGCCCCTCATCCAAAAGGCCACAGGCCAAGAAGCCGCCGCCACCGCCGACGCTCTAGTAAACGCCACCACCAAATCCAGATACGTCCCCCGCGACCAAGCAGTTGAAAAGGTGGCCGAATCGCTCAAAACTCACCTCCCTACTCTTCCAGAAAATGTAGCTCAGGAAATTTCCCAACACCTAATCGACAAAAAACCCACCGCCAAAATCCAAGCCATATTAGATCGTCACGATCTCTCCAATCTCAAGCCTACCGATATTCTTCCTTCAAATATTTCCGAAGTCGTCACCCAAATTGGCCCCGTCACTCCCGTCCCCACATCCTCCCAGGCCAAATCATCCGCTGTTATTTTCCGCCAAAAAATCGCCGCCGCCCTCCCCTCCGATCTCCGTGACCAACCTCAATTCACAAGTCATCTGGACAATCTCCAAGTCTTGGTCGAAAAAGGCGCAACACCAACCCAAATTGGTCGCCACCTAGCCAAACTAGTCACCGATCTTGAATCCACCAGCGGTCCCCAATCCACCAGCCAATTCTCAGCCAATCTTCTTTCCCAAGCTGCCGCCACTTCCACTTCTTCCCTTCGTCATCAAGAACTTATCCACCTTATTAGGCCCACTCTTACTCATATTGAAAACCTCGGCGTCACCAACTCCCTCACCCCCACCGCCACCACCGCCACCAAAGATTTTGTTACTGCCCACATCCTCACTCAAACTCAAATTACTCACGAATCTCTCGCCAAATTCCTAGCCTCCCAGGGTGTAGCTGAATTCAAAGCCAAGGATTTTGCCGATAACGCCACCGAATATATCAAGTCTCACCCTCTCCCCCCTTCGCCCCTATTGACTCGCATTTCCTCCACTCTTTCCGCCCATCCGAATGTTCTTCAGTTCAACGAGCGCCAACTGGACTCGGCAATTCGCGCCACCCTCTCCTCCCCCGCCTCATCCATAGAAGTTGCAACCGAAGCTGCAAGTATAGCTCTCCTTCGCGCCCATACCGCCCTCCCTCATGATCTCATCAACTCTCTTTCCGGTTCCCTAGCCACATTCAGATCCACCCACCCCGACGCCACGACTCACGACTTAGCCACCAAAGTCCAAGAAGAAATCTCTCGTCTCGAGGGGTCTTCCGGCCTCAAAGGCCTAGTCAAAATTATTCCCCCCAACTTTGCCCAAACCATTTCCGAGGTTCCCGCCTCTGCGCCTGCTTTTTCTGCCGCCCTATCCGCTACCATCAAGACCACCCCGGGTCTTATCCCCACCCAGGTGACATCTGTCACCCAAACTCTCTCCGGACTTCTGCTCACCCACAAGTCGGCCACTCCGGATCAAATTCGCGCGGCCTTATCCACTGTCCCCAATTTAGACATTGCCACTATCGATTCCCTTACCCACTCTCTTCCTCATATTGTCGCTGCTGCCCCTCCCGTCCCTACCCCCCTTACCCGCTATGCCCTCATTGTCAGTGCCGCTCAAGGTAAAACCCCAGTCCAAACTCAACAATTCGTCGGCCAACTCTCTTTACCCGCCGAAGTCCTAAGCGTAGTCGAAGGAGTAAAGGCAGGCCCTACCAATCTTACCCAATTCATAACTCCTCTTCTCACCTCCTCCGGCCTCTCCACCGCCGGCCAGGCGTCACTTCTTACTCAATTGCAATCTTCATCCCGTCAATCCTACGAGGCCATTCTTTCCCGACTTTCTCTCTCTACCCCTGATCTTTCCCCCGATCTTGCTCCGTCGCTGGCTGCCACCACCTGGATGTACCACAACCAGCCCAAAATCTTTGCCGATTTCACTATCAAAATTTCCCAAATTGATTATTCCAAAGTCCCGCCTCACTCACCCGAACTCAAAAATCAAATTCAAGCCCAGATCAATACCCTCCTAGGCAGTTTCCCTTCCAAATCCTCCGAGCATGTCTTCCTCCAAGCCGCCAACCCCTATCTCCCAACTGCCTTGGCCGCCGATCCCCATACGGCCCTTCCCGAGCTAGCCAAGTTTTTACAATTTAATACCGAGGTCAAATACTCAAATTACTCTACCACCCATCTCGTAGACCACTTTTCCCCCCTTATTCCCCATTTAGCAACAACGAATACCTCCATTAAAAATCTTTACGAATCTTCCTTCATCCTCACTGGCAATTCCGATTTTGCCCAACAAATTACTTTTTATCGCTTAATAAAGCCCCAAGCAACCAGTTCCGAAATCGAAGAATATCTCAACCTAAAAGCCGACGCCCTCCGTCTGTCTATCTCTCCCCAACATCTGCGCGACCATGTCAATTTTCTCGTCAATTATTCCCCTACAGCCATCCCCGAAGACCAACTCCGCCAGGCCCTGGCCAATCAATTTACCAAGACCGGTCTCACCCCCACCCAAGCCAAATCCCTAGCCGACCAATTTATCGCCTCCGGCCTCCACAAGCAACTCTATGGTTTAGCCGGCCACATTACCGAAGCCGACGCCCAAGCCCTCGCCGCAGCCGGCCGGCGCCTAGACCTAACAGCCGCCCGCGCTGAAGCTTTCAAATCCCTCGCTTCTCAGTACGGCTTCTCTTTTCTTATTAAACCCACCGACTCCCAGTACCGCACTCTTATAAAAGGCCTCGACCAGATTGATTTCAATTATCTCTACACTCTCACTGGTCGCGCGCTGGGTCCCCAATATACAGCTCCCAATATCCAGTATCTGGTCAATATCCGAACCGGCCGGCTCGACACCTGGGATTTCAATCCTTTTATGCGCCACGTCATGAGTTACCCCACCACCCGCCTCCAGGGCTTAGGCCAGCGAGCCCTGGGCCGCTTTGGTCAGTCTCTAAGTCAGTCCAAAGCCGGAAAACTCTTGGGTGACAAGTTCTCCAAATTCGCAGGTAAGATACCAACCGGTAAAAATCTCAAAGAAAACATCAAAGATACTTTTAGGAAAGCCGGTGAGGAAGTCGGCAAAAAGGTCACCCAGGCTTTATCTAATCTTCTTCCCCCCGGTATCGGCCAAGCCGTCGGGGCCATCGCTGGCTTTATTGTAGGCAAGGTCGCAGGAGCAGTTGCCGCTTTCTTTGGCGGAACTCTTTATGCCGCCGGCGAAGACTCCGGTAAATTGGCAGTAGCCGGCGCCAATGCCCTAGCCGGTCTGGGTTCATCTGTCCCCTCAGCCGCCGCCGGCGCCTTCGCGGCTCTTGTCGAAATTGTCACCGCAACCGCAATCGGCATCGGTACCACCTTCGCCATCATCCTCCTCTCCATCCCCATAGTACTGGCTCTCATTCTGCACATCATCAACACCTCCTCCTACCTCGTCCCCCCCTCCTACCTGGCCTACAATCCCATTGGAGGAGCTGGAGCTGGCGGCTTCGAAAACCGCTCCGGTTGCCCAATTTTAGACGGATATATTCTAGTAACCTCCTATAACCCCAACGGGCAAACTGGTCACGGAAGTAACTCTTACTGGGGAACTGCAGATAGATGTGACAACTATTCCCTTCCTCAAGGAACAGGTTGCAAGGCCCCCACCGATCCAGGAAATCCCACAAGTTTTTGTTATCTAAACACTGCCCTCACTAAGTGTGACATTTATGGCTATGCCAACGATATCTTTAGTCGTTCAGGATCGACAAGTGTCGATGTCTTTTTTCCTCTAATCAATGGCCAAGAGGCCTTTTGGACATATGTCCGTGGTTCTTATTTTGACAATCCCCCTTCGGGAGCACTTCAAGGAACAAATGGCCACTCTTATGCGTTCAGCACAACTCTCAATGGGCAAAGCTACTATCTACTTTTTACCCACATTAACTACATCAACTTAACCTACAGTCCTTATCCCAATCCGGAGTCAATCGTCAACGTGAAATCAGGGTTAAAGTTTGCTACGTTATATAATCAAGGAAACAACACTCATCTCCATTTAGAAGTAAGAATTGATGGAGAATATGTTAAGCCGGAGGAATATTTCTGCAATGTCTAGCAATAACCCAAAAAAAAGGCTCTTAGTTGCTTTTTTTGTCATATCAATTCTTTCAATAGTCTATATTGCTTACATTGCAAACACAAATACTCCTCCCAGACAACCTTCTTACACTATAAACACTAACTTACAAATTTCAGTAGTTAACGTCTTTCCATCATCAGACACAATCGGCCTTGGAGATTCAAATATAGCTATTCTTGTTACTTTTAACCAGCCTGTTTATTTGCACCAGATAAACACTACCATCAAGCCTAATATTCAAATTAGCACCATATTAAAAAATGATCAAAAAACTTTAGTGATTAAGCCTTCATCCAATTGGAAATCAGGTACTGAATACTTAATAACTATCACGGGACCAAGCAATAAACCTCTGCTAGAAAAGAAAATTAAATTTGTACATCCGTCTGAATTTAAAGACGCACTTTACGAGCCACCAGGCGGCATCTAAACCCTCACGGGCATTATTAGGGCCACATAATCCTCTTTCTTCTCCTCCCCCCACACCCCCGGCGCCATACCCCCACTGGTTTTAAGAACCACTCTATCTCCACCAATCCCCCCCAGGCAATCCAAAACATATTTATAGTTGAAAGCAATTTCCACATCCTCGCCACTAGCTTCACCTTCCAGTTCAATTTCGCTTTCTCCGCTCGTCGCCCCTCTCGCTCCAATCTTGAGTATTGAACTTTGAACATTGAACTTTACGATGTTGTTATTTTCCCTGGCAAAAATCGAGGCTGCCCGAACAGCTTTTATCAATTCCTCCTTTTCCAAAATCACCGTCGTTTTAAACTCCACCGGAATTACTTTGTCCACTTCCGGGAAATTCCCTTCTAAAACCCGGGAAATTACTTCCGTCCGACCGCTTTTAAATATAACTTGATTATTCTCCTTGACTACCTCCATTTCCACCTTTTCCTCTTGACTCTGCTCTCCCAGAATTCTAGACAGTTCCAATATCGTCCTCGCTGGCAAAATCAGCCCACTCATCTCATTGAGTTTTGTATCTTGAATCTTGAATTTTTTCCTCGCTAACCTAAATCCGTCTGTCGCTGTCACCACCAACACTTGCCCTGAGCCCTTGTCCTGAGCGTGGCCGAAGGATGCCGAAGGGTCAGTTTTAAACTGCACACCAGTCAACACCGGCCGGCTCTCATCCACCGCCGCTGCATACGCCACTTGCTTCGCCACGTCCAAAATTGTTTTTTGGCCAATGGCAATATTGGCTTGCCCACCTGGAGCTTTAGCAAAGACTGGGAATTCCGTTGCCGCGATTCCGGCAAATTTCGCCCCAAATCCTCCCGCTTTTATTTTCAATTTATCTCCGTCGGCTTCCATTTCTACTGACGATGAACTAGGCAACGTTGTCACAAACTCAGCCAAACTTCTCGCCGGCACTGTCAAACTCCCCTCCTCAACGACTTTTCCTCCCACTCGCATTTTTAACCCCAACTCCAAATTAGTCGCAGTCAGAGATATTCCCCCACGGTCAGCTTCAACCAAAACATTAGCCAATACCGGCAACTGGCCCTTGGCTGTTACTACTCTGGAAACTGTAGCCAGTCCTAAATTCAAATCAGTCTGTAATATAGATACTTTCATTACATTAAATAGCAGTAATAGTAGTAGGCCTTGTGGATAAGTAGATAACTTTATTTTTTCCTATTCACTTTTCGGGTTTAATATTAGTTTACACTATATATCACCGAAACGTGAACAATTTGTTAATAACTTGTCTATTATTAAAAATTGAACATTAATTATTAAATATTAAAAAACCTGTCAACTAATTATCAACATTCTCTTCCTCAAATCGTTGATAACTCCTTCTGTCCTATTATCCAGCTTCATCGCCGCCTCGACTTTTTCTGTCGCGTGAATGACCGTGCTATGATCCCGTCCCCCCACTAATCTCCCCACTTCTTCCTGTGGCAAGTCCAAATCTTTCCGCAGTAAAAACATGAGTATTTGCCGTGGCCAGACAATGTTTTTTGTCCGTCGATCTCCTTTTAGCTGTTGCACCCCCACCCCGAAATAATTTCCCACCAGGGCAAATATTTCGTTCGGGGTCACGATTTTACGCTCCCTCGTCCCTCTTCTTTGAATCTGCAGTAAACTAGCCACAATTTCCTCCGATAGAGTTTTTTTATTGGTTTCAATTTCCGTTTTTAATCTTGCCAAAAATCCCTCCAACTCCCTCACCCCCTCCACGTTTTCAGCGATCATTTGAGCCAAATTCATTGGCAATTCCAACTCTTTTTGCGAGGCCTTAATAAGAAGAATTGCTGTTTTAAGTTCAAAATCCGGCTGACCTATATCCACAATCAATCCCGCCCCGAACCGGCTTCGCAGTCTTGCTTCCAACTTGGCAATTTCAGAAGGGATCCGGTCCGAAGTCATCACAACTTGCCCTCCATCTCGCTGTAAGGCATTGAAGGTATGGAAAAACTCCTCTTGGACTGTGGGCTTCCCGGCAATAAACTGCACGTCATCAATTAGAAGCAGGCGGACCTTTCTATACTTTGCCCGCACTTTATCCGTAGTCTTAAACCGGATCGCCTCAACCAGATCGTTGGTAAACTCCTCTCCAGGGCAAAATAACACCCGAGTTTCTCCACTCTCCAACACCTCATGTCCAATCGCCTGCATTAAATGGGTCTTGCCCACCCCAACCCCGCCATAAATAAACAATGGGTTATAAGCCACCCCTAGTTTACGGGCGACAGCCTGAGCCGCCGCAAATGCCATTTGGTTGGATCCTCCCACCGCATAATTTTCAAATGTGTTGGTAACTCTCAAATTTGCCCGCCTTATCGCATCCCCATCTTTCTTTTTTTCCTCAAACAGCGGCAGGGCTAAACTTACGCTCTCCCGCTCTCCCGCTCTCCTGTTCTCAATCTTAAATATTACTTCACATTTTTTCCCCAACACCCTCTCCAATTCCTGAATAATTTGTCCCTTATATCGCAAATCAAGTGTGTCCCTCACCATTGCCGATCCGATTCCAATAGTACATATCGCTCTCTCCCCTGCTTCGTTTATGTCCACTAACTCTGCCTGCTTCAGATACATATTAAAGGTCGGCGCAGATACCGCCATTTTCATTCCTCCCAACACTCCTTCCCAGGTTCGATTTAAATCCATATCGCCCCTGATTTATACAAGTTATCAACAATTTATCAATAGCCATTTCAAAAAATTTGATATAATGATCATATGACCAAGAGAACCTGGCAACCTAAAAAAATAAAGCGCGCCCGCAAGCATGGCTTCCGGGCTCGCATGTCCTCCAGAACCGGCCGCAACCTTCTCAAACGTCGCCGTCTCACCGGCCGCAAACGCCTTACGGTGTAGAATATCTTCATGCTTCCAAAATCCAGGCGGCTTTCCCGCAAAGATTTTTTAATTGCGAAATCCCAGGGCAAAACTTATAAGTTTTTTCATTTCTCCGCCACAGTGTATTTAACCTCTCCCCAACCCTCTCCTACGGCGAAGACACGAGCCAAAGGGGAGAAATTAGGAAAGGGTGAACGAAGTTCGGGTGAGGTATTTCCTCGTTTCGCGATCGTTACCTCCTCCCGCCTCCACAAACTCGCCGTGGTCAGGAACCGCCTTCGCCGCCGCATCTACGATCAACTGAAAAACTGGTCAACTGGTCAACTGGTCAACTGTATTATCTACCCCCATCCCTCAATGTTAAACTTAAACAATGAGGAAATTAGTGCTGCTCTCAATTCGTTTCTATCAAAAGTTACCCCTACTTGAGAGTCATTCTGCTTGCCGCTTCACTCCCCGATGTTCAGAATATACCTATCAAGCCATAGATAAATATGGTATTCTACCCGGAGTCTGGTTGGGGCTCAAAAGGATTGTTCGTTGTCACCCCTGGTCCCCTGGTGGCCCTGACCCATTGCGATGAACAATAAACCAAGTAACTAAGTACTATGATCGAACTCTGGAATTTAATCTTGTTTTATCCCTTACTCAATATTCTTATCCTGCTTCATAAACTTACAGGAAACCTCGGCTGGTCGATAGTCCTGCTCACTGTTGGTTTACGCACTGCCATGACCCCTCTAGTTTTGCCGGGGCTTCGCCTCAGTAAAAAGATGCAAGACCTGGCCCCAGAAATCGCCAAGCTTAAAGAAAAATTCAAAGACGACAAACAAGGAATGCTCACCGCCCAGGCCGAACTCTATAAGCAACACGGCGCCAACCCAGCCTCCGGTTGCCTGCCGCAAATTATCCAAATCCTGGTCTTGATCGCTTTATTTAACTCATTAAATTTGGTCCTAAAATCAAACGGTGATTTGGTTACCCGTCTGACGCCGGCTTTATATTCATTTAACTCCATCCCCAGTGATTTTAGCCTTGGCAACAGTTTTTTCTATCTGGACCTAGCTAAGCCGGATCTTATTAATCTCCCTGGCCTTCCCATCGGTCTGCCTGGGGTGTTTCTTATCATCTCCGCGGTTCTTCAATTTATTACGGCCAAAATGATGGCTCCGGTTATATCTGCCGAGGAAAAATTAGCTCAAAAAACCTCCACAGAAGCCGACGATACAGCCGTCGCCATGCAGCAACAAATGATGTACATGTTCCCTCTCATGACTCTGGTCATCGGCTACCAGTTTTCTTCTGGTTTAGTACTTTACTGGCTGGTCTTTTCCGCCGTCAGCTTCGTTCAGCAATACTATGCTTTGGGTTGGGGAGGTCTGTCTCCTTGGATCAAAAGACTGGGAATGTTAAAATCCCTAAAAAAGTAGCCATGGACGACGTTGAATTAGTTAGTCAGATAGCTCAAGACCTATTAACCCAAGTTGGGTATGGGGGCGTGGAAATGTCTGTCCAGTACGACAGTACAAACAATCTCTATCACATTTCCCTCTCCGCAAAAGATCCTGCCTTATTAATTGGGTATCATGGAGACATGCTTTCCGCCCTGCAGTTGATTTTGGGATTACACCTTCATACCAAGACCGACAAATGGCTCAACCTCTCACTAAACGTCAACGACTATAGAGAACGTCGGGAAACAACTCTTCATTCACTGGCCGACTCAGTTGTCGATCAAGTCGTTTCTACGGGCCGGCCCCACATGCTCCCCCCCCTACCGGCCAACGAACGCCGAATCATCCATCTCCATTTGGCCGAACATCCCCAAGTCACTACCTCCTCGCAAGGCGTCGGCCGGTCCCGCTCCGTGGTCATCAGTCCTAAAGCGTAAAATAAACACTAGTGATCCTCTTTCTCCTCGTCTTACTTCTTCCTTCCCAACTCGCGCTTCACCTCTGGCCATCCTGGAGTCTAGTCAATGGCTTGCGCGTAGACTACCTCTCCCCCACTCTCTACTTCACGGACATTCTGATTCTAGCCATGGTTCTTATATCACGCCAGCGAATCAAAATTCCCTTTTGGGCAATTATTTTTGTTGTACTTAATATCCTAATATCTCAATCTCCTTTTATCGCCCTCTACAAATGGCTCCGAGTATTAGAGTATTTTTGGATATTTAAATATTTAACATTTGAAATTGATTGGAAATTGAAAATTGTAAATTGGTCATTGAGTGCCAGCGTGATCTGGACCTCCCTTCTCGCCTGGTTACAATTTTTCAAACAGGGTTCTCTTGGTGGTCTCCTCTACTGGTTAGGCGAACGCCGCTTCGATATCACTACCCCTGGCATAGCCAAAATCGCCATCGATGGCCGTCTTACCCTCCGCCCATACGCCACACTTCCCCATCCCAACGCCCTAGCGGGATTTTTATTAGTAAGCGGGTTAATCGTTATTTACTTAATAACCTCACCCCATCCCTCTCCTGAATCAGGAGAGGGAGCCAGAGGGAGAGGTCTTGCTTGCATTGCTATTGTGCTAGCAGCTCTAACCATTCCCCTCACCTTTTCCCGAACCGCAATTCTCTTTGAAGCAGCTCTTTTAGTAACCTGGCTGCTATTTAAAATTAAAAGTTTAAAGTTAAAAATTAGCCTTGCTATTTCTTCGACTCTTCTCCTCTTCTTCTCTTCTACTCTAATTCCCGGCAACCCCTCTTCCTTATCAGAGCGCCTATTTCTTATCGGCAAATCGATCACACTTATCAAAAATCATCCTGTACTGGGCGTCGGTCTCGGCAACTTCATCCCCTCTCCCTACCACCTATTCGCTATGCCCTATTCTCTATCTTCACAACCGGTTCACAATATTTATCTCCTCCTAGCTTCCGAACTCGGCCTCCCGGCGCTTTTGGTGATTGGATATTGGATTATTGAAAATTATTTGCTCGCAAAGCGCGATCAATGGATCGAAATTGAAAATAGGAAATTGAAAATTCCGCTTCTGGTTATCTTAATAACAGGAGCGGCTGATCACTATTGGGTTACTCTGCACCAAAACACCCTACTGCTAACTATCTTAATGTCACTTATTTATATACAATCTAAAAACCTAAGTACTAAGCACTAAGTACTATGAACAACTCCCTAAGTATTTTTTGTGACGGCGGTGCCCGCGGCAATCCTGGGCCAGCGGCCTCCGCCTTTGTAGTCCGAGACTCTACAGGGAAAACTCTTCACAAACAGGGATTCTACTTAGGCACTGCTACCAACAACCAGGCCGAATATCAAGCAGTGATCGAATCACTAAAATGGTTACTGAACAACTGTAAAACTGATCAACTGGTAAACTACTATCTCGACTCTCTTCTCGTCGTGAACCAACTAAAGGGGTTATACAAAATAAAAGACACAATTTTAAAACTTAAATATTTAGAAATTAAAAATTTAATAGAAAGTGGTAAATCAAATATTGCTAACTTTATATACATCCCCAGGGAGCAAAATTCTCCAGCAGACGAACTGGTCAACCTGACCTTAAACAAGGCAAATTTTTAATTTTTGGTTTCATGTTATAAAGTGTAATTATCTTATAAGAGTTATTCCAAGCTCAAAAAATTTTCAAACCAGGCATGGGTCGAAAAGTACATACGATATTAGTTTCTCACGAAGTAAATTCTCCTAAATTTTTAACTTTAAATTCCAAATCAAACATTCCCTCTGGCCACATAAAAAACCCACCTGATTATATTTTGCTGGTGTTAAAGAGTTTACACAAGCAATACGATCTCTTTTTCTCATCAATAAAAGTATCGCAAGCAAGCAAATCTAAATTACTAATTTTCTGCCCCGGACGTGATCTTCCTGACATTCAGAAGGAAATTTATAAAATAACAAGAACGAATCCTATCGACTATCAACTCATCTCGCTTCCAAAATTACTCCCGGACAGCCTGGTACCACGATTCGTTCAAAAAAAATTGCAGATACTAAAACTGATCTCCCCCACCAATCCAAAAAAATTTCGCTACTCGATCATTCCAGCCATTTTTTTAATAGCGATATTAATCATCACCCTGCTAACTGTTTCCACTTGTATGCGCCAGGCTCTGGCCTTGTCCGAGTCTAAATCAAAGGCATGCTACTCAGTAGTAAATGCAGTCGAAACTTATTTAACTAAATTGGCCGACACGCTAAATATCAAATACCCAACCATTATCTCTCGGCCATTAGCTCTTATCCAAACAACCAGGAGCCTAGGAGTCTTTCGAGACGAAATTGGAGGCGTCGTGGCTAGCGTCCTAAAACCGGGGCTTCCCCCCCCAAATATAATTCGGACTCAAACTCTATTTGAGGAAATTTCTCAAAAGGTCTATTTGGATCTTCTGGCACAACCGCTTCCCAGGTACGCAGTCACAGATCAAAAGAAACAATTCGATCTTTTGTCCATAGAATGGAATATTCTAGCCCATGTTAAAAAATTTGAATCTCTACTTCCGGAGATTAACTCCCTTCTTTCAACCTCTTCCGGTATAGATGGCGTAATCTTGGTTTTAGATTCATCCCAAGCGCGACCGTCAGGGGGCACGGTTCAAGCTCTGATAACCTTCACCCTATCCCAAGGCCGCTTATCCCAAATTCGGGTTCATTCCGCCGACTCGCTGGATCGGCAGATGTCGGGAATCCCCGACTCTCCGGCCGATTTTACAAAAAGAACACCCACCAGTCGTTGGTCATTAGGAAATTCGCTCTGGGGTTCATCATTTCTTCAGTCGGCTCAGGCAGCCAGCTGGTTCATTTCCCGTGAGCTTAAGTTTCAACCTGAATTGGTGATCGCTATAGAGACCTCGACACTGTCTCAAATACTGGCTGACATTGGACTGGAAAACCCAAAGCTTACTGCCAGCTCACCCGAAGCTAAAAGCCAATTGTTTACTCAAATTACTACTTCCGCCATCGATAAACTAAGGACTCTGTCACCAGGTCAGCTTGGTTTTGTAGCTCAAAATTTTTTCATTTTAGCCGCCAACCACCAGGCGCTGATCACTAGTATTTCCCCTACCCTCCCCCTGCCGATTCTTGCCTCCTGGGCAGACCCGATAGTTTCACCCACCCAGGACGTATTCTATCCCACACTCACCTTCACTCAAGCAATCAATTCCAAGCCCGTCCTCAACCAAAAAGTAACTGTTGAATTTCAAGCCGATCAGACCACATACTTACTTGACTTTGATATTCCTCAAATTCCGGACCAGTCCGCCACCTCAATATTATTTCGTCTGCAACTGCCAACGTCCGCAGTTATAGACGATCTTGAAATAAATGGACAGAAACTATTAGACAGCTCGTATTCCCTTTTGTCCCAACCCGGCTTCCAGGAGATTAGCCTTGATCTCGACTCAGTGACTAAATCCGCAACTCTCATCAAGATCAACGTGCACTCCAAACGTAAGTTAACAAACTACACATTGGTCATACCTCGCCAGCCCGGGGTCACCTCTGTCCAAGATATAGAAATTAAATATCCACCGGAAATTACACTATCCGCGGTTCAACCCCCCTCGTTTGCCAAGCCGGGGATACTCCGATATAATAACCCCACCTTTTCCCAAGTGGAACTTGGTTTTCAGACACCATTACCATGAATAAGCCACAACTCTCTGTTCAACCACGAACAATTCTCGGTCGGAAAGTCAAAACTTTAAGATCACAAGCGTTAGTTCCGGCAAATATTTTTGGTAAGAAAATCCCCTCCCTAAATGTTCAGCTAAACACCAAGGACTTTCAGAAAGTTTATCGGGAAGTAGGGGAGTCTACCCTGCTTTATCTCCAAGTAGAAGGAGAGAAAGAAAATCGTCCGGTTTTGGTATCACAGGTCATTTATCACCCCACAAGTGCGCAAATTCTTCACATCGCATTCCACCAGGTAGATCTTAAGCAAAAAGTTACTGTTCCGGTATCCGTCAAACTAACCGGAGAGGCCCC
Source organism: Candidatus Amesbacteria bacterium RIFCSPLOWO2_01_FULL_48_25 (assembly GCA_001773695.1). Classification (GTDB taxonomy): domain Bacteria; phylum Patescibacteriota; class Microgenomatia; order CAZETR01; family Amesbacteraceae; genus WO2-48-25. The sequence continues at coordinate 170,926 of MEXN01000007.1, read as the reverse complement.
GGCCGAAAAAGACGGACTGGGCATTCTGGTTCAACAACAAGATGAGGTAGAAATTGAAGGACTCCCCACGGACATGCCGGACCATCTCGATGCAGACGTCACCTCTCTAACCGAAGTCAACCAGGCCATTTATGCGCTTGATGTCAAATTATCTGCCAAACTAGTTCTCAAGACTAACCCTGAGACCATTATTGCCAAAATCGAGCCCTTGGCCAAAGAAGAGAAAGTAGAAGCGCCCCCAGTAGAGGCTGCCCCAACCGAGGGAGGAGGGGAGACGCCTACACCAACTGAAACCACCGAACAAACCAAACCAGAAGCCAAACCCAATGCCTAAATTTCTGTCCGAAAAAGTCACCGGCTATCTATTACTGATCACTGGCCTACTGACTATTGGCCTATCCTCCTTCAGCATCTATCAGGTTTTCACCAAAAAGGCCAAACCGGTGGAATTGTTTAACTCTCCAGGCATCAGCATCGATTTGTCTCAGGCGGTCTACTCCCAAACTGGAGTCAAGCCGAAAGAAGCCGTAAAAACCGAGATCATGTCAGCCGAGACCATCAACACCATCTCCAACATCTCGTTCCACTATTTTCTTATGAGCTTTTTGGTCATGGTCGGCTTTAAACTCAGCACTCTCGGCATCCAACTCCTCCGCCCCATTAACGTCGAAGTAAAATCCAAAATCACCTAGTGCCAAGGCAAAACATCAACCCCGAAGACTTGCGGATTCATTCCGAAGATGTCGCCATCGGTAAAGTAGTAGACAAAGCTCTGGAAGACGCCAAACCATACGAGCAATAATCCACAAATGCCCAAGACGACTTAGTTAAAAAAGTCGATGAAAAACAAGTCTTTGATGCACTGGACACAATGGCTGCACGAATTACCCAACTCAAAACTCAGAAAAGGGCCCGACTCATGGGAGAAAAAACAAAACCTATTCTGGCCACGCTGTTGTAATCAACATCTCATCTGGGTATTTCCTTAAATCTTTTATTTCCCACCAAATCGCCTCAGTTACAAACGGCATGAACGGATGTAGGAGTTTCAAACAAGTAATCAAGACGTGACGCAGAGTGGGGGACGCCCCTTCTTTTCGGCCCTTAACCTTCTCAATATACACATCCGCAAACTTATGCCACACGAATTCATACATACTCTCTGCCGCATCATTGAATCTATATTTCTCTAAACTGACAGTCACTGACTTAATCAGTTTATTCAATTCGTCCATTATCCAATTATCGTCTTCAACGGGATTTGCGGTTTGAGAACTGTGGTTTGCAGATTCTACGAATCTGGCAATATTCCAAATCTTATTGGCAAAATTTCTCATTCCCCTGACTTTCTCTTCGGATAATGGAATTTTGCTCCCCGGAGCCACACCATACACCAAAGCCACCCTCAACGCATCAGCGCCATATTTGTTAACCAAATCAATAGGATTAACCACATTGCCTTTACTTTTACTCATCTTCACTCCTTTTGTATCCGCAACCATCGACCACAAGTAAACATCCTTAAAGGGGACTTCGTTCTTCAGGTATAAACTAAACATTATCATCCTAGAAACCCAAAACTTTAAAATATCAGCAAGAGTTCCCATCATGTCCGTAGGAAATCTTGTATCAAACTCATCTTTTTTAAGCGTAACCAACGGCCACTGACCCGATGAAAACCAAGTGTCAAAAGTGTCGGTCTCCGGCAAATAGTTGTCTCCGGGTTTGTTGGCGGACACTTTGTATTTCGGCCCACTGGGTCCGGTCACAGCCGTAACTTTTTGCAACCCCGCCTCTATTTCGGCTAAGCGATCTTTATATTTATACACCAGCCCCTCCTGTTTTTGGCCGTTTTTATCTAGCCAAACGGCATACAAATTGGCTTGATCAGTCACTTCGTACCAGACCGGAATTCTTATTCCCCAAGCAATTTGCCTCGATATTGGCCAGTCGTGCATTATTTCCAGCCAATTCAACATTTGTTTCTTAAATCTTTTTGGATAAAACTTCACCCTGTCGTTTTTCACCGCTTCTATGACCGGACCTTTAAGTTCGTCAACTTTAATAAACCAATTTGGGACAACCATCGGCTCAACCGTTCTTTTGCAGCGGTAACACACACCAACCGAATGTTTGTAAGTTTCATCAACCCTATCTATCAACCCCGCCTTATATAAATCCTCAACCACCCGTTTTCTAGCCTCATTTACTTTTAACCCTCTGTATGGTCCTGTTTTATCATTCAATTTTCCATCCAAACCAATTACCTGTTTTATCTCCAATCCGTGTCGCTTGCCCATTTCAAAATCATTTGGATCATGAGCAGGCGTCACTTTAACGACCCCAGTTCCGAATTTCTGCTCCACTGCATCATCGGCGATCACTTTCACCCTAAACTTACCAATTAACCCCTCCACCTCTATTACTTGCCCCACATACTTTTGATACCTTGTGTCTTTTGGATTAATTGCCACTGCAGTATCGCCAAATTTGGTTTCCGGTCTCACTGTAGCCAATACAAATGGGCCGTATTTCATATAGTAAAGCGGATCGTTTCTTTCCTCATGCTCTACTTCCAGTTCAGCCAACGATGTACCGCAATGGGTGCAATAGTTGACGATGTATTCGTCTCTGTAAACTTTTCCTTCCCTCTCCAATCTGGAAAAAGTTTCAAACACCTGACTTATGACGTTTTTATCTAAAGTGAACACACTTCTGTCCCAATCAGCCGAAAACCCAAGTTGTTTAAACTGTTCGTAGATCAAACCGGAATTTTTTTCCACAAATTTATATACGTTTTCATAAAAAGTTTGTCTATCAAAATCAAACCTGGATTTACCCTTCTTAGCCAATTCTTTTTCGTACACAAATTGCGTTTCAAACCCTGCATGATCAATCCCCGGAATCCACACGGAAGAAAATCCTTGCATCCTCTTCCATCGAATCACTATGTCGTCGATTGTGTACATCGCATGCCCGGCATGCAGCGACGCATTCGCGTTCGGGGGCGGCATCAAGATCGTATACGGCTTGCCCTCCGAAGCCTTGGCGAAGGAGGGGGTGAAGTAGGGCTCCCATTTCTCATAAATCTCCCTCTCGTGTTTCCGGTGATCGTAGTTTTTATCCATATCAGTCATCGCGACCGATCTCTGTATCGGCATAATGAATTGGATGCTTAGGGTCCAATTCAATAGATACTGATCCAGAACTCGATATAATCAACATATCAGCGGGCCACGGACCATCTTCAAAGCACGCATGGCTAAGATTACTAATCAAGCTGCTGGTCGGAATGTCTGTAGGCACACTTGACCCGCCTGCCACATCCGTCGCCCTAGTCGCACGAGCAAGTAGCATGATAATTCTTCTTGGTATCTCCATACAAAACACCCTCGATTATATCTACTCGAGAGGCCAGCTACAATGAGCCCGAAGGTAATTTTTGGCGAGCCCGGAGACTCTATCACAACCTACTTCATCCTATCAACCCAATTGCTCAGCAAGTTTAATACTCCTGGAGCCCAGGTTGTAAAGGGAACTTCCAATCTCCAAGTGCCGACTGCAAACAACAAATTGTGGCCAGGACGAGAAGGAACCTCCAAAAACGGAATAATAGATGGAGCGTAAACAAGCATGAATCCACGTCTTGCAATGTCGCTTTGATTACTGCCATCCTGACCCGACTCCGTCGCCATAGCGCAATACTAACACAGGAGTTCTAACATGCAACTTAAGAGGAAATTTCGTCCACCCTCCACCTCGGCAGACGATCAATTCTCTCCGGGTCAGTAAACTCGCCCCTTTTCGCCTTAAATCCCGCCGCTACTCCGATCATGGCCGCATTATCCGTGCACAGCATTAAATTAGCTGGGTAATGAACGTTTAAGCTGACTTCATTGCTTAATTTCTTAATCTCGTCCCTCAACTTCATATTTGCTGCCACCCCACCCCCCACCAAAAGGTCATGAACATTGAACATTGAATTTTGAACATTCACTTTAAGGGTTCTCACTAAATGTCTAAACACCATCGCTTGATAACCCGCCGCCAGATCTGAAATTTCCTGTGGTTCAAACTGTGCAACTGGGTAACTGTGCAACTGGGTAACTAGACGGTAAAACGCCGTCTTAAGCCCTGAATAACTAAATGCCCTTCCTTCTCTCCCCGCCATAGGCAATGGCAGTTTATATTTTATTGGATCTCCCTGTGCCGCCAACTTCTCCAAAGCTGGGCCACCCGGGTAGGGGAGTCCCAACATCCTCGCCCCTTTATCCAACGCCTCCCCAATATCATCATCCAGGCTCTGCGCCAATATTTCATATTTTCCAATCCCATCAACTCTAATTACCTGCGTATGTCCACCTGAGATTACTAGGGCCTGGCAGGGGAAAGTCACCTCTTTTTTTAGAGCACTCAGTATATGACCCTCGATGTGATTTATTCCTATCAACGGTTTATGCCAATCGGCGGCCAGTTTCCTCGCCCATTTAATACCCACCTCGAGCGCAATCGCCAGCCCAGGCCCGACCGTGACAGCTACCGCCCCTAGACGCTGAACGCTAGTCTCTGAACGCTTTAAAGCATCATTAATAATCTCCTCGATGCGTTCCTCATGTGCCCTCTTGGCAAGGGCAGGCACCACGCCGCCATATTGATTGTGAATCTCCTGTGTCCACTTCACACTCGACAGGATTTCGGTTCCCTCAGTCACCGCCGCTGCCGTCTCATCACAGCTCGTCTCAATAGCCAATATCTTCATAACTTATCCTCCTTTCATTCTTTTTTTCCCCATATTCAATTTTTACCCAAACCAACTTAATCTCTTTCTTACTTAATCTCTTAATCTCTTTCTCAAACCTATCCGCCCACTCGATCACGATAGTCGATTTTTCCCCAATCATCTTTTGCAAACCAATATGTTGCAGTTCTCCGAACTTCTCCATTCTCCAACAGTCAATATGATTAAAAGTAATTCCATTTTTTCCAGAATACGGTCGGTGCAGGACGAAAGTAGGGGAGACGATTTCCTCTTTTATCCCCAGCGTTCTAGCCAACACTTTTGTCAATGTCGTTTTACCGGCTCCCATCGGCCCCTCCAAAGCTATTATATTAGGCCTCATTAGTAATACCTTTTTAGCTACGTTCGCCAGCTCGCTTTGCTTGTATATTTGCGTCGAAATCATAGGGAGGATTATACTCTCGCACGAGAGCTTTAATCATGACGGCCGAACAAAAATCTCTTCCAGGTTTTGATGAATTGCTCAACCGGACCGATAAAATCCGACCCAGATTTCCCCAGCCCCAAAATGTTGTTTCAACTCTCCCCTCGGTTTTTGAACATCGCTACCACTCTTTAGACCTAGGGTTTCGTGGCCGACTTAACTCCTGGCTCCGTCAGACCATGGAGAATGGACACTTTGGTCTGGAGGAAGTACTTCCACCCTCCACAGTCACTCAAGTCAAGCTATATTTATTTCCTCAAGGACAATCGGCCCGATGGCTCACTCAAGAAGAAGTCTCAGCTCAGGTCACGGGGGACCCCCGGCCTCGCCGGTTTAGATACCATCTTCTTCTCGGTTTGGCAAAAATCCGTCGCCGCAGCCTTGTGGGCCCAGATGCTATCGAAACTCTCATCCCCAACCACTTTTTGTATATGAGTCTCGTTCGCCAAGGTATCCAAACTATAGCCCAGATCGAGAGCTTGTCGCCACTTGACCTTGCTCATGTATGTGGCAATCGGGCAGTTTTTGACCATCTGAAAGAGTGTATGCATCGGTTCCACACCGACTGGGACCCTCAAGTCGTATTTCGCGAAGATTTACTCATCTGAAGCTATTTTTACCTGTTTTTACAACTTCTTACCAATCTTTTCCCCACTCCTCACAACTTTCTAATTAGTGGTACAATGCAGTCAGATCTCGTCATGGAACTACGAACTGCTCCAAGATATATAATTCTCTTCATTTTGGTTCTCTTTCTCGCCTCCTTCCTTGCAGTTTTCGCCTGGGGCAAATTTATGGCCCCGAGATCCACCCCTTCTCCCATGGCCAGTCCCGCGTCCGATTGGCAGACATTTACCAACAATCACTTCGGAATTTCGGTCCTCTTCCCCAGTGACTTCAAAATTCTAGTTGAGAATAGTGGTGAGGGGTCAGATTTTCCCGAAACGCTGCTCGCCGTTGAAAAACGAAAATCCTTTCCCGGTTACAATCTGGGCACGAGATATATATTTCAGATCCAGCAAATTCCCAATCTTAACACCCCCACCGCATGTTATATCAAGACGAATGACAGCTCTCCCTTGACCAAGTTCAAAATGATAAATGAGAACGCGTTTTATTATTCTGACAAAGATAGTGGAGGTGCAGCCGGAACACACAACGCAAACCAAGGTTACAAGGTCTTCAAAGACATTGGCGATAACTGTTTTGAGGTCAATTTACGATATTTTGAAAGCGGTGACAGGAGCGATCCGAAAGAAGGGGATCTAGCCGCAGCCGATCAAAAAGAAGCCTTCGAAATTCTCGAACAGATTTTATCAACTTTTGAATTTATTAATTAGTCTTCGTTCCTCGCAAAAACACGGCCTGCCAGGGGCGGTAGTTGGAATAGAAGGTTCGCTCCTGCAACATTTCCTCCCCCCGAGTCACTTTCCAATCAAAAGCCACCTTAGCCCCCCACGCCTTGTGCTCAACTTCCCTGACCACTCCCACTGCCAAGGTTGGATCATCCTGGTACAAGTCCGGAGGCGGTGCCACCACATCCCAAATCCTGGCTTTGGAAATCTCCACTTTCCTGCCGTCAGACGTGCCGTATATTTCAAATGCCAGATATTTAGTCTTCTCATCATATACCGTCTGGATCAAGATATGCCCCTGCGTATCGTTTCTGAATTTAAAGTCCGGTTCCGGTTGAAATACTGTGGCGTCAAACCCTGGTTGGTATTTGACTTCGTAATAAGACACCCGGAAAGCATGGGCCGTTCGCGCCTCAATTGGTAGTCCGGCCGAAAGGACTGCTCGAAATAGAGTAGAGGACACCTGGCACACTCCGCCTCCGTCTCCCAATATAGTTCTACCTTCTTTAATGATGTAAGCTTGTCTGTACCCAGTCGCCGACGATATATCTCCCACAGTCTGGTTAAATGAAAACGTTTCCCCCGGCGCTACCAATACCCCGTTTATTTCGGCGGCCGCCTTTTGCAGGTTATAAATTCTGTTGGTAATCGATCCTACGAACCACGATTCTCCCCGGCCGATTAGCTCTTTTATCCCCAAATTGTTGGCGTCCCCGGTTTTGACTTCTGGAGCTGTCCTCTCCACCGGCAAGTCCACCACCTCTTTTGGGCTGCCAGAAAGAAGCCGAGTTAAGGCCGCCTCGATATTGGCAGTCAGCCCCAATTGATCCACCCGATACCCATCCCGGCCGGGCTTAAATTCCTCTACCCTGCCGGGCCTGACAAAATGTAATTGAGCGTTTTGTGCCGGTCGATCCACATTCTGGGCCAACTGTTGCCCCCAAAGTTCTATAAGCGGTCTCTTCCATCCGCCCCCTGCGTCTATCCACTTGGTTAGTTCTTCATCGCCGATATCCCACTTCAACGCCAGCTCGTCAAACTTTACTTCAACCATCCTATCGACGATTTTCTCAGCCCGGGTTAAAACCGTTTTAGCTTCATCGTCTGACAATTTTGGCGTAATTCGTACAATAGGTATTTCTATTTCCTCATTATCTCCAGCGGCAACAACCGCCCGGACTCGGGAAATCAATTTTTGCTCGTCCACTTCTTGCCCGTTTTCCCCCAGACTCACATTCACTCTTTTGGTTTTTCCAAAAGTCTCTATCTGAATTTCTGGCTCCACCGCCGGAATATTGATATATGAGGCGATACTGGCAATCTCTCCCGCCAGGCGATTCTCATCCAAGGTAAAAACCGGATCGACTACCATCCCCCATCGAAGTGCCCGCCCTCTGGTGCTCCAATTAACCAAAATTCCTTTATCATGACCCAGACTCACCGCTTTTTGCCAAGAACGATCCGGCTCGTACAAGAGACCAATTCTATTTGCCGGGATGACGGTTTTTGTCGTTCCCCAGACCACCTCAATTTGTGAGACACGCAACTGGTTTAAGATTTTAGCTCTTGCCTCCTCGGTTTTCATTCCTCCCACCTCTACTCTTCCCACTCTCACCCCCCATGCTACCCGCCCCCAATAAACTCCCTCTAACATCAGGCCCAAAAACACTCCCAAAACTACTGTAGCTGCAATCAAAAACTTAATTTTAGTCAAACCCATAATTCACTAGCAATTATAATTCAACTATTGTTAGTATATACTTGGCATTACTATGGACATCACCACCCCTCCTACCCTAGTACCACCGGCTCCGCCTCCTCCGGACCAATCACCCAATTTACCCTTCCGACTATCCAGTTCCACTCCTCCCCCCCCGCCCCCTCCATCCCGAGATGCTGCTTCCCAACCTACTCCCCAAGCTCCAGTCAAAGTAGTCAGTTCCCGTCGCTTCCCCACCAAAGCCCTATTTTTGGCTTTGGCAGGATTGTTGGTTGTTGGTCTGGGGGCGTTCGCCGCCCTTTTTCTTCTTAAGTCTTCCCCCCTCTCCTCCCAGACCATTAAATATTGGGGCTTGTGGGAGCCGGACACGGTTATGAAACCTCTAATAGAGGAATATCAAGCAAGTCACCCCAAAGTCAAAATCGAATATACCCAGCAATCTCCTACCGAATACAGGGAACGCCTCCAAGCCGCCTTGAGCCAGTCGAAGGGCCCGGACATTTTCCGCATTCACAACTCCTGGATTCCCATGTTTCGGGCAGATCTAGCCCCGGTTCCGCCGGAAATTTACTCACCCCAAGAGTATGACTCGACTTTTTACCCCACCGCCCGGGCCGATTTGAGATTAGGCAGTTCGTATCTGGCCATTCCCTTGGAATACGACGGACTGGCCATGTACATCAACGACGATCTCCTGCGTGGGTCCGGCCACTCAGTACCCCAAAATTGGGACGACTTTCGCGTTGCCGCCCAAGCCATGACCAGGTGTGACACCCCCGATAGCAGTTGTACTTCCAAATCCCGGCCTATCATTTCCGGCGCCGCGATGGGAACGGCTGACAACATCGATCACTGGCAAGATATTTTGTCCGTCATCATGCTCCAAAACAAAGTCAATCTCAATTCCCCTTCCGGTAAAGCCGCCGAAGACGTTCTCACCTACTACACCAATTTTGCCAAGTTTGACCGGATGTGGAACTCCACCCTTCCCAGTTCCACTACCCAATTTGCCGCCGGCAAGGTCGGTTTTTATTTCGCCCCCTCTTGGCGTGTCTTTGAAATTCAGTCCAAAAACCCCAATCTTAAATTTAGTCTCCATCCCATTCCCCAACTTCCAGTCGACACATCCCGCGGTGAACAACCTATCGCCTGGGCTAGTTACTGGGTAGAAGCAGTCAATAAAAAAAGCCCGCAGCAAGGGACCGCATGGGATTTTATCAAATTCCTAAGCTCCAAAGATGGACAACAAAAATTCTTCCAGCAAAGCACCTCTTCCGGTCGGGCTTTTGGCGAGCCTTATAGCCGGGTAGATCTGGCCAGTTCAGTTCAAGGCTCACCTTATTTAGGTGCCATTATTTCCCAAGCCCCGATTTCTCATTCTTGGTATATCGCCTCCCACACTTTTGATGGTTCTTCCGGTATCAACTCCCGCCTCTCCACATATTTTGCCGACGCCGTCAACTATGTAGTCAATGGCGGTTCTCCTGGAAGTGCCATCAAGACTCTAAACAATGGCATTTCCCAGGTCTTGACTCAATATGGCCTCATCGTCGCTCCCCCAACTCAAAAATAACTCCCTGGCAAATACCCTGTCCTACTTCGCCCGCTACGACTACCCGCTAACGTATACAGAAATCCGCCGTTGGAGTTCTAAACCTCTCCCTCTGGCTCCCTCTCCTGGCCAACGGCACGAGCAAAGCGAGAATTTAGGAGAGGGATGGGGTGAGGTACAGAAAAAAGACGGATTTTATTTTTTGTCAGGTTATCAGAACTCAATTCATCTCAGAAAACAACGTGCGAAGTTCAGTAAACCAAAATGGTTAATCGCTCGCAGAGTAGGGGATAAACTCTCCAAAATTCCCTTTATCCAGGCCATCTTCGTCACCGGCGCCCTGGCCATGAACAACTGCCCCGCAGACGACGACATCGATTTGATGATTATTACCTCTCCCCACACCCTCTGGCTCACCCGTCTCCTTGTGTATCTCAACATCCATTCTTTTCGCCGCAAACCGGGAGTCAAAATCGCCCCCGGCCTCATCTGCGACAACCTCTATTTAGATGCTAATAGCTTACGACTAACAGCTAATAACTTATATACCGCCCACGAAATTTTGCAAGCCAAATGCATCTTCGACCGCGGCGGCACCCACTACGGGTTTTTAACCGCCAACTCCTGGGCCAAAGATTACCTTCCAGTGGCTTATTCAGAATCATTGAAAAATTTAAAATTTAATAACTTAGACTTGATTTCAAATTTAAAATTTAAAATTTCAAATTTACTGTTTCCAATAAATCTATTACTATTCTGGTTGCAATATTTATATATGAAACCCAAAATGACCACAGAAAGAGTAGGATTAGGCTATGCCTTCTTCCACCCTCAGAAAAAATAGCGCTGGCATCTTGCTTTTTCGTCACCAGCCCGACCTGCAAATTTTTCTCGTCCATCCCGGCGGCCCGTTCTGGGCCAAAAAGAACATGGGAGTCTGGTCCATTCCCAAAGGAGAGTTTAGCCCCGGCGAAGATCAGCTTCAGACTGCCAAAAGAGAATTTTTTGAAGAAACCGGCGCTATCATCTCCGGCGATTTTGTACCTCTATCTCCAGTCAAGATCCAAAGCGGCAAAGTTATTTATGCCTGGTCCGTGGAAGGTAATCTCGACCCCACCCAGCTCAAGAGCAACACTTTTGTCCTCTTTGGTAAATCTTACCCCGAAGTCGACAGGGGCGAGTGGTTTTCTCTCTCCATCGCCCAAGTCAAAATTCATCCCGCCCAAGCTAAATTTTTGACCGAACTATCTTCCCTCTTGACAAGAATTTAGGCTGTCTGGTATATATTGCTAGCAAACCATGGCCAAGAGTGATAAAACCCGTCTTTCCCAAATCCAGCCAGCAGCCGGCTACTTGTTTATCGAGCCGGACGACCAACCTACCCAAACCAGCTCCGGCATTTATCTTCCCGACTCCGCCAAAGGCGATAAACCCCAAGAAGGCAAAGTTCTAGCAGTAGGGGATGACGACGTGACCGATTCCGGCGCCAAGAAAAAAGCTCCCGCCAAAAAAAACGATAAGGTGATTTACAAAAAATGGGGCGGCAACGAAGTCAAGATTGATAACAAGGAATACTTATTTGTCAAATTCGAGGACATCCTAGCTGTAATAAGCTAACTTATGGCCGCAAAGCAATTAAAATTTGCCGATGATGCGAGACAGGCTTTGGTTCATGGCGTCAACACTCTGGCCAAAGCGGTGATTACCACCCTCGGCCCCAAAGGCCGCAACGTGGCTATTGATAAGAAATGGGGTGCTCCGGCCGTCATCCACGACGGCGTTTCCGTAGCCAAAGAGATTGAACTGTCTGATCCTTTTGCCAACATGGGCGCGCAATTGGTTAAGCAAGCCGCCGACAAAACCAACGACGTCGCCGGCGACGGCACCACTACAGCGACAGCTCTGGCCGCCGCTATCGTCAATGCCGGTATGAAAAACATTACCGCGGGGGCCAATCCCATGGCCGTCAAGCGCGGTATCGATCAAGGAGTGGAAGTTTTAGTTGCTGAAATCAAAAAGATTAGTAAACCCATCAAGGGCCACGACGAAATCGCCCAAGTAGCCACAATTTCCGCAGGCGATGCCGAAATTGGTGCCAAAATTGCCGAGAGTCTGGACAAAGTTGGCCGCGACGGGGTAGTCACCGTAGAAGAAGGCAAGGGCTTAACTATCGATATCGAGTACAAAGAGGGCATGGAGTTCGACAAAGGTTATGCCAGCGCCTATTTCGTCACCATCCCCGAGAAAATGGAGGCCGAAATAGACTCTCCCTATATTTTAATTACCGACAAGAAAATTTCTTCGATTCAAGATCTCCTGCCGTTTTTAGAAAGCTTCGTCAAGGTCAGTAAAAGCTTGGTCATAATAGCCGACGAGGTAGAAGGTGAAGCCTTGGCCACTTTGGTCGTCAATAAACTGCGTGGCGCTTTCAATATCCTAGCTGTCAAAGCCCCGGGCTTTGGCGACAGGCGCAAAGCCATGCTTGAAGATATCGCCATTCTTACGGGAGGTACTGTCATTTCCGAAGATACTGGCCGCACTTTTGAAGGCGTCAAAGTTGATGATCTCGGACGGGCGGACAAAGTCTGGGCAGATAAGGATAATTGTCGGATAATAGGTGGCAAAGGCGCCTCATCCGCTCTCCAAGCTCGCATCAAGTCCCTAAAAGACGAACTGGGCAGAACCACCTCCGATTTTGACCGCGAGAAGCTCGAAGAGCGTCTGGCCAAGCTCTCCGGGGGAGTGGCCGTAATAAACGTTGGCGCCGCTACCGAAGTCGAACTCAATGACCGGAAAGAACGGGTAAAAGACGCCGTCGGCGCTACCAAAGCTGCCGTCGAAGAGGGGATTGTCCCCGGCGGTGAAGTCACGCTTATTAGAGCCGCCCGTGCCCTTGGTAGCCTCAAGTTGGAAAACGACGAGAAGGTGGGCTTAGATATATTGCGCTTCGCTCTCGAACAGCCTTTCAGATGGCTCCTCAAAAACGCCGGGTTAGACGACGGCTATTACCTCAAGCTAGTTCAGGGCGAAAAAGCCCTGGACTTTGGCATCAATGTTGCCAACGGCCAAACCGGCAGTATGTACGGCTTTGGTATCATCGATCCTGCTAAAGTGACCAGAAGCGCTCTCCAAAACGCCGCCTCCGTAGCGACAATGATTTTAACCACCGAAGCGCTAGTCACAGAAATTGTCGAGCCAAAGAAAGAAACTTCAGGTGCAGGAGCCCCTGGCATGGGTGGTATGGGCGAAGACTACTAAACCCCCCAAGTGCTAAAATCCCTTCATGCCTACCGGTTATAAAATAATTTCAGAATCGGTTATCACTTCCCCCACAAACCACAAACACCAGCTCGTAGACGCCACAGTCAAACTTCCGGGTGGTAAGACTGCTGTCTGGCAGTATGTTAGATCGCGCGATGTGGTTGGTATCATCGCCCTTACAGACGACAACTCTGTATATTGTGTCCGTCAATGGCGCCCGACCAGGAAAGATTATGTTTGGGAACTTCCCGCCGGGGGCGTCGAAGCCGAACATCCATCTGATAAGCAAGTATTGGACAACGCCAATCGTGAACTCCAGGAAGAGATCGGAATGAAAGCTGACAAACTAGTGATCTTGGCCAAATTTACACCTACTATCCATATAGATAGCAATTACTATGTTGTGCTGGCCACGGACCTGAAACCCCACTCTCTACCCAACGACCCCGTCGAGCGATTGGAAATCAAAACCTTACCATTCGATCAAGCGTATAATTTATTAGTCAACCAGCAACTTCCATCCGCCCTGACTCTAATAAGCCTGCTTCTGGCCAAACCCCACATCTTTAGAGTGTCGAAACCGGACTCAAATTTGACATTGTAGTACAGAATCGCTATAGTTCTGTACTATGAACTCCATATTTAGCCCTCTTTTGCAGGAATGGCTCTCCCGCCCCCTGCCTCAGGTTATTCACCGTGATCAGCCCGTAAAACTGGAAAATATCGGGCTTTTAGGCAAAGCTCTGGTAGTCACCGGCTTCCGGCGCACCGGCAAGACCTATCTCCTTTTCGACGCCATTTCCCGTCTTTTAGCCACTCTTCCCCGCCAAAAAGTCGTCTACTTGAACTTCGAAGATGAACGGATTCCGATACAAGAAGACACCCTCACTCAGCTTTTACCCCAAATTGAAAAGGCTTACGGCTTTCTCCCGGACTATCTGTTTCTCGACGAGTTGCAAAACCAGCCCGGTTGGTCTAAATGGCTACGTCGTATTTTGGATAGTAGTTCCATAAAAATTGTCGTCACCGGATCTTCTTCCCAGCTCAGCAGTTTTGAAATTCCCACCGAACTCCGTGGTCGGGCCTGGGAGCAAATCGTTTACCCGCTGAGTTTTCCCGAGTTTACCCGCTTCCAGGGCCCAAGTTTTACCGATTTTCTTATCTACGGGGGATTCCCGGAAGTAGTTTTGGCTCCACAGGAAAAAAAGATTGAATTATTACAGTCGTATTTCCAAACCGTGGTCAAGCGCGAAATTCTCGACCGGCATCACTTAAAAAACGAGGAACCTCTAAAGACGGTTCTTAAACTGTTACTAAATAGCACCTCTGTCACCGTATCCAAAACCTACAACGATCTTAAAAGTTTAGGATTAGCTATTGGCAAAACTACTCTCAACCAGTATTTTTCCTATTTTAGGGACAGTTACTTCACGGCCGAAGTCTCCCGACTTTCAGCTTCTGCCAAAAACCGCCTTTTATATTCTAGAAAACTTTACGTCATTGACTCCGGCTTTATTACCGCCCTTTCCGCTCGCTTCTCTCAAAATTACGGCCGTTTATTGGAAAATCAAATCTATTGGCATCTCCGTCGGCGCGATCCCGACATTTTTTATTATCGTCACCCTCACACCGGCCAAGAAGTCGATTTTGTTCAAGACAGCCGCCTTTACCAGGTTTGTTACGATCTTTCCGACCCCGACACCTTCGAGCGCGAGACCAAAAGTCTCATTCAAGCCGGCAAAAAACTCAAAGTCACAAATCTAAACCTTGTCTTTCATCACCCTGCCATTCTGCCGCTTTCGCCCGCCATTACTGCCATTCCCGCCACCGACTTCCTCTCCTCGTGAATCTGTTAAAATCCCCTCATGGTCATTCTGCTCACTTCTCCTGCAGACAAAACTTCAATCTCAAAAGCATCCGAGGATCTAGCAGGTTACGTCAAGTTTGTCGTTGATCTTAAGCGTGAAGTTATGACCATCGGCGGCCTACGCCACTATCTAGGCGAACAACTGTTACTTCAAGACGGCAGCTACCAAAAGGATCTCTGGGGTGGGGGAGTCGATCTCGAGTCCAAAGAAATTGATTATGAATCAATGATCAATATCCGCCCGCCCACTAATTCTAGTCGCGAGGCTCTCGATCCCGGAATTCGCGCCCAAATGAAAGCGATAGTCGACAAACTCTTTGTCAAAATATGACCTCCCGGGACCTGGTTTTAAATATCGCCGTTAATATGGGTCGTCTCGGCCGCTATTCATTCGGCCATCAATCCTCCCGCGTTTCCCAGTTTTTAATAGATACCCAAAATTATCTCGACCAACTTAAAGACTTTCATCCCCGTTTTCGCCCCACCTATGATCGTTTTATGAAAGACTTCCTCTATCTCAAATCCACGCTTCCCAACTCGTCCGATTGGTCCGACACCGCCTTCACTTGGGCGAGCATCTTAACCCACCGCGCCAAACTCGCCTAGTTGTGGTTTAACCCTAAAACCTCATCTCTTCAAGCCTTTCTCGAAAGTCGTTGGGAAATTGATACAGATTTGCCGCCGCTTCTCCAGGACTGCACCATTTATACTCCGAGTGGCCTTCGTCCAAGTTAATCTTTTGGTCCTTATTCCCCAGTCGGCAAATGTATACCATCAATACTAACCCCACCACTTGCCCCTCTTCCGCAAACTCCGCATCTTGAATTATTCCACTTCCAAAAGGCTTTATGGAATAAATATCTTCCAGTCCTGTCTCTTCCTTTATCTTTGACCTGATTCTATGTTCCCCCTCGCTATGACTCAAGATTCGCCCTCCCGGTATATCCCAATCACCTATGAAAAACGGGTGCATGTCCCTTTTTGGTTTCAGAAGCAATATCTTCCCGTCATACCTAATTATTAACCCCTTTACTCCCACATAAAAGTGCTTAACTTGATTTGTCATATGGCTCTTGTTCTAATTCTACTCCATCAACCACAACCCAGCCAGTCGATGCTAAAATTCCCTTATGAAAATCATGATTTTTGGAGACACCGCCAGTGGGAAGTCTATTTTTGCTGATCGTCTAGGGAAAAAACTTTCGCCTCCGGTGATACACCTGGATGAACTTATGGACCAGATAGGTAGGGAAAAAAGGATAAACATTGGGGAAGAGATTAAAAAACTGGTCAATTCAAACAACTGGATCATTGAAGGCAACGCCTTTACAAAAGACCCTGATTATCGTATTAGAAATGCTGACTTAATATTTATTTTTGAAGCTCATTCGATAATCACGTTTATACGTCACATAACCAGGTACATAAAATTACAATTAGGTTGGGAAAAAAGAATAGGAAGCCAAAATTACAAATTAAATTTGGAATACTTTATCCCTTATATTTTTATCAAGTTTCCACGTCGGAGAGAAAAAGCCGCAAAACTAGCGGAATCATTTGGAAAAAACACTGTTTATTTTCACAATTTTAGTGAACTTGAACAATACCTGGAAAAGACATGAATTTTCTCATTCTCCACGGCACGCTGGGTAGCCCGGAAGGCAACTGGTTCCCCTGGTTGGCCGGGGAGTTGGAAAAACTGGGTCATCGGACTCTTCGTCCCCAGCTACCCAAAGACCAAACTCCCGACAATTGGATCCGGGCGATAGGGGAGTCGGTAGGCGATCCAGGTGGCGATGTAACAATCGTCGCCCACTCCATGTCTTGCCTGGCCACCTGTCTTTATTTGCAAAACGCAAAAGCCCCCCTCCGCGCCTGCTTTTTTGCCGCCGGCTTCGCCCAGGATTTGCCGGTCCGCGAGCCAGTTAAATCGTTAAATCTTCCATTTGTGAAAGCACCAATTGAATGGCCCATAGTCAAACTAAACTGCCATAAATTTATTTGTTTTGCTGGCGATAACGATCCTTACGTTCCCATGGACATCGCTCATGATTTCGCCTCCAAATTAAGCGCCGAATTTATAGTCATCAAAAACGGTGGCCACCTCAATTCCGATTCCGGCTTCACCCGCCCCCCCCAATTGCTATCAGCCATTGAACAGGTGCTACAATAACCCAAATGCCCAACCAAGTATTTTTGGGTGAAGACGGATTTATTCACAATATTGTCCAGGGCGATCAGGACGCGACTGCCGCCCAATATATCCACGACCAAACTGTCAAACTTGCTTCCCAACTTTCAGTCTCCAATCGCCCCATCAAAATATTAAGCGACTTAACTGATATCGGTAAAGTAGACTCAAATGCTCGGCGCATTGCCAGTAATATTATTCAAGAAACAGAAGTGAACAAGGTGGCCATCTTTGGCGGTAACCGGCTTATGAGACACATGGTCAATCTGGTCATTAAAGCCACCGGTAAAACCGACCGTGTCCGCTATTTCGATGCTTTCGATCAAGCCATTTCTTGGCTCAAATCATGACTACCACCTCAGACAAACTCGCCCCTCTTCTTCCCATATTAGCCAGTGCCAGCATCGGTGATTTTTCCAAAAATGTTCCCATCCCCGACGTCGACGATGAATTCACAGAAATTTTTGTTGGCATCCAATTAATGCTGGAAACCATCCGCGAGCAGATTACTGCTCTCAAACAAGTGGACCAGGCCAAAACCGAATTTATCTCTCTCGCTTCACACCAACTTCGCTCCCCCCTGGCTAGTTTTAAGTGGCATCTGGACGTTTTATTGTCACCCTCCACCTCAAACAACCTGACCGTGCAGCAAAAAACCTATCTTACTAATCTCCGCTCGGCCGCCCAAAATTTGATTGATCTAGCCAATACCATATTGGATATTTCCCGGTTTCAGCTTGGCGCTTCTATTCTGAGTCCTCAGCCTACATCTCCCAAAACGGTCGTGGAACAAATTACCACCGAGCTCTCTCCCCAGATTATTTCGAAAAATCTCCACATCCAAGTTCAGTACCCGCCCCAACCTCAAATAATAATTGACCCGAAGTTCTTTCATACCGTTCTCCACAATCTTCTCTCCAACGCTATCAAGTACACTTTTCCCAATGGTCGAATTGAATTGAAATTTGACATTTCGCAGGACCACAATCTAACCATCACAGTCGCCGATACCGGTCCCGGCATTCCGAAAAATAACCAACCGCACATCTTTACCACCAAAGGAGAAGGTCTAGGTCTCTATCTGACTAAGTCCCAAGTCAATCATTACGGCGGACGCATCTGGTTCACTTCCGCTCCAAGTGGTACCATCTTTTATGTTACCCTTCCTCTTTCATGACACCCCGTAACTCCCCGTCCATTTTAATTATTGAAGACGACGACCAACTCCAAGGACTCTATCAGGATTTGTTCACCCAAGTTGGGTATGTAGTGACTCTGGCCGATTCAGCCCAATCTGGTCTCCAGTCAGCCCGTGACACGCATCCCGACTTTATTATTTTAGATATTATGCTTCCCGGCGGCCAGAACGGCTTCGACGTATTAGAGCAGCTCAAACGCGATCCCCAGCTCAAATCCATTCCCGTGCTGGTTATCACCAATCTTGATCACCAACGGGATATTGCCCTAACTATTGGGGCAGTAGATTGCCTGGTTAAGACCGACATTACCCCCACAGACATTATGGCCAAGATCAAGTCTTATCTGCCTATTTCATCCCCAACACCGTCTTCGGGTTGACCAATTTACCCTCTTGGCGGATTTCCAAATGTAAATGCGGTCCGGTCGATCGGCCGGTAGACCCCACTTCACCCAAAACCGAGTCTGTCGTCACACGATCGCCCTCGGCCACGCTAATTTTAGACAGATGAGCATACAAGCTTTCGTAACCATTTTTGTGGCCGACGATTACATGCTGTCCGTATCCCCACCGTTCCCTTTTTACCGCTATTATTTGTCCCGCCATAACCGATTTAACAGCTTCTCCCTTTTTAGCCGCCATATCCACTCCTGAGTGTAGCCATCCGTACCCTTGAGAAATGCGGAAATTTTCGACAGGCAATACTACCGACTCTACGGTCACAGGGCTTATTTTCCCCTCAGGAATAACCGGTAGCTCCCACCTGCCCCCTGCGTCAGCCGCTGTGGGAATAGGTCCCCAAATCGAGGTCGCCAAAACCATCATTGCTATTGCCATTCCTAAAATCGTTTTTCCCTTAGGATGAGACAAAACAGGGCGTATTGCAAAGCTTATTGGATTACTCCGTCCGCACTTAACCACGAATACCACACCCCGCCATGCCAGCTCTTTAAGTAGTAGGGGAGACCCCAGCTGGTTTATGGTCTTCTGGGCCCAAGCTATAAGTCGGTCATTCCACTTCATATACCAAAAAAAATTCTGCGCCAGAATGCGCAGAGATATATGCGCATTATAGCCCAAATCCCCTCCCCCGTCAACTCCAACCGAACAAAACCCAAATTACGCTTTTTCCTCTATTATCATTTATAAAAAAACCCTAAACATCGCCCAAAACATTACCCCCAGTGTAATCGGGATATAATTTAAAAAATTACTTTTTCTGTCGAAACATTAAGCCCCAACCAAAGCTCATGCAAATACGCATTATATTCGGGAGATCCGGAGGGGAATCGAACCCCTGCAATAGCTGTTTTGCAGACAGCCGCGTTACCACTTCGCCACCGGATCGCCCATTCATTTTAACATCTATGTTATTATTAGCCCGTGCCTAAAACCAAACTTATCGGCCTAATCCTCATCGCCGCCGGCCTAATTATCGGTGTCGGTTTCAGCGTTTTCGCATTTATTCGTTCCCGTACTCCCACCGCCGGCCTCAAAGTCTTCTCCACTCCCCCAGCGCTTGTTTTTATCGACAATGCCCAAGTCGGCCGCACCCCATTGGAAAAACTTTTCCCCCCAGGCGAAGTGACCGTCAAAATCATCCCTGACACTTTGGCCAACGTTTCGCCGTATCAAGCCAAAATCCGCCTTACTCCAGATACCTACACTGTCATCCACCGCGAGTTTGGCGAAACGGACGACACTTCGGCCGGAGACATCACTAGTCTACTTGGCGAAAGTGGGTCTGAAGCCAGCCTCAGTATTGTTACCAGTTACCCAGACTCCGCCTCTGTCACCATCGATGGCCAACCCCAAGGGTTTACCCCACTGCTTATTTCTCCGGTTACTCCCGGAGATCACAACATTACCCTCTCTGCTCCTGGGTTTACAGATCGCCAAATTACGGCCCAAGCCGTCGCTAGCTACCGCTTAGCTCTCACGGTCAAGCTATCGGGTTCACCCGCTCCTCTTCCCACTCCTCTTCCCACCGCTTCGCCAGCTACCCCTTCTGCCACTCTCGCCCGCCCCTATGTGCGCATTTTGGATACGCCTACCGGCTTTTTACGTGTCCGTTCCGAGCCAAAAACCACAAGTTCTGAACTTGGTCAGGTCAAACCTGCCGCCACCTACCCCCTCCTCAAATCCGATTCTGGGTGGTATCTTATTAAGGTAGACCTGCCGTCAACCAGTTCTGGCCTGCCTGCCGTCGGGCAAGGCTGGGTCTCGTCGCAATATGCTCAAAAGTACGAATGATGATCCCCAGGCATTGCGTCTCGACAAAATCATCTATGCCGTCGAAGCCTGCGCCATCAATCTGGCTTGCCTATTAATGGTTTTATTCGTTAATCTTTTCTTTTCCCCGCCTTGGCACCGTTTATTAATAACGATCCTACTTATTCTTGGCCCCGCTTACACCCTTTATATGGGCATCACCAATTTTTTTCGGCTCAAAAGAATTAAGCAGTTGGAAAGCCAATTCTCCAAAGATTAACCAATTCCGTAAAGAGTTATCATCACCAACACTCCCCACACCGCAACCGTAGAAAGTAGTGTCACATCTGACAAAATTACTCTCTCCGGAGTTTCAGCCCTCGACCCGTCGTAGATTATTCTGATGTACCGCATGATGCCAAAAATTACGACAGGTATAGTCGCCATCAACCATTTGTTTATAGTCAATGTCCGAGAGGTAAGGACCAGGCTCGTCGGTGTAAACTGCAACCCCCCTTGCTCGTAAAAATTGAAGGTAAACAACGACCATGACAAAAACGCCGCTGTGGCAAACATGGTCAAATAAGAGTCCAGAATACTGGCCGAATATTTACTCATCACTTTTCGGTGCAACGCCGCCTGTTCAGTCAAAATTGCCATTTCTGCCCGCCTTTTCCCTACCGCTAGAAAAAGTGATGTAGAAATTACGCACAACAGAAACCAGATAGACAAGTGGGCGTTTATCACAATCGATCCCGCCAGCACTCTCAAAAAAAACCCCATAGCAATCACAAACACATCTACCACCTCGATGTTTTTCAGCCATACCGAATATAGTATTTGTAGTCCCCAATACCCAAATACTACTCCAAAAAACAGCCCCGACAATTTCCATGCCCATCCTAAGCCCACGACTGACCCCAAGCCAAACAAGACAACCGCCAGAGGGAGATAGATCTTACCAGAAGCAATCGGCCTTTTTTTCTTAAACGGATGCGCCTGATCGGCCTTGATGTCAATTATATCGTTCCAAAAATAAACAGCCGACGCTACCAGTGTAAAAATCACCACCGCTTCTGCCACTATCCAAAAATCTCTCCACCACAACTGGGACGAATAAATATACCCGGTCAAAATAAGTGCCGCAAACAATGTCAGGTTTTTTACCCATTGTCTGGGCCTTGCCGTTTTGAGGATGTTGAAAAATAGTGAAACCATAAAATGACCCCCCCGATGAGAAGTCCTGCTGTCGCCATTGTAAAGTACTTGGACTGGCTATTCAATTGCAACGCTCCCACCCCAAAAACCAATGACATCAGCCAATAAAAAACCGCTATTCGCCTCTTGCCCCATCCCTTGTCCAACAAGTAATGATGCAGGTGTTCCCTCCCGCCCCACACCGGGCTGCGGTGCTCGGCCAGCCGTTTCACAATTACCGCCGCTCCATCGATAAAAGGAATGCAAAGTACCATTATCATTGCTCCCACTTTTGCTCCCGAAAAAATAGCCAACACTCCCAATAAAAAACCAGCCAGGCTCTTTCCCCCGTATCCTGGCATTATCTTCTGTGGGTACCAGTTCCAAAGTAAAAACCCCGCATAAGCCCCCGCCACAATTGCCGCCATCACTATTATAAGTTGTTGATTAATATCAGTGCCAAATCTCAATCCCATTGCCGCCATCACCCCCGCCGCCACAATTACAAAGCCCGGCAATTGCCCGTCCACCCCGCTGCTCCATCCGACTATGTTTTGCGTCCACACCAGCCAAACCAAAGCGAATAAATCAGACAACAGCCACAGGCAGTGGTCCCCCCAGCACCATCTGGGAGAGCTTAGATCCCAAATTCCCCCCCCAGGGCTAGTTATAAATGCAATCCCCACCCCACCCCCGATTACCATAAGAGCCGCCAACACATTGATAACTAATCGAAAGTGAGGGGACACCTTTTCCTCAAATTTGTCATCGACAAACCCGATTATTCCCAAAAGTATTACCCCCAACCCAATTCCGACAATTTTCTTTTCCCACGGAAGAAATAGTGCCGCAGATATCAACCAGGCTGCCAGGATTGGCAACCCTCCCCCACGGGGCACAGGCGTTTCATGTACTACCTTGGGGTGGATGTGCTTTTTGGGGTCGTCAATTATTCCCATGGCCCGACCCCACCTGATTACCAACCAACTCACCGCGACCGAGATACCAGCCGAGACCAAAAACGGACCAATTAGATATTCCATTTATACCACCAACATGACAATTCTAAGTAGTGCCAACATTAGCATCACCTGGATTACTATTCCCCCAGCCAAAACCATTGCTCCCAACACTCCCTTTCTCCCCCCGATTCCAGCCCCAATTCCGGTTACTAGAATCAACGCTACCAACACCCAAAGCATCGCCGGACTTGCCAACTGCTCTTCTCCCCACGACCGGCTGTACCATAACGGCACCTGGGGAGGCAGTCTTTTGGCATAGATGATCAAAACCCCGGACCCGGCCATTACCCCCGCCGCCATCACTAAAAAATTAAATAACCCTAGCCGTTTTAAAACCCTTTCCACTTCCTAATTATAGCTGTCATGCTGCGAATTTGCAGCGATTATGACGGATATATACCCATCGAAACGCGTTAATACGCACAAGAACTACCTCATGATGGGTATATACGTCAAACCCACCATTTGCCGATAAATTCGAACATCATCTACTTTTTCCTCCAATAGGTACTTACTCAAGATTAGTTGAGCCAACCCTGGTAGCTCACGCATGTCAGAAAAAGTCACTATATATCGTGGATTATTGCTCTCCACCTCTTCAATCGTCCGGTCTTGGGCGGCAAAACTTTCCACATGGTATTTGGCCATGTATTTTGTCGCCGGCAGCCTTCGCGTCAGCGCATATATCATCGGTTCGTCGCCCCACACAAAGATCCTATCGGAAGGCTTACTTCCCGCTGCGATAATTCCAGAAATTCTATAATTTCGCAACACCCCGGGCCCAAACCAGGCGAAGTATTCCTGCTTGGTCTGTCGTCCAATTACCCACTTGGCAAAATTTAGGTAATATCCCGCTACCGGGTAAACCCAAAACCGGAAAAAAGTGATAGCCCCGGCAAACACCACGATGAGGATCGCGACCAAACCCCTCTCCCATCTTTTTCCACTTGCCAGTATCACTGCCCCGCAAGTAAGTACTCCCGCCATTTGCAATAAATAATGGGGATATGGCCGTCCGGACAACAAAGCCGCAAACAGAGTTACTATCCACCACGTTCCCACAATTATTGCCTGTTTTTTAAGTCTCTTATTTACAACCACAATTCCTGCAATCAGCACTACAGCCACGGCTGCTCTCCCTTTCACTCCAAAGATACCACCCCCTGCCCCACCTTCTTTCCAGGTGGACAGATATGAAATATTTTGTCCGACAATTGCGGATAGGTAATTTGTCCCAGATCCTGTGAATTGATAATATCCCACAGTCAGTATCAATGGCAACAAAGCGGCCAGGCCAAGGATAATACACCGTTTCCACCAATCACCCCAACCTAGTTTCTTGTTTAAAGTTTCAATTAGCCAATAAATCGGCCATACCCCGGCTTCTAGCAAGGCCGGAACCTTAAACAGCGCACCTAATCCGATTAGTATACCCGCCCACCAAATCCCAGCACTAGTGATCCTTTCTTTCCCCAATATAGCAAACGCTGCCAACACCGGTAATAAGAAAAAGTTTTCGGCGTTAGCAATATTTCCCTCCAATAGCGGCAAGTTAGTAATTAGACCGAAGGTGATTATTGCCCCATATTTCCACGAGCGATTCTCCTTGCCGAATATGATATCAAACGTCCCGGCGAACACCACCACCGTCGCCACATTCCACGCACCGGCCAGAAACCTGAACCAAAATAAACTTCCTCCAGCAAGCGCTGACACCAAATATAAAAGTGGCGGTTTGTTGTCGTGAATTTGTCTGTACAATTTGACTCCCTGGCGCATCGCCTGTCCGACCGTCAAATATATACCCTCGTCCCCATACCAGTACGGCTCAAACAACGTGGGAATCCTAATGACCACCACTCCAATCAGGATCAACACCAGCCATTCCCGACCTCTTAGCCATTTCTCCCACCTCGCCCACATAATATCTACTTTACCTTTTCTGTGATCTTATATTCAAGATACTTCCCCAACATCAACCTTGTGTGCGCGTCCAAGCCAGGAAGTGCATTAAAGAAAAAACCAACCACAGGCATCAGTACAAACTCTAGAGGCGTTAACCACGCCCTCCATTTAGGCATATGCTCTGGTCGCGGCGGTCTCCTTCTCATGTCAATGATAAGTAAGATAATCAAAAACAACACTGTCACCGACAAAATAGCCGATGACAATTTGGGCAACGAATAGCCAAGAGTCGTCCGGGTAAATTCGGGGTTGATCAAGGAGACAATCGTAATTCCGGCGGTGATTACAAACCAGTTGACCGGCCACAACAAATGATCTTCAAACACTCGCCACAAACGCAATATCTTGTTAAATTCCCACCCTCCTCGGTATTTGGTGTACATCTCGACGAAAGTCGGGATATCGGACACTCCCCACGCCCACCTCTTTTTTTGTTGATAGTCGTTCAAAAAAGTTTTCCAAGTCGACGTCGACTCAGCCGCGTCCGCCGATGATGGTAAAAAAATAGGTTCCACCTCCACTCGCCCTTCTTTGGCAAAAAAAGCTTTGAAAAAAATCCGGTAGTCTTCCGGAATCACGTCTGTATCCCAGTATCCCACCTCCACTAACAACCGGAAAGAAAGAGAATAATTAGAAAAGCTAATAAGTTTGTCTTTTCTCATCAGAACCGCAATTTGAAACAACGTTCCCAATGTATTTACCACTCGGGTTACGGCCGGCAACCTCCAAATGTTATTGTAAAACACAATAGCCGGTTGCCAGAATTTTTCATATCTATTAGGATCATCCAGAAACTTAAACGCCAAACAAGCCAAATACTGAGTGTGCAATATAGCATCTGAGTCATTTGATGTCGCTGTCATAAACTCCATATCCCATTTCATTTCATCAACCAAGATCCTCTTGGCTTCTTTAGCCCCCCACGCCTCGTTCGACGACTTGCCCTTAATTTCTCCGAGGATATTAGCCGGATGGACAGTCACCAGGTATGCCCCAAACAATTTGCCCATTCTTTCTCGCCATGCCTCGCATTGCAGCGCAGCTTGAGGAAATCTTTCTTCGGTTGCCATGACCACCGCCACTTGCTTCAATGGAAACATTTGTTTCGACAAAGCCTCCAGTGTCCGCGAGTAAGTCTCCGGTGGTTCATTAGCAACCAGGACAATAACCACATGTCTCACTTTTTCCCAGTCCCCAAACCCCCGGACTTCCCGCATCCAGTCCAGGTGCTCAGCCGCCTGCATTTTAAAGTGGGATAAGATTGCCGCTACCGTCACGGTCAGCGATTTGTATACCCAGTACACATCAAAAGCCAATATAAAATAGGCCGTCACAACCGGAATGAAATAACCACCCCAAATTAAAAACAAAATCACATTCCAACTCACAAACCCCGGCAATATTTCTAAAAACCTCCGTTGTCTTCTTGTCATAACCCAAACAGTCTTCTGGCGTTTTCAGAGGTTATCTGCTCCACTCTAGTCCCTCTTACTTTTGTCAGGCAGTCTAAGACATATTTTACATTAACTGGGGTGTTTCTAGTCCCTCTTACTGGTTCCGGCGCTAAATATGGCGAGTCGGTCTCGATCAATAACTTATCCTCCGGAACTAATCTTGCCACCTCTCTCGAATACTCACTTTTTTTAAATGTTAATATCCCCCCAAAACTTATATACCACCCCCTCCTCACACACTCCCGCATCTCCTCCTCATTTCCAGTAAAACAATGCATCTGCACTTTATCGTAATTCAAAACCTCAAACACCCTATCAAACATATTCCGGCAATGCACAACCACCGGCAACCCCGTCTCCTTCGCCAAATTTATATTAAATTTAAATAATTCAATCTCGGCTTCACTTCCTGTATCTAACCCGCATTCCCCCACCGCCACAACTTTCGGTTTTTTTGTCATCTCGAGCAACGCCGAGAGATCCCTTAACTTCCCCATTCCCTCCGGATGTATCCCCGCAGTGGCATACACATTAGGGTGCTTTTCCGCCAACTCAATTGCTTTTTCACTCGTCTCCACATCCGCCCCCGCGCAAACCATCGCCTCCAATCCGTTATCTACCCATTCCTCCTCCGGAATCTCATACAAATGACAATGTGAGTCTATCACTGCTCCATTTTACCCGACCTTGAGTGATAAGATACGTCAGATGAATTTAAACGAACTCAAGGAATTCCTTAACTCCCGAAAAATTCCGTACGAAGAGTGGGGAACCGGAGAAAGCAAAACGTTAGCGCACCTGCTGACCGAAATAAGATCAGGAGAGGTCAAAATAGAAGATTCGGGAAAAAAAGTTCTACGGAGTGTTAAGGGAGTAGGGATAAACGTATTTTTTAGCCAGGGACAAGGTGTTTTAAAACTAGTCGAGGAAAAACAAGTGTTCTCTGACGGCAGGGAGAGAAGACGGAGTCTGTCAACCTCTATCGGTGAAAAGATGCGACCCGGCGAATTACCCGACGAAGCCGCGATAAGAACCTTGAAAGAAGAATTGGGCATCATTGGAGTAGCCTTGTTCAACACTGGCGTCGAAGATCGTGAGCAAATCCTCTCCACATCCTATCCCGGGCTTTGGTCCAAATATAAGGTTTATATTTACGAAACCCGACTTTCCCCATACCATTTTCGTCCTGAAGGCTACGTTGAAGTCCAAGACGACAAAACCTCCTACTTTATCTGGCAACCCATTTAATCCTCGGAAACATTGGTAAAGCCGGCTTTACTAGACAATCACCCCTCTTCAGCAAATAATACGCCCCATGGAACTCAAAATTCACGACTTTCAGATCTCGATCCTGCGTGAATTATTATTCAAGCCCAATGCCAGATTTAGGGATCTCAAAACCGTTGACGTCACCAACGACCACTTCACTTTCCACGTCAACCGGCTCATTCAGGAAGGCCTGATTACCAAATCCGCGGGCAAGTATTCCCTCACCCCCCAGGGCAAAGAATTTGCCAACCGTATGGACACCGACTCGCTGAAGCTCGAACGCCAGGCCAAGTTGGCTGTCGCTCTCCACGCCGTCAGGCCCAAAAACGGGATTACCGAATATCTTGTCCACCGCCGGCTGAAAGAACCGTTTTATGGTTGGTACGGCTCCCATTCCGGCAAAATCCGCTGGGGAGAAACCCCCCTGGATTGTGCCCATCGAGAATTTCTCGAAGAAACGGGTCTAACGGGGGATTTCATTCACAAGGGCATCGTCCACTACCACCACTTTCACAAAAATGGCCAGTTGCTCGAAGACAAATATTTTTGGGTCTATAAAATAGAAAACACAAAGGGAAAACTGAAAGAAAAAATTCCAGAAGGTGAAAACATCTGGATGACCGAGAAACAATACCGGGCTTTGGAAAATGTCTTCGCCACCTTCGATGAAATGATAGAGGTCATAAACAGCCCAAAACTTATTTACCTAGACAGCACCCGTTTTGTCGAAAGCTATTAACATGTCAAGTATCACTGATAAATGGGCCAGCTGCACATGGTCAGTTGCCTGGGGCATTTTTGCCGGTGATGAGGCCGGATATGAATTACACGAAGAGGGTTACAACGAAAACTGCCAACTTTATTGCAAGCGCTAACTACCATACTCTGTAGTATGGGAGTTATTTAATCCTCGGAAATAACGGCGACTGGCTTATGATCTGCGTCTGCGAGAACTGGTCTAATATTTTTTCAGCTGTCTCGGGTAAGAAAGGTTGCAAAGCAGCCGAGATTTTTTTGATCCCAATAACCAGCGATTGCAACACTTCTATCAATTTTTCACCCTCAAGTTCCCACGGCCGAGACTCTTCTATTTGTTTATCCAATTCCGAGATCCACCCCCAAACCAATCTAAAGCCTTCATCAAACCTAAACTCATCTAAATATTTTCTAATTTCACTCAAACTCTCATCTCCGTACCCCACATTAAACTTTGTACCCTGGACATTTGCTTTTTCGCACAGTTTCGCCACCCTAGCGACGAGATTTCCCAACCCATTCGCTAAATCCGCATTGTATGTCTCGACAAATTTCTCTTCACTAAAATCTCCATCGGTAAAGGGGGGAGTTTTGGCCAGGCAATAGTAACGCAGCGGATCAGCGCCGTATTTTTCCAGCAGGGGAATCGGATCATACACATTTCCTAGGGTCTTAGACATCTTCTGTCCGTTCACTGTGTAATATCCATGCACAAATATTTTCTTTGGCAATTTCAATCCCGCAGACAGTAAAAACGCCGGCCAATACACCGCATGGAACCGGATTATTCCTTTGCCGATGACATGCACATCCGCCGGCCACCATTTGTAATATTTTTCTTCATCCCACCCAAATCCAACGCCCGACTGATAAATGTTTAACGCATCGTACCAAACGAATATCCTCTGTTTGTCATCTCCTGGCACGGGCACTCCCCAATTCCTCGCCCTTTCATTACTTCGCGAAATGCTGATATCCTTTAGTCCTCCCTTTATAAAACTCAATACCTCATTCTTTCTCTCACTCGGGACAATTTCTAGCTCTCTAGATTCAATTAAATTCAGAATCTTATCCTGGTATTTAGATAATCTAAAGAAATAATTTTCCTCTTCCACTTCGTCCAACTTTTTTCCCGGATGTTCAAGACACTCTCCTTTCTCATCTAGCTCCTCCGTTTCGTAAAAAGTCTCACACCCCACGCAGTAAAGCCCATGATAAGCCTTTTTATAAATGTCCTTCTCGCACCTCTTCCACAATTCCTGGCTGGAAACATAGTGGTGTTCTTTATCGCTTCCTTTTTGCCAAACATCAAAGTCTGCATTCAATTTTTTCGTTAGATCAAAGAAAAGCTGCGTATTCTTATCCACAAATTCTTGTATCGGTACTCCAGCCTTCTCCGCCGCTTGGACATTTTTCAAAGCGTTCTCATCTCCGCCGGATAGCAACAACACATCCTCTCCTAACAACTTATGATATCTGGCAATCACATCTGCCTGCGTAAATTCTAAGGCATGGCCAATATGCGGCTTGGCGTTAACATACGGGATCGCGGCGGTTATATAAAATTTATTGCTCACAGTTTTTCTATAACTTGTCCCAATTTTAATCCAAATCGCTCCTCTGCGCTGCCCAGATTCACTGCCAGCTCCAGTAGGTCACTACTGCCATTAAAAATTAACGGACTCCCCTCGGGCACATCCGAAAAAGTTTTGACTACCGGCAGCCCAAAAGTCTTTTTCCCCCAAATCTTGGCATTCCCATAATGGTCTATATGCACCACCTGCCCTTCTTCGAAACTTAATCTCTTAATCTCTTCAATCTCTTCCCCTCTTGGTTCTTTCCCCTGCGCCAGCCACACTGCCTGTTTTATAAACACATCTCGTCCATGGAAAGTATTTGAAACATTTTCAAAATCTATAATTTTCCAAATTCTTTCAATTCCATCCGCAACTGCCGCGGGATACAACAGCCCATTATCCGGCCCCACAAACCAGAAATTCTTGGTTTTAATTACTATTCCGGCTCTATCTGACCCTACTCCCGGATCTACTACTCCCACATGCACCGATCCCTTTGGGCAATATTTGGCCAGCTGCCATATCCCATACGCCCCCTCGACGATCGAATATGGCTTGACATCGTGGTTTTCCACCAGATGACCAGTGTAACCCAAGCCTGCCACAATCACTTTTAGCTGACTTGTGGCAAACCCATCCCCAAAGTCAGTGGTGATTGTAATGAGTGGTTTTTTCATAGGTTTAGTAATGTCCCTCTCTTAGATTAAGAGAGGGATTAGGGGTGAGTTAGAAATAAAAAATCCGCCTTTCGGCGGAATGGTGAACAACGTCGAACCACCCGCCTATGCGGAATCCATCGCCATCATGTAAACACCCAGTTTCATTGTGCAGCTATTATATCAACTATCGACGAAAATAACTAGATCCCGGACCAGGCGGGTTAAAAGCAGTTATCAAAGCTTGAATTCCACCAGACACCATGCCGGTCAACATAACCGTCCCACCAACGAAATCGTTACCAGATAGTACCCCATACCCCAATCCAAGAACTACCATCCCCACTCCCACAGCCAAACGCCGTACGTTATCCTCCGGCATTCCTGCCCTGCCCAACACAACTTCAGCCAGCGTCATGTGCTATCTATAGTATACTTCGGGGTATGAATGATTACAAGCCGTCGCCCGAGATTCTCCAAAAATACGCCCAAGTGTTGGTCAATTTTGCCCTCAATTCAGGCAATGGGGTTAAAAAAGGCGAAGTCGTCCGTCTCATTGTCAACGAATGCGCCAAACCACTTTACATTGCTCTTAGGAACCAAGTTCTTCGCTCCGGTGCTATCCCCCTAACCGACTATCAACCGGACGACGTGGCCAGGCAGTATTACGAACTAGCCAACTCCGACCAACTCAAATTCTTCCCGGCTAAATTCATGCGCGGCCTCATTGACCAAATCGACCACTCCATCGCTATTATTTCCGAGACCGATAAGCATGAGCTCGAGGGCATCGACCCCCAAAAAATTATGACCAAAAGTAGGGCCCTCAAACCTGCCAAAGACTGGCGCGATGCCAAAGAAAACGCCGGTAAATTTACTTGGACGCTGGCTCTATATGGCACTCCTGCGATGGCCGCCGAGGCCAAAATGACCCCCTCCGACTATTGGGACCAAATCATCAAAGCTTGCTATTTGGATGCCGCCGATCCCATTGCCAAGTGGCGCCAAGTAGCCCGAGAAAACCATCGTCTCCAAACCAAGCTTAATGCTCTGAAAATTGACAAGCTGCACGTCAAAGGCGACGGCGTCGATCTCTGGATCAAAATCGGTCCCCACCGCAAGTGGTTGGACGGTGGCGGGAGAAACATTCCCAGTTTCGAAGTGTTTATTTCTCCCGACTGGCGCGGTACCGAAGGACATATCGAATTCAATCAACCCTTATATCGCTATGGTAATTTAATCGAGGGCATAAAGTTAGATTTTCAAGACGGCCAAGTAGTCAAAAGCACAGCTTCCAAAAATTACCCGGTTCTCAAGGAAATGATAGCGACAGAAAATGCCGACAAAATAGGTGAATTTTCTTTAACTGACAAACGTCTCTCTCGCATCGACAAATTCATGGCAGAGACTCTTTTCGACGAGAATATTTCCGGGCCTTTTGGTAATACCCACATTGCCCTGGGTTCCGCCTACCACGACTCTTATGCTGGCGATCCCGCTAAAGTTGCCAAAACTCAATGGACTAAATTAGGTTTCAACGACTCCGCTGTTCATACCGACATTATCTCTACCACCAATCGTATCGCCACCGCTCACCTCGAGGACGGCACCCAAAAAATCATTTATAGAAATGGCCAATTTACTCTCTAAACTTAATAACTTAACTGGCAAACTGATTAACTGATCAACTGTTTAACTACGAGGATTAAATAATTTGTTTATCCTCGTCTCCCACTTCGTTGCCCACTCTTCGGCCTTCACTCGCTGTAGTGCAGACGTCCACTCCGGCTTTTTCAGCTCCTGGGCAATGGCCGCAATCGTAGCACTTGATACCTTTAGATTCTCTCTTATGTTTTCATAACTTCTGCCGTTGCTTAACCAATAACCCACCGCCAGTCTTTTAGTAACTGCTTCCAGTTCAGTCTCGGATAATAACCCTCCCAGTATCACCTCGGCATCCTGGGGAGTTTTGATATCTACCACCAACTGATACCACATTTTTTCAATCTGTTTTTTTAAAATCGGACTGACATTTCGTTTGGAAACTTGCACCCGCCCATGCTACTTTAATTAACTAAAGTAAGCAACCCCAGAAATATTAACCATCCGCCCACGGTCACCTCGTCCCACAATCCCCACCTCCTCATCCACAGTAGGCCAATTATTCCCGTTGTCGTGATCAACCCCCACTTCCCGCTTCCCCATACCCACGTGGTCGTAAATAATAATCCCAAAGCCAAAAACATATTTGCCGCCACTTCTACCCACCACTTATCGGGGGGCAACCTCCAAATCAGAAGTATCAGTACTATCCAAAATACCACCCCGACCCCAAGTGTCCGCCATTTTCTATTCGATATATAATATCTGTGTGCCATTTGAACTGCTTATTATCTTATCAATAATTTCCGGCTTCATAATCACTCTGTGGTTAATTCGTGGCTGGCTGTCTCAAAAATCTCAGGACCCCCTCCTTTCTCAATGGCTAACCTCTGTTTCCTCGTCTCTGGACAGCTCCACTCGGCTCATGGCAGACGTCCAAAAATCTTTAGGCGAGATGTCCGAAGTCGGTCGGGGCATTAAGTCCCTCCAAGACTTTCTATCCAGTCCCAAATTAAGAGGCGGCCTGGGCGAAGAGATCTTAGGCCAGATGATCGGCTCGACTTTCCCCAAAAACGCCTTCCACCTCCAGTACCGTTTTAAAACCGGCAGTATTGTTGATGCTGTTCTCAAAACCGACGCCGGTCTCCTGTGCATCGATTCTAAATTTCCCGATTTTGAGGTGTCTGCGGTAAAAAAGCATATTACGGATATTGCCAAGAAATACATTCTTCCCGAAGAAGACACCATGGACTTTGCCTTGATGTATATTCCCTCTGAAAGTGTCTATTATGAAGTTGTTAACAATCGCGAACTTATCAGAGCCTCGCGCGACCAGCGGGTCTATCCTGTCTCCCCCAACACCCTCTACGCCCACCTCCAAGTGCTTTTGCAGTCCCTCCAGGGCAAAGAGCTGGAGGTCAAATCTCGCCAGATTTTAAAAACCTTACGCGCCGCCCAAAAAGATTATGAGCGTGTCTCTGAAAACATGGGCGTCCTAAATCGCCATCTCACCAACGCCTTCAACCAGATGTCCCACGTCACCTCGTCAACAACTCTTTTAGGCCAAAAGCTTAATCACACCCACCAATTATCTGAACCCAGTCCAGAGTAAAAATATGCCAGACAATGTCGACATAGACCAAGAGTTCACAAAAGCAGGCGCAAAGCCCATGCACAGGGTTAGTAAGTGGTATGAATATCTAGATCAAGTTCCTCTCATACCCTTGTCGTTAGTCATCAGCGAAATCACAATTTTTGCACTCGGCATCAATCGCCAGCAGCTTCTTCCATGGCATCTCACATCCGCAGCGATTTTTTGTCTATCGGAAATAGCGGACACTTATAGCACCGCTAAAGCGATAGAAGCTGTTAACACCGCCGAAAAAATCACCGGCCAGGTAATTCTAATCCGCGAGGCAAACCGCTACCATTCAGCCAGGCCATCAATGCGTGAAATGACCTCAGGTAAAAACGCTTTGTTTATGGCCAACAAAATGGCAGCCTCGATTATAGTTCCACATTTTGGCATATTAGCCGGAATTTTCAAGGGGATACTTGCGGTAAACAACCTCTGGATTGCAAAAGAGTATGGAAAACACAAAAATAAGTCTATTTGACACCCCAGTATTACAGTGTAATAATAACACCATGCCCCAAATTACCAGAAATACAGCCGTAGTCTCATTTTCGTTGGACTCCCAACTTCTCTCCTCGTTCGACGAAGTTATTAAAGACGCGGGCCAGACACGCAGCGCCACTCTAGCCGAACTTATGAAAAGATATGTTTGGATGCAAAGATGGGAGAAGATCCGCGAGTATGGTCGCGAAAAGGCGAAGGAATTGGGTATCACTTCCGAAGAAGACGTATACAGGCTCATGGGAGATGCATGAAGGTAGTTTTTGACTCCAACATCTACGTTTCCAACCTTCATTTCGGTGGCGCTATAAGTAAAATGTTCGATGCGATCAAGGAAAGAAAGATTACCGTATGTGTATCTGAAGAAGTAGTCAAGGAGGTTATTCAGACTCTCGCCAATAAGTTCAAATGGAACAAGGATAATCTTTTGGAAGCCGAAAAATTGGTATCGACAGTCGGAGAATATATTACCACCACCCCAACCGTCTCCGTAGTCAAATCTGATCCTACAGATAATAAAATATTAGCCTGCGCCCAAGCCGCCAACGCCGACTATATTGTCACCGGTGACAAAAAGCATCTTCTCCCCCTCAAAAAATTCAAGGGCATACCCATTTTATCTCCCCGCGACTTCCTCTCCCAAGTCTTGTATAAACTACCCTGAATATAATAAACCACCCATTTTTGTACTTAGAATTTACCGGTTCCCACGCCGAACTGGGTAGTTTTTTAGGTAAAAAGTTTCGCCTAGAAATTAACCAGCGGGTCAAAAAACTTAAAATCCTCCCCGTTGATCCCTATATTCAAGCCGCCCAAAAAACCTTTCCTGAAATCTTGATCGAGGCCCAAAACATGGCCCAAGCAGCCGGAGTTTCATTTGAGGACTTTTTTCTTCTTAACTGCTCTGAATCCATTCATTGCACCACCATATTTACCCATCTGGACAACCAACCGGTCGTTGCCCACAACGAAGACTCGGGAGACGACAATGAAACAGCCAATGACCTGCATCTTCTCAAAGCCAAAATCGGGGACACCACTATTTTGGGGTTGCACTACAAATATCAGTTTATTGGCACGTCTGCCAGCATCAACAATTGGGGTCTAGTTCAATGTATCGACAATCTTCACTCCCGTCCCCAGATAGGAGTCCCCCGTAATTTTATTGCCCGCGCACTTTTAGAATGTCGCTCTCTTGCCCAAGCCGGACAACTACTATCACAAACTCCCCACGCTTCTGGTTTTAACCACTTCCTGGTCCAAGGCGACGACCTGCTAAACATTGCCGTTTCCCCCAGCTACCAAGAAACCACTCAAATGACTGGAGGACATTACGTTCACACTAACCATTTTCTCACTCCCCGAGGCCAAGCCAACGAAACTTATCAACCGCCGGAATCGGTAAGTCGCTATCAAAAGGCCTCTCGTCTCGCCAAAGATCACATGACCCAAGACGAGGTGTTGGCATTACTCACCGCCTGCCAAGACTCCACTCTCGCCCGCGCCCTCATCTATCCGACCCAAGGCAAAATACTCATCCAAAATACAACTTCTGACCTAACTTTTAGCCTCTATCAATTACCCCCTCGTCCAGCTTTTTACCCAGCCGAAACCTAATCAAGGAGAATAACAAAGCACAAATTAGCAGAATATAGGCCGGAAAGGCATAATGCTCGAAGTTCCAGACATCTATGGTAAGGAGAGTAATCAAGGCACTTATTCCCGCAAGAAGAAAAACCGTCGCATTCTCCGTCTCTGGAGCCCGCCAAGATTTGATGATTGTCGGCACACCAGCCAACCCATCCGCCAAGATGCTAAAAGCTATCGCCAAATTTCCGTTTTTGGTTGTAGCCCATAGCAACAATCCCAGCACAGAAAACCCTCCGCAAAAATAATCCAGACGACTGATTTTCCAGTATGCCTCCTTGTTGATAAATGAGGCGATAAATATTAGAAGCGGCCCAAAACCAACCATGAAAGTCAACAGAGACTGTAGTCCTACACCCTGACTTATCTCAGCGCTGAATGCGACCAACGGTGCCAGTGCCCATAGTAACCATGTCATCTTATTCGGTTTAACCTTGCCTTTTAGAGTTTCTATCAAATAGGTTGCCGTGCCAGAGAAATTCAAAACCGCTCCCAATATCACCCACTTCTCATCCAACATCAACTGGAATAATAACTCATTTTGTCCTGATTTTCTCAATATCCTTTACAACCATCCACGCCGCTCCCGAACCGAAACCTGTCTTATTAATTTTAAACGGCGCGACTTTTTTCGGATTCTTCAGCTAGATTAGAACACAATAATTTTTACCTTTTGCCCACTTCCTCGACCCAAACAGCCTGGTCGCCTTCTCCATATCAGTCAATTCCGTCACTCTTTCAACTTTCGCCACGGCAGTCACCGGCCTTCCTGAGTCCTTAAAATAAATCCTCTCGCCGATTTTTATTTTCCCTCACGGCGCGGATTTATTTTTTAGCCATCTCGACTCAACCTTCTTTTCCCCACTCAAAGTTTTGTCTATTAATTTCAACTTAGGATTCATGATGGCGATATGATCCATTTCGAATTTGATAAATTGTTTAGGATTTAGATATTAGAATTTAGAGTTTTTTATCGCCGTTGTTACAAACACACTCCGGTGATAGTGGACTGATCCGTATTCTCTTATTGCTCTCACGTGATAGCCCGTTCCGTATCCCACATTTGTTCGCCAGCCGTAACTCGGATATTTTTTATGCAGTTCCTTCATTAACATGTCTCTGGTTACTTTAGCTACAATCGAAGCCGCCATCACCTCCGGAATTTTTGTATCCGCTTTCACTATACTAATTGTTTTTTTGATTTTTAAATTCCCGTCAATAATATATTTGTCGGCTTCAATTCGTTTAATTAAATTTTTAAAAACTTGCTTATTTGCCCATCCCATCCCCCGATTATTAATTTGTCTCGCCGAAATTATTTCCACCTCGACCACCTCAGCATTTTTTAATATCTTTTTGTAAAGTTTGTTTCTTTGTTTCAAGTTTAATTTTTTAGAATCCTTGAGATTTGAGATGCTTGCCCTGAGAATGATCGCCGCAGCCACCAACGGTCCGGCCAACGAACCCCGGCCAACCTCGTCCAATCCACAGATTCTCATACCGCGATTTTACCTCACCCCTTTGGTTCCCCTCTCCTAAATTTAGGAGAGGGGTTAGAGGTGAGGTATTATTGGGACATGTCCGAAGAAAAAACCCTCAATAAACAGCAACTCGAAGCCGTAACTCACAGCTCCGGCCCGCTTCTGATAATAGCCGGTGCGGGGACAGGCAAAACCACAGTCGTCACCGAGCGCGTTAAATGGCTCATAGCCCAAGGTCTCGCCCAACCTTCCGAAATATTATGCCTCACATTCACTGAAAAAGCGGCTGGACAGATGCAGGAACGTATCGACGTCGCTCTGCCTTACGGTTATACCCAAATGTGGGTCAGCACCTTTCATTCATTTTGTGATCGCATCTTACGCGAAGAAGGCTTGCATCTGGGCCTAGATACTAATTACAAGCTTCTTACCGCTCCCGACGCCGTTTCTCTTCTCAAAAACCACCTTTTTGATTTTGATCTTAATTACTATCGCCCTCTGGGCAATCCGGCCAAATTTTTGACAGCTGCTCTCCAGCATTTCAACCGCCTTCAGGACGAGGACGTCAGTCCTTCCCAATATTTGGCATGGTCCAAAAAAAAGGACTCAAATTATCAAGAATTGGCCGGGCTTTATTCCGACTATTCCGATCTTAAAGTCAAAGAGGGTGTATTAGATTTTTCGGATTTAATTTCCTATTCTCTCAAACTCTTCCGCGACCGTCCCAGCGTCCTCAAACTATATCAGCAGAAATTCAAATATATACTAGTGGATGAATTTCAAGACACCAATTACGCCCAAAATCAACTCATCAATCTCTTAGCCAGCCGCAACCGCAACTTGACGGTTGTAGCCGATGACGACCAGGCGATTTACAGATGGCGCGGTGCCGCCATTTCCAATGTTATTCAATTTCGCAAAAATTATTCCGATGCCAAGTTGATTACTCTTGTGCAAAATTACCGCTCGACCCAAGGTATTCTCGACAAAGCCCACACTCTTATCCAAAACAACAACCCGGATCGGTTAGAGGTCAAAGAAAAAATCGACAAAAAATTAACTTCTGTCCGAAAAATCAAAGGTGAAAAAATAGAATTACTTCATTTCGACCGCGTCGAGTCCGAAGCCGACGCCGTCGCCAAGAAAATTAAGGAGATTCTGACTAACGACTCAAAGCTAACAGCTAAAGACTTTGCAATCCTTGTGCGTGCTAATGCCCACGCCGAACCTTTCGTCCGTGCCCTATCTCATCATGGAATACCACATCAGTTTCTTGGCCCAGGACGTCTTTTCCACCAGCCAGAAATAAAAGATCTTATTGCCTATTTAAAAGTCCTCTACAACTTTGAGGACAACGTTTCATTCTATCGTGTCTTGGCCATGGAATTTTTTAGTATTCCCGCCCGCGACCTGGCCGTAATCACAAACCTCGCCCGAAAACAGAACTTATCGTTGTTTGCCGCCAGTGAACAGTCGGATTTGCCTTCGGTTAAACTTCTAGTCGATTTAATTGACCGGCATTTGCACCTTGTTCCCAAAGAAACCGCCGGGCAAATTCTTTACGA
This sequence comes from Candidatus Amesbacteria bacterium RIFCSPLOWO2_01_FULL_48_25, assembly GCA_001773695.1. Classification (GTDB taxonomy): domain Bacteria; phylum Patescibacteriota; class Microgenomatia; order CAZETR01; family Amesbacteraceae; genus WO2-48-25. Next base: position 132,021 of record MEXN01000007.1, on the reverse strand, counting down.
TTTTCTAGAAAAATCGGGCCTACTTAAAGCCATACTTGACTATCGAACCCCCATCGACGAAATCAAAGCTCAAAATATCATGAAATTTTTTAACAAGCTAAAATCCTTCGAAACTCAAAATTCCGACGCCTCAGTTCACACCATTGTTGATTGGCTCAATCTCTCCTCCGATATGGGCGAATCTCCTCAGGCCGCCGAAGTCGATTGGGGTCAAAACGACGCTGTCAATATTTTAACGGTTCATTCGGCCAAGGGTCTGGAGTTCCCGGTTGTCTTTTTGGTTAATCTAGTTGTTGATCGTTTTCCTTCCCGCTCCCGCTCCGAACCCATTCCCATTCCCGACGCACTTATAAAAGAAATATTGCCGGAAGGGGACTCTCATTTGCAGGAAGAGCGTCGCCTCTTTTATGTTGGCCTCACCCGTGCCAAAGATCTTCTCTTTCTTACTGCTGCGGATTTTTATGGCGAAGGCAAGCGGATCAAGAAACTCTCCCCCTTCATCGCCGAAACCCTCGGCCCCATCCAGTCATCAGCACATCCAGCCATTCAACCCTCATTATTAGACTGGCAACCTGCCCGCATTGCTACGCAAAGCGTTGCAGGCGGGAAGCCTATCCCAATAACCTATTTAAGCTATTCCCAAATCCAGACGTTTTTAGATTGCCCCTTGCACTATAAAGCCAAATATATTTTAAAAATCCCCACTCCCACTTCTGCCGCTTCTTCCTTCGGTAACACCATCCACGCCACACTAAAAGAATTCTTCACCAACAAAGGCCAGACCGACGTCTTGGACTTATTAAAGAAAAATTGGTCCTCAGAAGGCTATACCTCAAAAAAACACGAGCAGGCCTATTTTGATCGGGGCCAAAAATATTTGACCGAATATCTTGAAAAAAACTTTGACCCCAAGCACTTGCCGATAAAACTAGAAGAGCCTTTTATTGTACCCCTGCCTGCCGGCAGGCAGGTCTTTCTTAAAATCGGCGGCAAAATAGATCGCGTGGATCTTCTCCCCAACGGTAAAATAGAAATAATAGACTACAAAACTAGCGTCACGCTTCCCACTCAAAAAGACGCGGACAAAGATCTCCAGCTTTCTTTTTACGCTCTTGTTGCCACACTTCTTCGTGAACCCCCCTTCAATCGTAAACCAGAGGATGTTTTGTTGAGTTTATATTTTTTTGACCAGCAGAAAAAAATTTCCACCACCAGAACCTCCACTCAGCTGGAAGAAGCCAAACAACAGATCATGTCTTATGCGGACCAAATCTCCCGCTCGGACTTCCACTGCTCCGGTTCCCAACTCTGTCGTATCTGCGACTACAAAATCCTCTGTGATTACGCTCAAGTTGACAACGCCCAGTAAATAACGGCATCATTAAAAAAACATGATTCCTTTCCCGACGGCCTACGAATTAATCACAGTTTCGCCACTTGAGCACCCGCTCCGAACCCTATTGACGGGGATCCCAATATTATATTTGGCCTTTCACTCGCTTCATTTCATGCGCAGCATTAACCCAGGCTCGACCATTACCTTCCTGCCCCGAGATCCTCTTTTCACTTTTCGTATTTGGCCCGGCAAAATAAATCTAACTCTCAGCCAAAAAAAGACCGGCCTAATCAAAAGCTACAATGGCCCCGCGGGAACAGCCTTCCTCGGTCTGCTTTTCTTCTCTGCTGCCCAACTTCTGTTAGTCCTTGTTTTTAAAGAAGTGGTGTATTTTTTTAAATTCTAAAACGGTACCTGCCATCTAGTAAAACACCCCGGGTATTCCACTTCCACTCCCCCAAAGCTTTTCTTAAAATGGGAAAATCCCAACCATCCTTTGTTTGGCCATCTGGAATCGTATATTCCTTCAAAATCCCAAACTTTCATACCCCGCCTTTTAGCTTCCTTCATAGCCTCCCACACCACTAAATATGGCAAATTCATTCTGTTTCCCTCTTCCGTCGCCCCTGCGTAATAATAAAACGCCGTTTTCTCATGCGTCAAAATAACCGCCCCGGCTTCACCGTTTATGGTCGCACAAAAACACTTTTCTCCAAAACTGTCAACCAAAAAATCAAACTCTTTTTTACCCGGAATCCATAAATGCTTTCTTTTTGCCGATTTTCTCCAAATCTCATAAAATCCCTCAAAATCATCTGTTTGTATCTTGTATCCCTGCCCGTCCGGCAGGCGGGTTGTATCTTGTAATTTCCGCACGATGTATCTGCAGTCCTTTTTAAACGAATTAAATATTTTTTCTTCACTTGGCCTTAAGTCAACTCTCAACGTCTTTGTTCCCAACAACGGCCAGTTATCCTGTCTCCACCCAACAGGCGTCCTCAATGGCTCATATTTACACATCACAACTCGGTTTCTTTTTAAAATCTTTTCCCAACCTGGCGGCAGATCCCTTCTTTGTATCTTCGCAATTGTCACCGGCCCCAACTTTCGTAAAAAAATACCACTCTCCACTCTCCACCCGATTTTCTCAATATATCGGCCGTATTCTATGCTCTGCCTCACGTCCTCTACTTCAATATCCGCAAGATCTTCCATCTTATTTCCTCCGCCATTCTAAACGGCCAATGCAAAAAATTAATTGGTAAATCATACGTTCCGACCATTTCTACCAGTTCTGGTCCGAACTGCTGTTTAAACCTGCTAAATCCGCGCCCCTCTTCGGCCCCCCACAAATCCAGAGTTTTGAATCCTTCTCTTTTTCCCCACCTAATTATTTCCCAAAGACCCAAAACAGGTGCCATCAAGTTTTTGTAGTCATCATCGAATGCACCATATGCATAGTAAACAAAATTTTTCCAGGCAAAAACCATCCAGCTCGCAATCACTTTATTTTTATATTCTGCCTTAAACAAATGAACCCATCCCAGCTGTGCCAATTCCCAATGATATTTTTCCGAGTGTGAATAAATTTTTTGTCTTTTTACTGTCTTTCCAAATATCAATTTCACATAACTTTCTATATCTCCTTCCCCAATTTTTACTCCGTGCTTTTGTGCCAGCCGAATATTATATCTACACTTCGGATGCATTCTATTTAATAATTCATCTTCACCCAAGGTCAAATCTATCTGAAAAGTCTTGGGCTTAAATAAATGTCTTCCCGACACCATCCTTTCCGGTATTTTCGCGCCCTTCATCTCATTAGGCTCAAATCTTATCCCGAGCCCATTATTCTTAATCGCTTCATCTCTTAGTATCTTAATATCTTTCTCATTCGGCATCCCAGACATCGGGCAATATCCAAACCACAAATCAAAAGGCTTAATCCGACTCCAAATTATCTGATATTGCTTGTCACCGACAACCCTCGATATTTTATTCCCCACCTTCTCCCTAAACTCCCCCCACTCGAAAGATTGCATCGGATGCCCAGCATTTTTGTTCCAATCATCGCTATTCATATTCCAATTATACTTAATCGTCTGGCGTCCACTGCCAATTTCCCTCTTCATCAAAACCCCAATTTTGCTCCAAGCTTAATCTCTTAGCCTTCTTAATCTCTTGGTTAACTTCGATTAACTCCTCCGGAATATCCGCCAAAAACCGAGACACCGGATTATTGGATCGCGACCCGAAATATAACCTCCTCCGGGCGTAAGTCAGATACAAGTTATCCATCGCCCGGGTCATCCCCACATAACACAAGCGTCGTTCCTCCTCCATTTGTTCGGGATCCATAAGCGATCTGGAGTGGGGGAATAACCCTTCCTCCATTCCCACCATAAACACACGTTTAAACTCCAGCCCCTTCGCCGCGTGTAGTGTCATCAGAGTTACAGCCCCTTCTCCGCTAGACGCTAGACGCTGACTCCTAGACGCTTCTTTTTCGGTTAGTGCAATCTGTTCTAAAAGTTCAGGCAATTTAGGAAATTCCTGCGCCACGCTTCGCAGCTCTTTTATGTTTTCCAATCTGGCCGCGTCTTCCTCATTCATTTCATCAAATTGTTCCAAATATCCCGTAATTTTCAACACCTCATCCAAAATGTCCAAGGTAAGTTTATTTGAAAATTGTAAATTGGAATTTGTAAATTTCTGTAGTCTGCCCTTTCCCAATTTTTCTGCCCTCTTCCTGGAAATTTCATCCTCGGGGTTTAAAACCAAACGCAAATACGCAATCACGTCCTTTATCTCTTTTCTTTCGTAAAATCTCACCCCCCCAACCAGTGAGTAAGGGATCCCTGAATGCAAAAACGCCTCCTCCAACACCCGCGACTGCGCATTTGTCCGGTATAGCACCGCAAATTCCGAATATTTGGTTGTTGCAATTTGTCCTATGACAAATTGGGCTTCATCGTACTCACTCTCTGCCTCGTAAAAAGTTACTTTTTCTCCTCCACCTCTATCCGTCCACAAGTTCAATATAGGATGATTTTTGTTTTTAGATACCACTTCATTGGCTGCCGATAAAATTATCTGGGTAGACCGGTAGTTTTGCTCCAAATTTAGAGTCGTGAGAGTGGGGAAGTCTTGTTTAAGATACAATAGGTTTCGATAATTTGCCCCCCGCCACGAGTAAATCGCCTGTGCCGCGTCTCCGACAACAGTCAAGTTCCCGTGTTTTTTAGAGAGCACTTTCGTAATTTCATACTGCGCCTTATTCGTATCTTGATATTCGTCTACTAATATAAACTTGAAATTTTCCTCTAATTTCTCCCTCACCTCCGGCTCGATTTGCAACAGCCTGACTGTTTCTACCAACAAGTCATCAAAATCCAAAGCTTTATATCGCCGAAGCAACTGTTGGTAAGCCAAATATACTCGGGCTACAGTTTGGGAAAAGTTTCCTCTGGCAAAACCGGCATATTCGGCCGGAGTTATTAGTTCGTTTTTGGCGCCCGATATAGCTCCCAGTACCGACCCCGGCCTGACCGATTTTATATCCACTCCCACAGCTACCATGGCCTGCTTTACCGTGTCTAGTTGGTCCGCCTCGTCAAAAATCACAAAGTTGGGATCCAATCGAGCCCAACCAGCGTATTTTCGTAAAATCTTGGCACAAAAACTATGAAAAGTCCCACCATATCCTCTAAATTCCGCCCCCAACAAGCCCATTATCCTCTTCATCATTTCCCCGGCCGCCTTATTTGTAAACGTCAAAAGCAAAATATTTTCAGGTCTCACGTTTTTATTGCGAACGAGATATGCCACTCGGTGAGTCAATACCTTTGTCTTTCCACTTCCCGCTCCTGCTAAAATAAGCAAGGGCCCCTCACTGAAAGCCACCGCTTTTTGTTGTTGGGGATTTAGGCTCTTCAAAATATCCACTAATGCAGCTTACCAGACTCTCTTCATTCTTCAATCGGATCAAACGCCAATTACTCTCCCGGGTCTATTTGGCCAGGGCGCTGTTGCTAGTAGTCGCAATTGTGCTGATAACTGGGACAGTTTTTGTCCTGCGCGCTCCCGCCAACCTCACTTACCAGCTAATTCGTGCCGTCGCCTCCAGTTCTATTCCCAATCACGCCGGCCGGACCAACTTTCTTATCCTGGGAATTGGTGGGGAAAATCACCAGGGGTCGGATCTTACCGACTCCATAATCTTTTTGTCGGTTTCCCGCTACCGCCAGCCCACCGTCATGCTTTCTATTCCCCGCGATTTATGGGTTCCCTCAATGCGAGCCAAGATTAATTCCACCTATCACTACGGCCGAGTCAAAGCCGGGACATCAGGCGGGCTGCTCCTGGCCAAATCATCAGTCTCAGAAATATTAGGTGAACCTGTAGATTTCGCCGTCGTTTTTGATTTCGCCACATTCGCTCAAATTATAGACACTTTAGGCGGTATAAATGTCCAAATAGAAAAATCTTTCGTTGACGACCGCTATCCCATAGCTGGACGTGAAACTGATTTGTGCGAAGGAGATGTTGATTATAAGTGTCGTTACGAAACGATCTCTTTTGATCAAGGTCTTCTACACATGGATGGCAGCACCGCCCTCAAATATGTCCGCTCCCGCTATTCTGCCGATCTTACCGAAGGCACCGACTTCGCCCGCTCCCGCCGCCAAAGCCAAGTTATCTCTGCGATCAAGGCCAAACTCTTCTCCCAAGGTATTCTTACAAAGCCAGCCGTCTACCGCCAAATTGCCACCATCCTTCTTACCCAAACTACGACAGACATTACTAGTGACCAATACATAGCCTTGAGCAGACTAGCTATATCCGCCCGGAAAAATCCCCAAACCACCACTGCTCTTATTGAACCGGACCACATTTATCACCCGCCGGTTTCTCCCAAGTACGATAATCAATGGGTCCTGGTCCCCAAGGGCGACGACCCCCACGCCATATACGACTTTGTGTCCAGCCTTCTCAAATAACTTGGTAAATCACCAAAGTATTAGTAGTAAACACCGTGCTTCCCAGTTTTTTAATCTTTTCTTCGTCCAGCTGGGGATATTTCTGCCTTTCCATTGATCCCACCACGATATATCTCACGTCATATTTATTAAGGAGTAGCTTAGTCTCCTCTATGTCGATGGACTCGTACACTCTTTTTACCTCTTCCGCTCTCAGAGCAATCGGCTCATACCCCCCCCTCCACAACCATTCGTGCACCGTCCACCCAGCCACAGTCGGCAAACCGGAAAATGCCGATATTCGGTTGAAATCTGTGTAGCTATCTCCATTTGCTTCCAATACCACCGGTTGTTCCCCCACCGGCAACGTTTTTTCCAGCCATTCGATGGCCTGGGCGTCGTCAGGATAGCGGGAAGACAACCACCCCAACCCCCAGATTGATTGGTAGGTTTTTAAGTTTCCAAAGTATGAGTTGACTGCGAATTTGGGATAAATCATCACGAGTAACGCCAATATCACCGCTCCCGTTAGCCACACCACCCGCTTTTTGCGCCATAGCTCGTAAGTTATGGCATACCCCGAAGCTATTCCCGACAGCATAAACGCCTGGTATCCCAGCTTGAACATGGTGTTGCTGCGAAAATGCAACGGGTAAATATCTTTAAAGTAAAAAAACTCCGGAAATGTTATTAACAGTAGCGAAAACACCAGAAATGCTCCCAACAACTTCGATTCAACAGACAATTCCTTTTCTCTGGCTCCAGCTATATACCACCAGCCGCAATAGACGAAAAACCCCCACAAAACCAACATCATCCACAGGGGAGATTTTTGACACTTCTCTGCCCCCTCGAAAATTATAGGTCCTATTTTTGAGTTAGCCAACTGTTCCGGCGGACAATTTACCGCCACCCCCGACACAAACGGCTCGAACCTGGCCACAAACGGCGATATTGTCACCGCAAACACCATCCCAACGACTATCAGCGGTTTGAAAAATTGAAAATTTAGAAATTTAGAAATTAATTGTGAATTGGAAATTGAAAATTGTAAATTTCGGGCGATGAGCAGTACAGCGAATAGCCCGGCATATATAATTCCATCCAGCGCATTCGTCATAAACATGAGGCCCGAGATCCAGCCATACAAACCGTATTCCTTCCAATTTATTTCTTCCCGCAACCGGCCAAACATGTTCACCAACAGGGCAATAGCCAACAAAGCCAGGGGGATACTCAACACGTGCCCATGCACATCCGATACCACAAACGAGTAACTGGGAAATTCGTGGATCGTCCACGGGATAAACCGGGTGGCATTGGGGTACCAGTAGTTTTTTCCCACCTCAGATGTAAACTCCAAATCCCAAAATGGCGGGGGATTATCTTCCCGCCCGGCATACCCTGACGTAAAGGCATAAATCGTGTGCAGGTTGCCAGCCAGTGTTACCAGATACGCAATTAGCAATGCTCCTCCAATGGCCCATGCTATGGGCAGCTTATTCAAAAGCTGTCGACCAATAGCATACGACTGGGTTAGGCACATGGCAAAAATAGTCGCCAACATCAAGTTAAAAGTGTACCCAAGTGACATCCCCGACAACCGGGTTAGCGCCGCCATCATCAAGTGTCCGAAATAATAGTAGTTGATGGGTTTGCCGGCAAACCACATATCCAGGGGCGGAAAATACTTTCCCTGCAAAATCGATCTCGTAAATCCGTAATCCATGAACTTTTCCAACCCATTAATCGTCGGCTCATGTGCCTTTACCCAACTCCAAAGTATCAAGGCCGCCAAAAAAACCCCCTCTTCCCAAAAAATCATCTTCCAACTTATTCCTTTCTCCCCGCGACTCACCCGTCTTCCCAAATACCACACCCCCAATACCACTAGCCAAGTTGAGGCCTGGATAAATGGAAATACGCCAATTGTTCCCCCGATCCAAATTACATATGTAACTATTGCCAGTCCCAACGCCTTAGCCATTAAGTAACCACGGTCCGGCCAACCCCTAAATATTTTTTTTGACCATGGCCAACCTGCTATCCCCACCAACAATAAAGTTACCCACCACCACAAAATTGTCGCTAAATCCTGCGCCACAGTGTAGATTATAATTAAAAAATGCCAAAATATCTCGTTATACGTTATACGTTCTTCCTCATACTTCTTTTTTTCTCCTTCTGGCTCATGTGGCATACCTTGTCTTATGACACCACGACTCACAATATTCTCATATCTGCCAAGTACTGGAGCGATTTTGGGAGCCACTTACCTCAAATTCGCTCTTTCTCTTTGGGATCAAACTGGCCTCCCCAATCCCCCCTATTCCCCGGCGAACCGACTCGTTACCACTTCCTTTTTTACTTCGTAGCCGGCATCTTTGAACGGTTGGGGATGCCTATAGACTGGGCCCTGAATCTAAATAGCGCCATTGGATTTTTTCTCCTGACAATAATGATTTGGCTCTTTACCTATCGTCTATTCACAAGCCGCCTAACCGCTTACTTATCTGTCATTTTTTTTCTCTTCAACTCCTCCCTCTCCTGGCTGGATTATTTGAAATCCAATAATTTTAATCTAATATCTAGCATCTCTAATCTAGCATCTCTTACTCAATTCCCTTCTTTCGGCCCTTGGAACGGTTCGGCAATTACTGCCTTCTGGAACCTAAATATTTACACTAACCAGCGCCACCTAGGTCTATCCTTTGCTATAGCTTTGCTTTTAATCTATTTATTGCAATTTAACCATCGCCGCTACCTATATTTATTTGGCTTTATCGCCGGCTCACTAGTCCTTCTCAACCAAGCGGCCCTAGCCATCGTCGCCTTATTTGCCGCCAGTTATTTTATCTTCCAGCCCAAGCTCAGGACACCATTGCTGCTTTCGGCCGTCGGCGCCGTTCCCTGGCTGTTTTTTAGCCGTTTGATATCCAACGACACTTCTCAACTCGCCTGGTATTTGGGATTCCTTACCAAGCCCCCCGTTATCTGGTCGAACTTTTTGCGCTTCTGGTTTCTAAACATTGGCCTGCATCTCGTATTCATCCCCTTGGGATTTTTAATGGCTCCCAAACAGGCCAGGAAGTTAATCTTCCCTCTGCTCGTCCTATTTATTGCCCCCAATCTTATTAAATTTTCTACCGACATTATCAACAACCATAAATTTTTCAATTTCTTCCTCATCATCGGATCCATGTTCACGGCCTACGTCCTGGTTAAAATTAAACCTCTTTTGCTTCTGCTCCCCCTCCTGGTTCTGGGTGGAATTGTAGATTTCTTCCCCGTCAAAAATGATTTTTATTTCCACTTACCGGATATTACCGTCAACCCTGACGCCCAATATTTCCAAAAAAATACTCTACCCGATTCCATTGTCTTAAACAGCACTTGGTTTTACCACCCCGCGTCACTAGCGGGCCGTAAAATATTCAACGGCTATTCCTACTTCACCTGGTCATTTGGCTACGACCAAGCCACCCGCGAGTATCAGGCGTTAGCTATTTACCGTGCCCCGGATTCCATTACCGCCTGCCGATTGCTACACCGGAATAATATCTCTTTTGTCGAGCTCAACAACCGCCCAGAAAATTTTATCTTCCCCAACTGGAACTTGTGGAAAAACAATTTTTCTCCCCAATATCACAACCCTACGACCGGAGTCAGTATTTATAATGTTTCCCACATATGCCCCGCAACCTAAAAGTTTTGGCCGTCATTTTCCTTTTGGCCGCTGGCCTTCGTCTCTATGGCCTTAATTGGGATCAAAACGGCCATCTCCATCCCGACGAGCGCTTCCTGACAATGGTGGCCAATGCCATGTCTTGGCCCCGAAATCTCTCTCATTATCTCAATACGCCCACCTCCCCCCTCAATCCCCACAACATCGGCTACGGCTTCTACGTCTACGGCACTTTTCCAGTAATATTCGTCAAGTTCATCGCCGAATTTTTAGGCAAAGGGGACTACAACCAGCTTACTCTCGTCGGCCGGGCAATTTCCGCCGTTTTTGACCTGGGAACATTGATTTTGGTTTATTTGATTTCTTTTCGCCTGTTTGGCAAGCGTGTTATCGCCGTTTTGGGGGCACTAGGTTACGCCTCTTCAGTCCTCTCCATCCAGCTTTCTCACTTCTTCGCCGTCGATTCATTCCTCGTCTTTTTCTTGTCGCTTACCTTCTATACACTAGTCACTAGACGCTATTTACTATTAGGTATCGCTTTCGGATTAGCCGTCGCTGCCAAAATCTCCGCCCTTTTATTCCTGCCCGTCATCGCTCTGGGTTTTATCTTTTCCCGGCCCAAGATCCTTTCTCTATTACTATTCACTATTACTCTTTACTTGACTGTTCGGCTCGCTCAGCCTTATCTTTTTCAAGACAACTTTCACCTCAACCCCAAAGTCTTGGCCAACTGGCAGCAGCTCAATTCGTTCAATAAACCCTATATCTATTACCCCCCCGGAGTTCAATGGACCCATATCCCCTCCTGGTACTCTCTGGAAAACAATCTCCTCTGGGGACTAGGCCTTCCTCTGGGCTTGCTTGTTATCTTTGGTCTTTTTTACCTTTTGATTTATCACTACCGTCACCCCCCCACTTTTTTAGCCCTTTTCTGGGCCTTATTGCTTTTCACCTATCAAAGTTTCCAGTACGCCCAGCCCCTGCGTTATTTCTATCCTGTCTATCCATTTTTGGCTATCTTTGCTGGATTTATGGCTTACAAAATATTGCACCCCTCCTCCGTAATACGTAATACGTTATACGTTATTCTCATTTTAGTTTGGCCTTTTTCTTTCACAAGTATTTATACCCGCCCTCACTCTCGGATAGAAGCTTCGCGGTGGATAGCTGAAAATCTACCCCCCGGCAGCCGTATCTCCTGCGAGCATTGGGACGACTGCTTGCCCTGGGGAGGACATCCCAACTTTCAGTTTGTAGAATTCCCCCTCTACGACCCCGACTCTCCCCAAAAATGGTCACTGATTCAATCTCGGCTGTCGCAAGTAGACTATATTGTGCTTTCGAGCAACCGGCTTTATGGATCAATAATGACTGTCCCCGAGCAGTACCCCACCACCAATCAATTTTATAAATCGCTCTTCGATGGCTCGCTGGGATTTGTCCCTATCGCCCAATTCACTTCGCGCCCCAATATCCCCATTCCCGGGTTTAACCTCTGTCTTACCTCGCCTGGAATAAGCTATGGCAAAGCCGCCCGCCCTCTCCAGGACTGCTCTCAAATGGGCATCAGTTTTGTCGACGATTATGCCGACGAAACCCTTTCCGTCTACGACCACCCCAAAGCCATCATTTTTGGCAGACAAAAAATTTAGCCCCTGACTCTTCCGGTGCTATTTTTTTTCATAGACCACCAAGCCAGCTCCGGGGCTGGCTCGAAACATGCCAAGTTTTTTGTAGGATTCGAGATCACAGGACTCAGTTTCGAGGGTAATTAAATAATCTCCACTTTCAATTGGCGTTTGACAATCGTAATTGGTGACCGCGGTGAGTCGGGGGATGAAATATTGGAGGGTGTCGTTGAACGAAATTAGATTTTCGATCCGAGTGGGCCCGGTGGTTACATACAAATTACGAGCCATCTGCAGTTTCGTTACCGGAACATTATGCTGAATCCAGCGGATAAAATTAAAGTGCTGGCTGACAGATTTCGACTTGAGATATGTCCCCGTGACACTTAAACCAGTGGTCAACAAAATGAGCCACAAGACGAACAAGTGCCTACGGGGAAACTTTTTAATCGCAAGCGCCAATAAACTCAGAAAAATCGGAATTATTACCAAGGCTCGATGCAACCGGAAATCGGCACCATAGTACGTGTACCCCTTGGCAATCACCGAAATAACTATCGTAGCCACCATCCACAATCCGATGACAAAGACTCTATTGCCAAAAACAAACAATAATGACATAACAACAATAGAAACAAACACAAAGTTAAACATGGGCGACACAAAAACCACCCCCCCTTTTTGAAATACCAGGAGATAGAAAGCCTGTTTGAGGTCAGAAACAAGCTCCTCCGAACCTCTAGTTTGAGGGGAGAAAATGTTGATATCAGACCTGAATTTTGTTGACAATAGAAGTGAAAATAAAAGCGAATTTACCAAGGCCATTAAGAGAATCTTTTCACTCCACTTATGTTTGGGTGAGAAAACAAGATATAACAAACCGCCAATAACGAGAAAAACTAATGCCAGGCTAGGAGTGTATGAAAATATGAGGTATAGCAGCGAAAAAGCCAGCAGAACCAAAAATATCTGGCTATGAGTGGCCAAGTAGTGCAAGAGTGTTCCGACAACAATAAGACCCAGGCTGAGGGGAAAAACGCTTTGTTCGTAATAAAACATGAAATGATTGAAATAGTGAAAGTGATAGATTGAAGCCATTAGTATGCCGTTGATTAAGTCGCCAGACCCAGACTTATCAAGAAATTTGAGGACACCAGAAGAAAAAATCACTATTCCCAAAACGAAGTATAGACCACCCCCAAGATTCAAAGCAGTAAGAGATCTCCCCCAGATGATTGAAGGAAGGGCGGGCAAAAAGAACTGGCGGGCTGGATAGCCAAAAAGACAAGTCTGATGAAAACCAAGGTCTGTCGTTTTCAAAAGTCGCATGGCGCAATTTATCTCTTGTGTAGTTTCTCCACTTACATTTCTAGGATTAGATGTGTTCATTAAAACCAACCCAACCATTATCACTAGCGAGAGAATCGTAACAATATGAGCCCTAAACCTTCTAAGAATAGTAAATAAACAATATCCCCAAAGCACTCCCAAATAAGAAAACGATAAAAGCCAGAAAACAACCCCGGCCTTTCCAGCTAAAGGACTCTTTAAAGCCAACATGTCCAAAAGCGAGATGCACGCAAAAACAACAAACCCAGAAACCGTATACAATTTTTTCAAATGATTAATCACGTTTAACTAATTCAAAAAAAATAGCTCCGGATTTTTCCGATTCCGCGTTTTCAGTAATTTCTTTAACCAACCAATCTACTGGATAAAGCTTGTGTTCCAGTCCCAAAACCCATTTTCCAGTCAGAGTATATAAAACCAGACTCGGCAGGGACAAATAATGGCAGATATCTATTAGCTTACAGGCTGCAGGGGATAAATACCCGATTTCCTCCTCAATTTTAAACCCCGCTTTTTTAAACTCCCCATTCCACTCTTCGCTGTCTAATAAATTAAAGTGCACCTGTTTTTTCTTCATCCAGGCTTTATATGTATTACCCAGAAGTAGACTTCCCGCCAAATTTTCTTCCCATGGTTTGGCCATCACTGTCGTCAAAAAACCCCCTCCCGGCTTAAGCACCCGCCAAACTTCTTTTAACACCTCGTCCAAATTTTCAATATGTTCTAAAACACAGTTACTCACCACTGTATTTACCGACCCCGACTTTAGGGGAAATTTGTGACCATCGTAAACAACCAATTTTTTATAAGTCCCATCTTTAACTTCATTAATCCGACTCTCTTTGACATCCAGCCCAATGTCCAGGTGACCAAAAGTAATTTTTGCAAAAAACCCATCGCCGCACCCCAAGTCCAAAACAGGCCTTTTAAGAGGTAAATATTTCTGCCACAGCCAAGCCTCCTTGGCTCTGATTAAAGACAAGAACAAAGGGCGATATCTTAGATAGTATTCTAGGTACTTTTTCATTTTAGCGACGCATAAATATGACCTATTTGTGGAACTCCAACTGTAGGTATTTGGATCACGCTGAATTTAGCCTTCTTTAGTAAATCGACCAGCTTATCCACATCTCCAAATTTATTGTGATATTCCATGGTGATTTTCTTAATCCTTTTTAAATATCTAAATCCACGTTTTAATATTGAAAACTCACAACCTTCACAGTCAATTTTCAACACATCAACGTTAGTGTGTGTGTGTGTGTGAATAAGTCGTTCAATGAACTAATGGCGGCGTTTATGGGAACAATATTATAAGTTCCGTTTAGGTCAATGTTATTCCTCAACAAATTAAAATAGTTTATATCTGGCTCAAATGAATAAATGATAGAGTTGGGAAAACGCTTCGCTACTAAAATTGAACAGTCACCCAGGCCAGCTCCTATATCAATTATCTTTTTATCGACCTTGCCAACTAGGCCGCCAATCCTATATTCGTCATCTACAACGACCTCTTTAATCACCAACAAGTCCAGGAAGTTTAAAATGTCCAGCCTGATCCCAAAGCGTCTTAAATAAACCCTCTTTCTTAACAGACCAAGCCATGATTTGGGCGGAACCTCTTTTAATATCACAAAAACAGACCTCAAGTAATAAAAAATTCTATTGAGCCTAAATCTCATTGAGTAGATTTTCCCATGAAGCTGTTGTTTTGTTAATATTAAACTCGGTTAGCACGACATCCCTGTGTTTTGCAAAGTAACTTCCGGTCTTTAAAACCTTAACAATGGCACTTGCCAATGCTTGGGGATTTCTAATCGGCACAACTTCACCCATTTCAGTTTTTAGAATCGGTACTCGGACGCCCGGTAAGTCAGTAGCGACAACTGGCACCCCCATCATCATTGCCTCGACCTGAACCATGCCGAATGCCTCGGTCGAATTTACCGACGGTAATACCAAGACGTCAATTAATTTATAAAACCCGCCCATCTTTTCCGGATCAATCGTCCCCAAGAATCTGACCCTATCTTTATGTTTTTCAACTAATTTCATAATCCTATTTTTATATTCCTCTTCTCCCACCGGTTCCACAGGCCCGGCAACAACAATCTTACAATTTTTTAACAGTGGCAACGCTCCGATTAGATATTCAATCCCCTTCTCTTGGGCCAATCTCGCCGCCACCCCGATCCACGTCTCCCCTTTTGGTTTTTTAATCCCCAAGTCTGTGGTCTTAGGAATCGGAATCGGCGGGTAGATATATTTAGTTTTGTTTAAAAACCTTTTTAACAACCTGCTGTGCTTGCCGTAGTCTTCTGTATAAGTGATCACCTTGTCAGCTACTGCCAGGGTTAGCCAGTTCAGTCCCTCCAGGACTGCTTGGATGAACCTATTCGGCAAGTCGATTTCACAGTGGTATATCGCGACCACTTTATTCCTTGTCATCATGGCCGGCATCCACCCTTCCGCCTGAGGCAAGTTTACAATCGTTACGTCTGCCGATTTTGTTAGCAACCAGGATTTGACTACCCACTCCCAGGAGATGAATCCCTTACTGATTCTAAATAGGGGATTAGCTCTAACTATTCTGACGCCGTTGATCGTCTCCGAATCAGCCAAGTTGTTGTCATGCCGCATGCACAATACCGTACATTCATGGCCTCTCTTGACCAGTT
The DNA here is from genome assembly GCA_001773695.1 of Candidatus Amesbacteria bacterium RIFCSPLOWO2_01_FULL_48_25. GTDB lineage: Bacteria > Patescibacteriota > Microgenomatia > CAZETR01 > Amesbacteraceae > WO2-48-25. The sequence continues at coordinate 116,365 of MEXN01000007.1, read as the reverse complement.
CTTCGGCCAGTCTTTTTACATAGATTGTCAGTCCGGAGACATAGGGTGTGTAATACGTGATTGAAAACAAAACTCTCATTTAATTTCTTCCAGAGCCCTTTTCAGATAGGGGAATTTGTGGGGATACGGGTGGCGCACGTCCATGAAGTTATAAATCCAAAAAACCTTCCCCCTCGCCTTATCCCGTAAGAAAACCACCACATCCAAATTATCTTCCACGTAATAATCTAGTTGCAGTTGTTTCACTACCCTCAACTTATACTCATGCGGCTGTTCATAATTCTCGTTAACATTGATCGTCTTAAAAATGTCTTTTAAGTCGTTTTTTTCTAGCCAATTGTAGAGGTTGCCTTTCAAAAATCCAAACCTAGCCGTAATCAAATGGAATTCAAAATGCGGGTTTTGGGCCATAATCCTCAAAAGATCCACTCCTGTCGCTGGCCAAATACTTGACTCATGAACAATAGACCACAAAAATCTCTGCCACCAGTTTTTTGGCACGAAAAAAGTTAAGCGGCGGATCCCCAAAATTTCTCTCTTAAACCACTTAATAGGCGCCCTGACCACTCTGAATGGGTTGTAGGCTACAACCCCGTCGAAGTCTAGTCCCACTCGCAGCTTTTTCACTTGCCGCATTGTAGCCTAACCCGCTTTTCGGTACAAATGCGTCCCGCCTATAACCAATAGCATGCCAGCAATTACTACAATCCAAGTCGGCAAATCATTCCCAGTCGGAGGAATTACCGGCATTGGAGTCGGAGACGGGGCAATTGTGGGGCCAAGTGTGGGAGTAGCCGTAGGTCGAAGTGTGGGCGTCACGGTAGTTCCAGGCACAGTCGTTGGAGTCGGGGACGGCTTCAGTGTGGGGGAGGGCTTTATGGTCGGTGTCGGCGTGGAGGTGGGGGACGGCCTGGCAGTGGGCACTAAAGTTGCCGAAGGTGTTGCCGAAAACGCCGGCAAATTACTTTCCCCGATAGCATAAACAGTAAACGTCCGGGTCACTTTTTTCACAACCCCGTTTATTACCGCAGAAATGGATATGGTATGCTCTCCAGGCTCAATATCTTTGGGCACACTCACCGAAAAATCGCCGTTTCCATCCACCGTCACATTTTGGGTAATTATATGCTGGGATCTGATTTCCACCGTCAGCTTAGCCCCCGCCGGCCCTCGGCCGATAATTTGCGGCCGGGGTGAATTTATTTTCTCCTCTTCTTGGGGGGACAATATTAATATTGATCCCTCTTCCATTACCTCCGTTACCGGTCCTAACGATACGGCCGTAAATTTTGACGTTTGAGCACTAGCAGTGGCTTCCTCTTCGGTAGTCACCCCACGATAGTCATAAATTTTCCCCAAAGTAATATTTGGAACCGGCTCATCATTGCCGGTCGTGGTAGTCACTGCGGCGGTACCCAATGCTCCCCCCTGGACAAACAATTCCTCTTCCTGATTTTGTTTTTCATAAGTAGAAAATTGAGCCAGAGTCGCAGTTCTCATGGTTGAGATTGGAATTACAAAAGAACCGTTAGCTTTTACCAAAGTAGCCTGGGGAACGTTTGTCCCTATTTGCAGATAGACAATCGAGCCCTCAGCCGGATCTCCATTGCCGGTATTCACCTGTCCGTAGGCCACATCCGCCTCCGGCGTGTCAGCTAGCACTGGCCCGGTAGTTACCCGATAGAGCTTGCCCGCCTGGTCATAAGTGCTTCTCCCTGACCCCAATTTAAACCCGTATACCGTATCCGGCTTCAGTCCTTTAACAGACACGAAATGAGTAAAGTAATTTCCCACGGATCCTTTTTCCTGATCCCTTTCGTCTGATCCGGCCAACTGTCCCCCAGCTTCTCCTTCCCCGTACTGCACATACCCAGCCACGGCTTTATCCGTGATCCAAGACACTACGAAACCGACATCAGAAATATTAGTGACCTTCACCTCGCGGGGTGTCTCCTCGGCCGAAGCTTGTAATCTCTGTCCGATAGGTTCTCGTAGTAACACCAATCCCGAAACCAACCCAGCCGTAGCTACCAAAAGCCCTACCAAAGTTGGCAATCTAAACTCTCTTTTCATTATTGTTGGCGTTTCTCCAAGTCATCCAATATGGAGGTATTTAACTTAGGATCAAGTGGCGTCAGATATTTCTCAATATCCGCCGGAACCACTACCTTGGTATACGCCCGGTATACTTCAAAACCCACCCAGGCCACCAAAGTAACAAGTGTCGAAATTAATACTACCACGATATCCCGATCAATTCTCTTCTTTTTCATAAAGCCAACGCGATCCTTCCGGTCACTCCCGCGGTTAATGCACCGTCCTCGTCGTGAGACAAAGTGACATCGGTCAACACCACCAACCTCCGCGAGTTCTCCAAAGTATCTATAAACCGTTTAAGCTGTGGGTACTCCCCGGCCACTGTTAGACTAAAGTCCAATCCTCCCGCCCCGGTACCCGCAATTTCATCTCGTTTCTCTCCGGCGAGCGGTCCTATGGATATGGTCTCAATTACCACACCACTTTGGGAAGCAAAACCACCCAAGCTCGTCACGAACAAACTCCAAGCCGTCCTCGTGGGTAGGGCTTCATCTAGAAGCCCTAACCGGGGGGCATTGTTCTCATATTCCTGACGGGCTTGTTGAATGACGGCAATTTTCTGGTCCATTCTCTCTTCAATTAATTTTCCTTGCTCAATTTGCCCCCACAAACCGGCAATTGTAATCAGTGTTGGTCTCAGTGCCGAGACGACGAGAACTATGGTCAGAACAAGAGATAAAATGACGTACAAACTAGCCTGCCAAAGAGGTTTTTGTTGTACTACCTGTAAGTACCGCCGGTAGCGGGCTAAACTACTTTTGTAATCCAAAGCCATAATGCGAATTATTGCTTCAAGTTAATCGAAAAAAACGTTCCTTTTTCCACATCAGTAGAAATGTCAGACAGTTCCACACTCTTCCATTTTGGATTACGACTTAAACGAGTTAGTAGCTCACCCAGTCCCGCCTCCGACCGCGAAGTCCCCCCGAGAGAGATCTCCGAAGAAGAAACGCCCACTCGATCTATGACCACGCCCCCGTTATCTGGTATCGAGGAATCCAAGTCAATAAGAATCGGCATCGAACCCAATTGCTTACCAGTGAGTCCCGCTACCGCCCCCAATCTGGCCTGGGCCAATCTAAACAGTCTTTCATTTTCAGACAGAGCCTCTAGTATTTTTTTCTTTCCCTCGACTCTTTCAGCGAGATCTGCCAAATCGGAATCTAGCTTGAACCGGGACAAAAATGCCGCGATCACTACTACCTCGGTCAAGATAATAATATACCTCCCCGATGTTAGGGCCCACTTCAAAAACTTCCCCCAAAACGAAGAATCAAACTCCGACTTGGGCAACAGGTTGATTGTTGCCACCCGGGCAGGCATGACTCCAGTATATCAAATACTACTTCAATTTCTTGGTCGCTACCATTCGCGTCAATCTTCCCTTAATCCTGTCCGCCCGACCCTTCTTAATTACACCGGATTTAGCTGCCCTATCAGCCCTTCGATACACCTCCACTAGATTTTTGGCTGTTTTAGTTTTCTTAAATTTACCCACCGCCAATCGCAGTGCTCTTTTAATTCTGGCATTGACAACGGTTTTGCGTCCGTCGGACCGCAACTTTCTGATTGCCCCTACAGTAGTCGGCATGACCGCCATATAATATCACACATGCGCCGCTTTCTCCAAAACGGATCCAGCCTCCTCCTTCGACCACAAAACAACATTCTCTCTGCCGCCACTATTCTTTTGGTCACTTACGGCTTGTCTCACCTAGTCGGCCTTCTCAAAACCCGTCTCTTGATCTCTTATTTTTTCGGCTCTCAAGCCCAACTTCTAGATGTCTATTACGCCGCATTTGTTATTCCCGACACTATCTTTCAACTCTTGGTAATAGGCTCCCTCTCTGCCGCCTTCATCCCCGTTTTCACCCGCCTTCTCTCTTCGGATTCCAAGGAGGCCTGGAAAGTAGCAGGCAATGCCATCAACCTTATCCTTCTCGTGTTTCTCATTTTCAGTCTGGTAATTTTTGTTTTTGCCACTCCTGCTAGTCGTCTCGTTGCCCCCGGTTTCACCACCTCCCAAATTTCCATCATGTCTTCCCTCTTGCGGGTCATGTTGGCTGCCCAGGTATTTTTTTCCATCTCCAGCTTTTTAACCGGCATTATTCAGTCCCACCAACGGTTTATCATCCCCGCCCTTGCTCCCTTGGCCTACAATCTAGGAATTATTTTTGGCACGGTTGCCTTATCGCCGCTTTTAGGAATCCTAGGCCCGGCAGTAGGAGTAGTCATCGGCGCCTTCTTCCATATGGCCATCCAATTTCCCCTGGCAGTCAGCCTGGGCTTTCGTCCTTCACTGGATTTTAGCTTTCACCGGCCTGGAGTTCGCGACATCTTACGCCTTTTTCCTCCTCGAGCCGTGGCCCTTGGCATAGACCAAATCGAGCAATTTGTAGCTGTTATTTTAGCCTCTTTGTTAGTTCCGGGGTCAATATCCATTCTCAATGTTGCCAGGCTGCTCTACGCCATCCCCACCTCCTTATTTGGAGTTACTATTGGCCAGGCTGCTCTCCCCGTTCTCTCCCGGCAAGCCGCATCGGATTCCACCCGTTTCCGAACGACTCTTGCCAGCTCCTTGCTTCAAGTGTCCTTCCTAGCTTTGCCCGCCAGTGTGCTGTTTATCATCCTGCGCATTCCCATTGTCCGCTTGGTTTTTGGTGCCAAGTCCTTCCCCTGGTCCGCCACCTTACTAACCGGGAAAACCTTGGCCATCTTGGCTGTGTCGGCTTCATTTGCGGCCATTATCCAATTGGTCGTCCGGGGTTTCTACGCCCTCCATGATACTAAAACCCCTCTAGTTATAGGTCTCGTAGCTGCTGTTTTCGACGCCGTACTCAGTATTATTTTGGCCCGGGTTTTTAACCAAGGGATACTAGGTATTGCCACTGCCATTACCATAACCAACATTATCGAATGCTTTGCCTTAGCCATCGCCCTAGAAGTTCGTCTCGGCACTTCCCGTCCTTTGGAAAGCATCATTTTCAAGTCATTAGCCAAGATGATCTTCATAAGTTTTGTAGCCGGAATCTTTTTGTGGATCCCCATGCGCCTTTTGGATCAATTCGTGTTCGATACCACCCGCACCTTCCCCTTATTATTCCTGACAATGACCACCAGTTTCATTGGCATGACCGTTTATGGTCTTTTGGCGTACTTGTTTAAAATTCCAGAACTGGTGACATTTATCGAACTCGGTCGGCGGGTCTGGACTTGGCGCAAACTCCTTTCGTCCCCCCAGGAAACTCCCACCGAACCCGTCATCCTCCCCGCCCCGGACCAAAACTGACTCTGTGGAAAATCCCACTCGAAAAGAGTAGAATTACCCATATAGCCTCAGAAAACCCCAGACTAACCTGGATCGAAACCGCAGCCGCAGCCCTTCTTGATGTCATCCCTTTCTCATACGGTGTAACAAGAAGAAAAAGGGATGGAAAACCCCTCCTCACTCTCCCCCAAAGGACAACAGGGGACAAACTTCATGCCATGTCCATAGGAATGGGCCTGGCCGGTATTGATATAATCTCCATCCCCATTGGTGTGGTTGGCCTCATGGTTAATATGCCAGAGGTCACAGCAATTGCGGCAGTTTCTAATCTTGCGGTCAAATTTGCGGTTTTAGGAGTGGCCGTAAGACACAATATTCAAGGCGAACTCTAGAATTTACTGGTCCAATGTTCTATTTCTATAAAACTAACTTTTCCTTTAAACTTTTTCGCCTCATATAGATATTTCAAAAACTCATCAATCGGCTCGAACGGATTTGTAATATGTTTTCGTAGATCAGGTTCACCCACCCATTGATATAATCCCTCGTTATGGGGTTTTAGATCGCCTTTAGGATTTTTTACCACACATAGAACCATGATTTTATCTTCCACTAACTCATTCGTAGTTTTGTCATACACCAAAAAGTGTTTAACACTCACTATTTGAGGCTCGCCCCCTAGACCCGTTTCTTCTTTTAACTCTCTTCTGGCCGCATCAACCACTTTTTCGCCGTACCTAACTTTACCGGACATAAATCCCTGGCAGCCGTAAAAAGGCTGCTTTAGTCTGGTGTAAATCAAAAATTGTTTTTGTTTGTTCCCTTCTCTTGTACAGCAAATCCAGGCTGAAATCTTTGATTGTTTGGCCACCACCACCTCTTCCGTATCCATCCGGTTGGCATACTCCTTGCCAAAATTAGTTAGTTTATATGACTTGTCTTTCTTGGCCACATATCCTCCGTCGATTAGCTGATCCAAGTGGAAATCAAACTGGTTATTTTCCATCCCCTGGTCAGGTTTGACCTGTGCATATCTCAGTTCGTTGGCAAAAAGCAGCCTTTTAAGTATCTGCAATTGGATCTCGTGCAACTGTTTCATTAAAACCAATACTAAGTCCTAAATTCCCAAAAGCAAGTCAAGTTAACTTGACCATGAGTCGCCCATTGACTTTGTAGCACAACGTGCTACACTAATTCTAGTTAATTATGCTCGTGGTAGACAGCCTAGTCTGGGACGATTGGAACCGGGAGCATCTAGCTCGACACCATATCACCCCGGAAGAAGTGGAAGAAGTTTGCAACGGCGACCATCAAACAACAGAAAGTTATCGCAAAAGAATCATGGTCAAAGGCCAAACTAAAACCGGGAAAAATTTGTCTATAATCCTTTCGCCGGAAGACACCAATCTTAAACCGTATGGCGGTGGGATTTATTATGTTATTACTGCGTACTATGAATAAAGCACCAAACAAAGCTATTTTTAGAAACAGGGAAAAAGAAGCGAGTTTTTGGGAGAAGAACTTTGACAAAGCATGGAAAAAAGGTAAACCGGTCAGGGTTAGATTTGCTAAGAACCTCTCTGAAACAATTAACGTGCGATTCGACTCAAACTCCATGAAGACACTTCGTTATAAGGCCCATAGAAGGGGGTTGGGGGTGACTCAATTAATTCGCATGTGGACTATGGAGAAACTGTAGCCGATAAATCCCCAAAAAACAAGTCAACCCCGCTTGACCAACTGTTTCAACGCAGTCACAAGATACTTAAGCAGATTACCACACTTTCAATGTTTTTTGGATAAGCCACATTCGTAATATATACCAGTAATTGATAAAATCAAAGAGTGCAAAATATCAGAAACATCCGCAATTTCGCGATTATTGCCCACGTTGATCACGGCAAATCCACCCTGGCAGACCGGATGCTGGAGCTAACCGGCACAGTCTCCAAGCGAGAAATGCAGGACCAACTTCTAGATAGCAACCCTATCGAAAGAGAGCGGGGGATTACTATCAAACTCGCCCCGGTACGGATGCGTTATACGTTATACGATATACCCTATACCTTAAACCTGATCGACACACCGGGACATGTGGACTTTTCTTATGAAGTCAACCGTTCTCTAGCCGCTTGTGAAGGTGCGATTTTGTTAGTCGATGCCACCCAAGGGGTTCAAGCCCAAACCCTGGCCCATTACAACCAGGCCAAGAAATTGAGCCTGACGATTATCCCGGTCATCAACAAAATCGACGTAGTAACCGCCGATATCGAAGGGACTAAACAGCAAGTGCACGATATTTTAGATTTCGACATTGATTCTATTCTTCTCGTCTCCGCCAAAACTGGCGCCGGTATCCCCGAACTTCTGGAGACCATAATCAATAAAGTCCCAGCTCCCGGGTTTCAGCCGCAAACCACTCGCGCCCTTGTCTTTAATTCGAATTTTGATTCCCACCTTGGAGTAATAGCTTGGGTTAGAATTGTGGATGGAGAAATAAAAACAGGAGAGAAGTTGTTTTTGCTTGCTACCAATACCCTAGTTTCGGCAATTGAAGTCGGGGTCTTCACTCCCGCCAAAACCCCTACCGGTAAATTATCCGCTGGCGAGGTCGGCTATGTGGTCACCAATCTTAAAGACATCTCTCAAATCCAAATCGGCGACACACTTTCCAATACTTTCTCCTCCTCTCAACTACCTGGTTACCAACCGCTAAAGCCCGTCGTGTTTATCAGCTTTTATCCTACCGACGGTGCCGAAATAAGTAATTTTAGAGACGCGCTAACCAAACTCCGCCTTCAGGACAGCTCATTTACTTATGTCCCCGAGTTTTCTCCAGCCCTGGGTAACGGCTTTCGTTTGGGACTGTTGGGGCTACTGCATGCGGATATAGTTCAGGAGCGCCTCGAACGCGAGTTTGGCCTCAATCTGATTGCCGCCGCCCCATCCGTCTCCTACGAGCTAGCGACTACCAACCATAAGCTACAGACTATTTCCAAGGCGTCTGATCTACCCGACCCCTCAACAATTAAAGAGATCCGCGAACCGTTCATCAACGCTTCTCTTTTCTTACCCCAGGAATTTCTGGGATCCGTCATGCAAGTTTGTCAAAATCACAGGGGAGAACTTATCGATATGTCCTACAAAGGCAAACTCGTTCACCTCAGTTACAATTTACCGTTAGTCGAGCTCATTCGTGGTTTTTATGACCAACTTAAAAGTGCTTCAGCCGGCTATGCAACTATCGACTACCAAGTAGCCGAGTTCAAAGCCGGGGATCTAGTAAAGCTGGATATTTTGATTGGCGGCGATCGCGTCGATGCTTTTTCTCAAATTGTCCCCAGATTCCAATCTCCATATATTGCCCGCGATCTGGTGGAACGTCTCAAAAATATTATTCCCCGTCAGCAATTTGAAATCAGTATCCAGGCAGCCATTGGCGGCCATATTATAGCTCGCGCAGATCTCAAGTCGTTTCGTAAAGATGTCCTGGCCAAAATGTCTGGCGGCGATCAGACAAGAAAAGACAAGTTATTAAAAAAGCAAAAGAAAGGTAAAGCTCGCATGCGCCGTTTCGGTAAGATTGACATTCCCCAAGAGGCCTTCCTGTCAATTCTCAAAGTTTAGGTTCCAACTCCAACAATACCGCACTATTAGGTGTCATCGGTATTTCTTTTTGCCACATGGCCGCATCGGTGGCCATCTCCCGTGTCGTCACCACTCCTCCCAAATACATCTCCCTTATGACATATTTTCCCGGGGTCAAGCCCAAAAAAGTCACTGGCACTACCTCGCTATGTTCTCCCTTGGGATCATAATTTACTATTACCACCTGCACCCCGTCCCTGTTTTTGGCAGCGATTGCTCTCACCCAAGTTCCTTCCCCATCCACTGGTAATCTAGCCTGTCCCAATTGTGAAAGCATTTTCAAGGCATTTTCCCGTGGAGTTCCCAAAATCCCAAAACTCTCTCCCACAACAGAGAAATTGAAACCATATCTTACTTTGTATAAAAGCTCTCGAGCCGTAGCAATCAGTTGAACTGCCCCTACTTTCGAGTTATTCCCCCCATTTTTTTCGCTGGACAAGGCCGTCTCGCTGATAATTTTTTCTACTTGAGAAAAATAAGGGTGCCGGTCCAACCAGCCGTCTATATTTGAAATATCGGCGGTATATTTCTCCACCCCTCTTTCATACCTGTGCCAAGAATAAAAGTCTAACCGCAATCTATTTTTCAACACATATTCCAAAAATTGATCTGTCCAGTTCTTATATAAACCCGTCGTCGCAGGTCCTCCCAGTTTAAACGGTCTGACTCCCCGGGCCGCAGCCGCTCCCCGAGCAGAGTAGGCATATAGAAGGCGGTAATCTTTTCTCCCTCCCATTCTCCACTTCCCGAATAAGTCCGGTTCATTCCACACTTCGTAGTACACATTTCCCAACCCCTTTTCACCGCTATAGTGTTCAATCGTCCTTTGAACGACATTTGCCCACTCGTCCCAATTTACTGGGCCTTGCAAAGTTTTGTCTTCCCCGCTCGGGGGTTCCTTAGCAATTGCTTCCGGCATATAAGATAAAACCAAAAACGGCTGGGCTCCAACTGCCAAAATTCCATCGACCGTCCTGTCGAGATTAGACCAATCAAATTCCAACTTTCCCTCCCGTCTCGTCACTACACCAAACTGGTCGTATATATGGTCGATCCTGATTTGTTCTGGTCCCAGCGATTTTATTTTTTCCTCGTTTCCATCCAGAAAATTCTTCACCTCAAATCCGCCCTGGGCCATAGCTTTCCAGGGAGCCGGCATCGGCCCCAGCTCTCTTTCTGTGCTTACTGAAATTGCCGCCAGTCTTCCTTCGGCTCCCACCCACAGTCTTTGCAAATAATTAATTCCCCGCAAGAATATTGGTAGTGCCAATGCCAGCCCCACCACTCCCGCAATCGACCACCAGTTTTCGGATTTTTTTTGCATTTGCCAGATTGTACTTCCCGGGGGAGCCTCTTGACAACTATTAGCACTCCTATTATCATTCTGCTAATATTATGTCCATGGATCTCACCCCCCGCCAGAACCAGCTTTTAAAAGCTATCATCGACGAGTACATCACCTCAGCCGAACCGGTAGCCAGCGAACAGGTGGACAAGAAATACAACCTCGGCGTCTCCCCGGCCACCATTAGAAACGAGATGGGTGAGCTGACTCAGATGGGTTTTTTGCGTCAACCCCACACCTCTGCCGGCCGCATTCCCACCCCCCAGGCCTTGCGCTTTTATGTAGACCATCTCATGCAGGAAAAACAGCTTTCCTTGGCCGAAGAAGTAGCTACCAAAGAACAAGTCTGGGACGTTCGCCTGGATTACGATCGTCTCCTGCGCCACACCTCGGCCGCTTTGGCCGACCGCACCAAGGCCCTGTCTTTAATTACCACCGACCAAGGAGACGTCTACTATTCCGGGGTAGCCAATATCCTAGACATGCCGGAGTTTTTTGATATCGACGTTGCTCGCACCGTGTTGTCAATGCTTGACCAACAGCAACGTCTGCGCCAACTCTTCTTTGGCCGAACATATGGACCCGAGCCTGTTCATATTGTCTTTGGCGCCGAACTGGGCTGGCCGTATTTTGAGCCGGTGGGCATGGCTTTTACTTATTACGATTCCGGGTCCCGCCGGGGGTCGTTAGCCGTCGTCGGCCCATGCCGCCTCAACTTTCCCCATGTCATCCCTTGTCTGCGTTATTTTTCCGGTCTAATGACCGAACTCGCCAGCAGCTGGTAAATTATGAAAACCAAAAAAACCGATGAAATAAAAACTCTCAATGAGAATTGGAAGCGAGCTTTGGCTGATTATCAAAACCTAAGTAAAAGGGTCGAGGCCGATAAAAAAGAATTCGTCAAGTTCGCGGCGGCCAATATCGTTACCAAACTTATTCCCACCTTAGACGTCTTGGAGTTGGCCGCCGCCCATTCTTCCGATCCCGGTATTCAAATGGCCGTCAAACAATTTCAGGATGTTTTGTCCTCCGAAAGTCTCCAATCCATCATCACAGCTCCTGGGGAGCCGTTTGATCACACCATCCACGAATGCATCGAGACCATACTCGGCGAACCAGATAATTCTGTTGTAGAATTAGTCGCAAAGGGTTATAAAATTGATGGCTTAGTTATAAGACCAGCGAAGGTGAAAGTCTATAAAAAAATATGAGCAAAATAATCGGCATTGATTTAGGTACTACCAACTCTTGTGTGGCCGTCATGGAAGGCGGCTCTCCCAAGGTTATTACTGCGGCCGATACCGGCAGAAATGTCACTCCTTCGATTGTAGAACCCGTCAAGAATCTGGTTGGCGATGTAGCCAAGCGCCAAATGATCCTAAATCCCAAAAACACCATTTATTCCATCAAACGACTAATGGGCCGCAAATTCACAGACAGCGAAGTCAAACGCACCATGGATATGGTGCCTTACAAAATAGTTTCCGGAAAAGACAACATGGCCTGCGTCGAAGTCGATGGCAAGGTCTATACCCCCCAGGAAATTTCCGCCAAAGTTTTACAAACCATGAAAGCCCACGCCGAAGCCTATTTGGGAGGTTCTGTAGACCGGGCTGTCATCACCGTCCCGGCTTATTTTGACGATTCCCAACGCCAGGCCACCAAGCAAGCTGGGGAAATTGCCGGTCTCAAAGTTGAACGAATAATAAACGAACCTACGGCTGCAGCTCTGGCCTACGGCCTGGACAAGAAAAATTCCCACACCGTGGCGGTCTATGATTTGGGTGGTGGTACTTTTGATATTTCTATCTTAGAGCTGGGCGATGGTGTATTTGAAGTCAAAGCCACCAATGGTGACACCCATTTGGGAGGTGACGACTTCGACCAAAAAATCATGGACTGGATCGTGGGTGAGTTTAAAAGCGAGCATGGAGTAGATCTCAAAAAAGATTCCCATGCCCTCCAGCGCATTCGGGATGCCGCCGAAAAAGCCAAAATAGAACTCTCTTCTTCAGTCGAAGTGGAAATCAACCAGCCGTACATTACCCAAAAAGACGGCAACCCCTTACATCTCACACTCAAGCTTACAAGGTCCAAGCTCGAAACGATTGTCGATGAACTCATTCAAAAGACGATAACTCCTGTCAAGGCCTGCCTCAAAGACGCCAAAAAAGACATCAAAGAAATAGATGAAGTAGTTTTGGTTGGCGGCATGACCCGGATGCCAAAAGTTATCGAGGTCGTCAAATCCTTCTTTGGCAAAGAGCCCAACCGCTCCGTTAATCCGGACGAAGTAGTGGCCGTCGGCGCCGCCATTCAGGGCGGGGTATTAACCGGAGACGTCAAAGACGTAGTCTTGCTGGACGTTACTCCGCTTACCCTGGGCCTTGAAACCCTAGGTAGCGTAATGACTTCCCTCATCGAGAGAAACACCACCATCCCCACTTCCAAGTCCCAGGTTTTTTCGACCGCAGCTGACACCCAAACATCTGTCGAAATCCATGTCCTCCAGGGCGAGCGGCCTATGGCCACGGACAACAAGACCCTTGGCCGCTTTATCCTTGACGGCATTCCTCCCGCCCCCCGCGGTATCCCCCAAATCGAAGTTACTTTCGATATCGATGCATCCGGTATTTTAAAAGTTTCCGCCAAAGACAAAGCTACCAATAAAATTCAACACATTACCATTACCAACTCCACCAATTTGGACGAAAAAGAAGTAGAGCGCATGCGCCAGGAAGCTGAAGTGCACGCATCAGAGGATATTGAAAAAAAAGCCAAAATAGAGGCCAGAAATCAGGCTGATGGTTTAATCTTCACCGCCGAAAAAACCCTCAAAGATGCAGATAAATCACCCGAAAATCTAAAAAACCCAGTTCAAGAAAAAATTAAAGCCTTAAAAGATATCTTAGAAACCGGTACCAAAGAAGACTTGGAAGCCAAATCCAAAGACCTCATGGACTCCCTCCAAGCCCTAGGTTCCAGCATGTACCAACAGCAAGACCAAACCCAAACGCCTCCCACTGAAGAAAAAACCGACACCAAGAAACCCGAAGAAGGCGAAGTGGTAAATTAATCATGGGCGCCGAAAAAGATTTCTGGAAGCAAGTGTTTAAAAATGTAAGAGAGTTTTCGTTGCGAGATAATATAGCTGAAGCAGCAATTTTGGGAGCTGCATTTCTTGGAGTCATTGCAATGCTCACCTCTCCACTCTGGATTCAGCTTTTTCAAAAGGCGAAGTGGTAAACTAAAGTTATAGAGATTATCCCTATCCGTCCCGACATCCAAGAAGAAATAATAAAAAGAACTGCCGGTAGGAAACCAATTGACTGGGGAAAAGCCGACAGAATAGGAACCCTGGCTGTTTTTTCCACGGTCTGTTTGGGGCTAATTTGGTATCTTTTGCGTTAGGCTTTTCCACCTGGCGAAAATTCCAGCGGGCAAGACTCGCCCTTTAGAGCTTTCTTTCAACCCCAACTCTCCGCTCTCCACTTCTTTCCCCATCACATCCGAAAGTAAGTTCCCCAAAGCGATGCTAGATAAATCCGCCGTATAGGCGTTGATTAAGAAGAATTGCGGGGTAGGGGACAGTATTTCGTGAGCCGCCCTAACCAATTCTGGTAATTTTTCTTCCAATTTCCACACTTCTCCGGACGGCCCTCTTCCAAATCTCGGCGGGTCCATAATTATCCCGTCATATTTCACTCCTCGCCTGATTTCTCGGCTTACAAATTTCAAAGCGTCTTCTTGGATCCACCGGATTTTATCTTTAGAAATTCTCGACAATCTGGCGTTTTCCCCCGCCCACATCATCGCCGGTTTCGAACTATCCACATGGGTCACGTGTGCCCCAGCCAGTGCCGCAGCCATCGTCGCCCCCCCGGTATATGCAAACAAATTTAAAACCCTTGTAGCTTTTTTCTGTTGCAGCCATTGCCAATTGACCGCTTGTTCCGGGAAAACCCCCGTATGCTTAAAGTCAGTCGGACGCAGCATAAAACGCAAACGTTCCCAACTAACAACCCAATCCTGAGGCGGCTCGTTTCTGAATTTCCAATTTTCGCCTTCAAATACTGCATCTGCTTTTTTCCACAATTCAGGATCACCTTTACTCCAAATAATCCTCGGGTCCGGCCTGGCCATCATATACTGCCCCCACCTCTCCAGTTTCATTCCGTCCCCTGTATCCACCAACTCATAGTCTCTCCACTCTTCCGGAATCAAAATGCTATGAACCATGAACTAAGTAACAATGAACTAAACCCTCCTTCTTTTTTCCGGCCTGGGCCCGTTATGGGGCAGGGGAGTCACATCCGCAATCAAGCTCATCTTCATCCCCACCGCTTTTAAAGCGCGCAGTGCCGCATCCCGCCCAGACCCGGGGCCTTTTAGGTATACTTCCACTTCTTTAATCCCGGCCCCCATGGCTTTTCTAGCCGCCACCTCGACGGCAGTTGTAGCCGCAAACGGCGTGGCTCTCCTGGCTCCCTTAAATCCCGCCGCTCCAGCCGACCCCCAAGCTACGGTATTCCCAGACATATCCGTGATAGTCACCAAAGTATTATTAAAAGTTGCCGTGATAAATACTTTGCCCTTCATTTTATTTGGCCGCCTCCTTCTTTTCTTTTTCCGCCTTGGCCGCTTCTACCTTGCCCAAGGCCTCCTTCTTCAAAGCTCCAATAGTCACTCTCTTCCCTCTTTTGGTTCGGGCATTTGTCCGTGTCCGCTGTCCTCTGACCGGCAAGCCCTTGCTGTGCCGGATTCCTCTGTAACTCCCAGTCTCTTTAAGTCTAGTAATATTTTGCCCTATCTCTTTTCGTAAGTCTCCCTCCACTTTCAAAGCGTCCACCAATTTTTGCAAACGGGATAATTCTTCAGACGTCAACTCGGCCGTTCGTTTGGCCGGATTCACTTGCGCTCTCTCTAAAATCGGTTTTACATTCGTCCTGCCAATGCCGTAAATATACGTCAAAGCGACGTCTACTCTTTTTTTCTCGGGGATATCTACTCCAGCAATTCTCGGCATTGTCTCTTATCCTTGTCTTTGTTTGTGCTTGGGATTGGTGCAAATAACAAACAGATTTCCCTTGCGCCGAACTATCCGGCAATTCCGGCATCGAATTTTGATGGAAGCTTGCACTTTCATATAGTTAATTGGTCATCTAAATTTGAAGATTATCCTCCCCCGGTTGGGGTCCTGTATTGGTGTCTCGCACCTCACCCTGTCCCCGGGCAGCAATCTGATGTAATTTGTCCTCATCTTCCCCGACAAACGGCACAATATCATTCGTTCATCATCAGTTTTTATCCTGAATAGGGCGTTTGGCAAATTTTCGGCCACTACTCCCTCGACAAATGTGACTTGGGAATTATTCATCAAGTGCGAGTTAAGATTACCGGCCCCGCTCGGGTAACGGCCACAGTCTCCTCAAATAGCCCAGACATTTTACCATCAGCCGTGCCTATTGTCCAACCGTCCCCATTTTTGTATACCACCTCGAACGTGCCCTCGTTATACATCACTTCGATAGCCAGCACCATTCCCGGCACAATCTTGGGCGAGTGGTTATATTTGCCCATTACAAAGCAGGGGATCGCCGGTTCTTCGTGTAAGTGCCGGCCTATTCCATGCCCGGTCAGAGCCCGTACCGCCGAATACCCCGCTCCCTCCACCGTCTCCTGCATGGCTCTTGATATATCGGCAATTCTTTTCCCCGGCCTAGCCTGGAGTATCGCTTCCAATAGCGCCTTTTTTCCCACCTCCAGAAATTTTATAGTATTGGGATTTGTAGCTTCATTTGTCGCCACGACGGTGGTACTCGTATCTGTGTGAAACCCCCTATAAAAAAGTCCTACGTCAATTCCCACTTTGTCCCCGACTTTAATCTTGTAAGATCCCGGCACTCCATGTACTACCACATCATTAACATTGATACAGGTCGCGTGGTGATACCCTGGCACCATTTTAAAAGAAGCCTTACCCCCGGCTTTCACGATTGAATCTTCTGCCAGTTTATCCAGTTGGACCGTCGTCATTCCCGGCTTTGCCGCCCCCGCGATCCTATCTCTAATCCCCGCCAGAATTTTCCCCCCCTGGGCCATAATTTTAACTTCCTCAGCCATTTTTATCGTGAATCTATCCATTTAGTTATCGGGGGCTTGCCCCGAGCGCAGCCGAAGGGTTAATTTGTTCACAATCTCTTCGTGAACGGCTTTTATAGGCTGCTCGCCATTTATTTCCAGAGCCACGCCCTCACTCTTGGCTTTTTCCCAAACCGGCTTGGTCCTCTCCCCAAATATCTGCAACCGTCTCTTTATTGAGTCCGGTTTATCATCCTCCCGAAAAACTAGATTGCCACCACATTTATCGCAAACATCCATATTTAGAGGGGGGTTTGTCAACAAGTTATAAATTTCCCCGCACTTCTCACAAATTCTTCTGGCAGACAAGCGGCGTATCGTCTCCTCCTCCGACAGTTTCAAAAAGATGACTCTGTCTATTTTTTTTCCAAATTTGCGCAGCATGTCTTCCAGGTGCTCGTATTGGGCCAGCGATCTGGGATATCCGTCAAAAATAAACCCCGTCACCCCACCTTGGTGTTTGTTAATAAAATCCCAGGCAATCAACCTCACATATTCATCGGGGACCAACTCACCCCGGTCCAAAGTATTCTTCACGACCTCGGCATATTTATTGTCCGAATTTGCTACACTTCGCAGTACCCGGCCCATCTCCAAATATGCCAAGCCCAAATTGTGAGACAGTAACTCAGCTTGCGTCCCTTTTCCGCTCCCCTGTGGTCCCAGCAAAACCAGGTTCATAATCTATAGTTTTCCCAGGCTATCATAACTACGCACCAACAGCTGCGATTGTAGCGACTTGGTGGTTTCAAGTACCACCGATACTACGATCAGAATCCCCGTCCCGCCGATTGACAATGTCGGAATTTTAAATATCGCCTGCATAATATTTGGCAGCACGGCAATCAGGCCCAAAAATACCGCCCCAGCGAGAGTGATCCGGTTCAAAATCCCGTTCAAATACGCCGTAGTCGCTACCCCCGGCCTGATCCCCGGAACAAATCCGCCGTATTTTTTCAGGTCCTCGGAAATTTTCTCCGGGTTAAACACCACCGCCGTATAAAAATAAGTAAAGCCGATTACTAGGGCAAAATACACGATACTGTACGCCCACCCCGCGGGATTCATAATTTGCACCACGGACCTGGCTGCTCCGGATATGGCCGGATTTGGTACTTGCTCCAAAAAACCTCCCACCATCGATGGCAATAACACTAAAGATACGGCAAAAATTATCGGGATAACCCCCGCCTGGTTTACCCGTAGGGGGAGATGGGTAGTCTGCCCACCGTACTCCTTGCCCGACCGGATTCGCTTTGCATACTGGACCGTCACATTTCGCGAGGCTTCATTCATAAATACTACTGCCGCGACAACAGCCAGGCTCAGGGCCCCAAACACCAGCAAATTGGCCACGTTGATAGTCTCCAATGTTACCGCCGTCTGGGTCAATATCACCGGCAATCGGCCGGCAATTCCGGCAAAAATCAGAAGGGAAATTCCATTTCCCACTCCATACTCGGTTATCAGTTCTCCCAGCCAAACGGTCAACATTGTTCCCGCGGCAATGGTAATCAAAAGCCCCACCATCTCCAACGGAGAAACACTTCCGATGACTTTTTGGTTGCGAAGCAAAAAGAACATCCCCACCCCCTGTAAAATGGCAATCGGCACAGTCAAAAGCCTGGTGTATTGGTTTACCAGTTCTCGGCCATACTCCCCCTCTTTCTGCAATTCTTCCAGTTTAGGGTAAACGACTGATAACAATTGGATAATAATCGACGCGTTGATATACGGGCCCAACCCCAGTGCCGCTACGCTAAAATTGGCCAGAGTTCCGCCCGAGAAGATGTCCAGTAGACCCAACAGCTGGTTACCGCTAAATAGTTGTCTTAAAGCAGTCCTGTCGATCCCCGACACCGGAATGTGAGCCAACAATCGATATACCAGTAAAATGCCTCCAGTAAATAGGATTTTTTTTCGCAAATCAGGAGAAGACCACACCTGTCGCCAAAAAGAAAAAACCTTGTTCATGGCTCAACCATCTTACCACCTGCCTTAGTTATCTTCTCTGCCGCTTGTTTAGAAGTCGCCACTTTCACAACCAATGCTGTTTTAATTTCCCCGTCGCCTAAAATTTTGACCGGCCCGTATTTTACCAGGCCCCTTTTAATTAGATTTTCCACAGTCACCTCAGTCTTTACCGGCCAATCGGCCAAGTCCTTCAATTTAATGATCACTGGACCCCCCAAAGCGGGTCTGAATTTCCCCTTCCCGCGTAAAAGTGGAGTTTTTTTAACGAACGACTTCTTGACCTTGGTTCCTTCAAATGTCAAACCAATCTTTTCTCTGGCTTTCTGTCCCTTTGTTCCTCGTCCGGCAGTATGTCCTCCTTTCCCGGATCCAATACCCCTCCCCACCCTTTTTTTGGATCTAGCGACTATTTTTGGTAAATCTGATAGGTTCATTTTTCTATTAATCTCAGCCTCTTAAAGGCTTCAAACGTCGCATACACGTTGCTGGCCTTGTTATTGGTCCCCAAAATTTTGCCCACTATATCTTTAATCCCCACCGCTTCTGCCACAGCTCGTACGGCTCCTCCCGCAATAACTCCGCTTCCTTCGGGAGCAGGTTTTATCAGTAATCTTGCCGCACCCAATTTTATGTGGACTTCGTGAGGGATTGTCGTCCCTTTCATCGGCACGTCAATCAAGTGGCGTCCAGCGTAAGTGTTGGCTTTACGTACCGCGGTAGCTACATCGGCCGCTTTTCCAAGACCCACCCCCACTTTCCCCTTTTTATTTCCCACCACGACCAGCGCCGAAAATCCGATTCTATTTCCACCTTTAGTCTTTTTACTTACCCGGTTAACCTGCACCACTTTCTCCTCGAACTCGCGCGGTTCTTGTGGTAGACGGTTTCTGGATTGATGAAAGCTGGGTCTCATATCAAATTAAAATTTTAATCCGGCCACCCTTGCAGCTTCAGCCAGCTGTTTTACCTGGCCGTGATAACGATAACTGCCCCGGTCGAAAGCGATTGAGCCAATTCCCGATTTCAGAGCTTTTTTGGCAATTTTTTCTCCCACTTCAGAAGGACTTTTTCCACTCACTCCGACCAGAGTATCTCCTCGTGCTAAGTCTACCACTTGGGCATAGATATACTTATTGGACCTAAACACCGTGAGCCGATACTTCCCCGTTCCCCGGACTTTAAACCTGGTTCTTACTGCTCTTCTCTGGGATTTATTTTTATAGCGTTTGATCATTTTGGATTATTTGGTAGCCCCGGCCGCTGCTTTGGCGGCTTTGCCAGCCTTGCGTACAATAACTTCACCCTCATATTTTAACCCCTTGGCCTTATATGGGTCGGCCGGGCGCAGATTTCTGATTTTGGCCGCCACCCCTCCTACCAGGATTTTGTCTGCCCCCAAAACCGTAATCTTGTTTTCTTTAACTTCAAAAGCGATTCCTCCGGGGGCAACCATTATTACCGGATGGGAAAAACCCAAATTCAATGTCAACTGCTCATTTGTAGCCGCCGCCCTATACCCGGTCCCGGATAGCTCCAAAACCTTACTCCAGCCAGTCGTTACTCCATAAGTCATGTTGGCAATCGTAGACCTGGTCAGGCCTGCCAAATGACTAGCACCCTCGTCATAGGTTGTATTAATGATATTTCCCTCTACTAACACCTCGACTTGTGCCGGCAGTCCCATTGTCAACTCCCCCTTAGGTCCGACCACCCTGACGGTCCTGTCGGAAACAGACACCGCCACCCCCGATGGCACTGGAATTACTTTTTTAGCAATTTTGGACATAATTTTTAACCTCTACCATACCTGGGCGATAATTTCCCCGCCCACATTTAACTTTCTGGCTTTCTTTTCCGATATTATTCCGGCAGGAGTTGACAGTATATTTATACCTAAGCCCCCCAGCACCCGCGGCAACTCCCGAAATCCTCCGTACACCCGCTTCCCCGGTTTGCTTACCCGTCTGATCCCGGTCACCACCGGGGTCTTCTTCTTATATTTCAAAGTAATTATTAGTGACCCATCTTGTACCTCAACTTTTTCCAAAAACCCTTCACTGACCAAGACCTCCAATACCGCTTTCGAAGTCTTGGTCAGTGGCGCCTCCACTACTAGTTTCCCGGCCAGATAACCGTTGCGCACCCTAGTCACCAAATCTGATAAATGGTCGTTTACCATGATGCCTTCCTTACTCCGGGTAACTCTCCCCGACTAGCTAATTCTCGAAAGCACAACCTGCATACTCCAAACATCCGCATAAACCCCCGCGGCCGACCGCATATCCGACACCGGTTCCGGTATTGAGTCGGATATTTGAGTCTGCCCTTTTCTTGTTTAACAATCTTTGATGTTTTTGCCATACTTATACTCTCCTGCTCTCCTGCTCTTTCTTAAATGGCATCCCCATTAACTCCAGCATCCGCCTCGAGATTGTACCATTGCCGTTTTTAATTACGAACGTAATTTCTAAGCCCCTCACTTTATCAATTTTTGAATAATCTATCTCAGGGAAAACGATCTGTTCGGAAAGTCCCAAAGTATAATTTCCCGTTTTATCAAATGCCGTTGTTGACACCCCATGAAAATCTCTCACTCGGGGTAACGCGACTCTAAACAATCTGGTTATAAAGTCATTCATCCGCCGATTTCTTAGTGTCACGGTCAAGCCCACCGGTGCCCCCTGGCGCAGCTTAAAATTAGCAATCGACATTCTGGCTCGGGTAACCTTGGGTTTTTGGCCGGTAATTACACCCAGCTGTTCAGAAGCCTTATCCAAGACCCCCTTATCATTTGCCGCCTCTTTAAGCCCGATATTCACAACTATCCGGGTTATTTTGGGTACCGCCATTTGGTTTTTTATCCCAAACTCACCCATTAATTGCTGGGTTAAATTCATATATCCCCTCCGCACTTCCTACATACCCTAATTTTTTTGGCGTCCTGATATCTATATCCCACTCGAGTAGGTTGTTTACACTTCGGACAAATCAACGCAACCCTAGATGTAAGGATAGGCCTGGTCAACGTGGCAATTTCCCCCGGCCGCCCTTCTCCTTGTGACTTGCGGTGCTTCTTGTACTGGTTAACTCCTGTCACCAGTAGCATGCCGTCTTTTGGAAAGACCTTCTCAACTTTCCCTTGCTTACCCCGATCCTTCCCCACTCCAACCACAACCAGATCCCCCTTCTTTATTTTTAGTTTCGGCTTTTTCATAGTACCTCTGCTGCCAATGAGGCAATTTTATTAAATCCTCTGTCTTTCACTTCCCGAGCCACCGGCCCGAAAATTCGCGTCCCCCTGGGCTCCCCCGTTTTGGGGTCGATAACAACAGCCGCGTTGTCATCAAATCTTATAAAACTTCCGTCCCGACGCCTTCCTCCCCTTCGGGTGCGCACTATTACCGCCTTCACTATTTCCGAGTCTTTTACTACTCCCATGGGGTCGGCTCGATCCACAACCGCCGTGACGGTGTCTCCCAAGTATGCCCATTTGCGCTTCGATCCACCCACGATGTGAATCAGGCGCAATTTTCGAGCGCCACAGTTGTCGGCGAGTTTTAAGATACTTCGCAGTTGTAACATATTATTTCTTACCCCCGCTTTCTACTCCCACCACTTTAAAAAATACTGTCTTAGCCACAGGTTTCACCTCAACTATAGTGACAGTGTCCCCCACTTTGGCTCCGGTCTCATTCCGGGCGTGGTACTTCCTGGTTTTCTTTGTCCGTTTGTCGTATTTGGGGTGTTTCATCCACTTAGCGACAGCCACCACTACGGTATTTTGCATTTTGTCTGAAACAACTAATCCGCTTAAAGTTTTCATAAGTATTGGCTATTTTATCGCATTAACTTGATATTTAACACTGTCAGTGTCCGGGCCAATTCACGCCGCAAGTTAAATGCTTTCCTGGTATTCCTTTGCTTTTTAGCAGCGATTTCCATTCTAGTTTTGGCCACTTCTCGTCTTAGCTCTTTTGCCCGGGCGGCCAACTCCGTGCCCGTCATATCGGTAATCTTTATCACTTCTTGTTTTTTCTTGGCCATGGTTTTATCTTTTCGAAATAATCTTCACATCAAACGGTAATTTAGCCGCCGCTCGTAAAAAAGCGGTTTTGGCAATATCTTCCGGGACTCCGGCAATCTCAAAAATAATTCTCCCCGGGCGGATTACAGCCACATATTCGTGAATATCTCCCTTCCCCGAACCCATCCTCGTTCCCAGGGCCTTTTTGGTCACAGGTTTATCCGGAAATACCTTGATCCACACCTTACCTCCTCTTTGCACATGGTGAGTAATGGCCTTTCTGGCCGCTTCTATTTGTCGGGCAGACAACCAACCCCGCTGCATCGATTGCAGCCCAAACTCTCCAAACGCCACCTCCGACCCCCTCCAAGCCAGGCCCGGCATCTGTCCTCTAAATTGTTTCCGGTATTTTTGTTTTTTAGGTTGTAACATTTTCCCCCTTACATATCCACACTTTAACCCCCACGTACCCCGACCTGGTTAAAGCCGGTACTTGGGCGTAATCAATATTTGCCCTCAAGGTCTGCAATGGTACGGATCCGGATTTATAAGGCTCACGCCGCGCAATTTCCGCTCCGTTTATCCGCCCAGACAGTAACACCTTCACTCCCCGGGCTCCCGATTGGATAGTTCTCTCCATCGCCCTGTTAACGACTCTTCTTGGCGGCATCCTTTTTACTAGCTGTTCAGCAATTCTAGTGGCTACCAACCAGGCTGATAAATCGGGGTTTTTCACCTCTTCTACCTGCAGGTCTATTTTGGGCGCGGTCTTTCCAGAAGCTGTGTGGCCCAAGTGCGCATAAATAAACTTTTTTAGCTCCTCTAAGCCCGATCCTCCCCGTCCGATAACAATCCCCGGCCGCGTCACATACACCACAATCCTCATGCTTTTTAGTGACCGTTCAATCTCCACTCTGGTTACCCCGGCAGAGACTAGCTTTTCCATTACCGCCAGACGCAACTTTACATCCGTAGCCAAATAGTCCGCATAGCGTTTATGATTAGTGGTAAACCAGCGGGAAACCCAAGCAGTCGATGGTGCCAGGGGAATTCGAAAGCTAATAGGGTTTACTTTTTGTCCCATTTTTATACCTCCTTTAATCGAACTAAAACATGAGATAACCTTTTTACTCTTGTCCCCCTGCCAAATCTCGCCCCTCGAGCATGAACATCGCTTTTTTTTGCGACCCTTGGCCCCCCCATAACCTGGATAGTATCAATAAGCAGTCGATCCGGGGAAAACCCAGCGTTGTTTTTGGCATTACCCATCGCCTGCTCCAGCACCAGCCTCACAGGCCTCGCCCCCCGTTGTGGTAAGTGTTTTAGAGCTTCTATTGCAGACAGCGGCGACAGTCCTCGCACCGCATCAGCTACCAACCTCAATTTCCGAGGCGCATTTCTCACAAAACTCGCCCTCGCCACCACTGTCTTTTGATTTTTGATTTTTGATTTTTGATTTGTCATTTTTATGTCTTTTCCATTGTTCTCTTAACAATAGCTCCATGGCCGCGGAACACTCTCGTTGGGGCAAACTCTCCCAACCGGTGCCCTACCATGCTTTCGGTGATAAATACATCTACGAATTTGTTTCCGGTGTGAATAGAAAAAGTTAGTCCTACAAACTCGGGCGGAATCTGACTCCCCCTAGCCCACGTTTTAATAGCCGTACTAGTGCCTGACTCCTTGAGTTTTTGCACCTTCTTCATTAATTTTAGGTCTATATATGGTCCTTTTTTGTTTGATCTGGCCATATCACTTTCTCCTTTGGGCGACTAAATAATTAGAATACTTAAATTTATTCCGGGTTCTTTTGCCCCGCGCGGGCTTGCCCCACGGCGTTTTGGGATGCATTCCCTCGCCAGATCGGCCTTCCCCGCCACCGTGGGGATGGCTTCTTGGATTTTGGGCCGTTCCTCGAACCGTGGGCCTTATTCCCAAATGGCGTCTCCTCCCGGCTTTGCCCCAAACCGTGTTTTTCCACTCGGTGTTTCCCACTTGACCGATTGTGGCCAAGGCCTCGGTCGCAAACCTCCGGACTTCCCCGGAGGGCAATCTTACCAAAGCGAAGGCATCTTCAAAGCCTACAATAGTCGCCGCAGTCCCCGCACCTCTCACTATTTGGGCCCCTTTACCTGGGTGGATTTCTACGGCATGAATCGGTGTTCCCACTGGTATCGCCCGCAGGGGCAATGCGTTTCCAGATGTCAGTGGTGCTGCTTCTCCACTAGATACCAATTGACCAGTCTTAAGTCCGTCTGGTGCCAAAATATATCTTCTCTCTCCATCCGGATATAGGATCAAGGCTATATCAGCTGACCGATTGGGATCATATTCAATCCCTTCTACCACGGCCGGCATATCCCTTTTCTCTCGTTTCCAGTCGATCACTCTGAAAAATCTCTTTTCCCGCCCTCCTTGGTGTCTGGTAGTTATT
Source organism: Candidatus Amesbacteria bacterium RIFCSPLOWO2_01_FULL_48_25 (assembly GCA_001773695.1). GTDB lineage: Bacteria > Patescibacteriota > Microgenomatia > CAZETR01 > Amesbacteraceae > WO2-48-25. Next base: position 91,434 of record MEXN01000007.1, on the reverse strand, counting down.
TGCCCAGTAGCTCCTCGCCCTGATTGTTTGGGTATTACCCGCCTTAGTTTTTTTTCCATATGTTATTTGTCCTTTTGGGACCCGACTTCAAATAAATCAATTTTTTGATCCGGTTTAATTGCTACCACAGCCTTTTTCCAGTCTTCCCTACGGCCCAGTTTCCACTTTTTACCCGTCCGGTAAGCTTTTCCGGGCATGGTCATTGTTCGTACCGAAAGTACTTTTACTCCAAACATTTTTTCCACAGCCTTCCCTATTTTAGGCTTAGAAGCATCCTTAGCTACCCGGAAAGCATACCGTTTTAAACCCGCTTCTCTCAGAGATTTTTCCGTAATAATTGGCCTAATTAACATATCTTTTAGAAAGAGCCTCAATCGCAGCCTGAGAAATAACTAATTGCTTACAACCAAGCACCTCGTACGGGTTTAAACTAGAAGCCAGCGCTACCTCCACATCTTTCAAATTTCTAAAACTCTTCCTCCCCGCCATCTCTTTGTCGGATATTACCAAAAGGGCCCCTTTTTCCAATTTTGCCTTCTTCCACATCGAAGATGCCGCCTTGGTTTTTTCCGGCAGCTTCAGGCCAGTCACGACGACTATTCTTTTAGAAGCCGCTCGATCAGCCAATGCCCCCAGAAGCGCCGTCGACCCCATTTTTCGCGGCATTTTCAGTATATAATTTTGTCCTCCCGTCGGCCCGTGGGAAATTCCTCCACCTACAAAAATTGGCGCTCTGATCGAGCCATGCCTCGCTCCCCCAGTACCTTTTTGTCTGTAGATTTTGCGGGTCGATCCCTCCACTTCCCCCCGGGTTTTAGTCCGGGCCCTAGCTTTCCTCTGGTTTGCCAAGTACACTCTCTGAGCTTGGGCCAAAAGAGTAGGAGAGACCTTCGCTTCAAACACAGCCTTGGGTAAAGTGATCTTTTCCCCGGCTTCTCCTTTCCAATTAATACTTCCTGCGCTAATCATATCCGGCTTACCTCCAATTGCCCCCCGCGGCTTCCCGGCACTGACCCAATAATTGTCAACAAGTTATTCTGTGTGTCAACTTCCAAAACCTTAAGACCCTTTACGCTTATTCTTTCATTTCCCATTCTTCCCGCCCGTCTCTTTCCTTTGTAAACTCTCCCCGGAGTGGTGGTCGACCCACTCGATCCCGGCGCCCGCTCCCGGTCAGATTGTCCATGGGTTCTGGGACCCCCGGCAAACCCGTGCCTCTTTACCACTCCCGCAAATCCCTTTCCCTTGCTTATCCCAGCCACTCTTACCACGTCCCCGACTTTTAAGACCTCCTCCAATTTTATCTCCGTCCCCGGCTCCATTTTCTCCCCGGTCCTTATTTCCCGCAGCTGTGACTTGTGACTTGTGACTTGTGACTTGACCACCACCGCCTCATAACCATGTTTGTCCTTAGTTCTTAACCCCACAACCGTAGTTGGAAATACCCGTAACGTTGTTACTCCCACCCTCGCCCGGTCAGGGGTATATTTTCCAGTCATTCCAATTTTTTTGGCAAATATGGTGTTCATTTATGTTTTCGGTCAAAAAAAGCGCCCGTCGGCGCTATATAAAAACTTACCTAGCCAACCTTACGGTACCGGAGCAATAGTCTGGCAATTCTCTCTGCCCACAGTGAACCCAGTATACCAGATTTCCCCGAAAGTTTCCAACCATCAAACCCTTTTAGGTTCGAGTTCCACTTTAGTGACTCGGGAATTAAGTCTTAATCCCAACATCAAAGCCTTCGCTACCTCATGAGAAATATCAGGCGTTTCCATCCTCAGTGTTGCTCCGTCAAACCAAAACCTCTTTACAACTCCACCGTCTATGACCGCAGCGGTTAGAACAAAACCGTCAAGAGTGGCCTTTGCGTAGTTACCATTCGTAGTTACAACCACATCGTATTCCGGCATAATCTTATTCTACATCTTCACTTCAATATCCACTCCGGCTGGCAGATCCAGATTAGAAAGAGCTTCGATGGTCTTCGGCGTCGGGTCGACCACGTCAATCAACCGCTTGTGCACCAACATCTCAAAATGTTCCCGAGCGTCTTTATCCGTATGCGGAGAGGTATTTACCGCCATCAGTTTTCTATCTGTTGGCAAGGGGATTGGGCCTACAACTTTTGCCCCTGTGGAAATCGCGGCATCCAATATCTTGGCTACCGCCTCATCTATGACCCGGTGGTCAAAAGACTTCAGTCTGACTCTCAGTCTTCCCTTTGCCATATAAAAGAGCAACGCACTAACTAATAATTTTGGTCACTACTCCCGCACCCACGGTTTTACCGCCCTCGCGAATAGCAAACCTCAATCCCTCTTCAATAGCGACTGGCACGATCAACTTCACTTTCATCTTGGCGTTATCTCCGGGCATGACCATCTCGACGCCAGAAGCGAGGGTCACCTCGCCCGTCACATCCGTTGTCCGGATGTAAAACTGCGGCCTATACCCAGTGAAGAAAGAAGTGTGCCGTCCACCCTCTTCCTTCTTCAAGATGTACACTTCGGCTTCAAACTCGGTGTGCGGGGTAATGCTCCCCGGCTTAGCTAGCACTTGCCCTCTTTCCACGTCGTCCTTTTCAATTCCGCGCAGCAAGACTCCCACATTGTCTCCCGCCTGACCCTCATCAAGTTGCTTTCTAAACATCTCTACCCCGGTTACAACCGTCGACTTAGTAGCCTTAATTCCTACAATTTCAATAGTCTCGTTTAGCTTGACCACGCCCCGCTCAATCCGGCCGGTTACCACCGTCCCCCGGCCTTTAATAGAAAACACGTCTTCAATCGGCATCAAAAACGGCTTGTCCAGTTCCCGTACGGGAGTTGGCACGTGTTCATCGACCGCCTTCATCAGTTCAATTATTTTCTCTTCATACTTGGCATCCCCCTCAGTAGCCTTTAGTGCCGATCCCCGGATTATGGGCACTTCGTCCCCCTTGTAGCCGTATTTAGTCAGTAGCTCCCTAACTTCCATCTCGACCAGATCCAAAAGTGACTCGTCATCCACCATATCGCATTTGTTCAAAAACACTACGATCGCCGGCACATTCACCTGCTTGGCCAAAAGAATATGCTCTCGGGTCTGGGGCATAGGCCCATCCGCGGCAGATACTACCAAAATCGCCCCGTCCATTTGGGCAGCTCCGGTAATCATGTTCTTGATGTAGTCGGCGTGACCCGGCGCATCGATGTGGGCATAGTGCCTCTTCTCCGTCTCATACTCCTGGTGGGATAAATTAATCGTCACTCCTCGGGCTCTTTCTTCCGGTGCCGAATCAATGTCCTCGTACTTTTTGGCAGTCGCCATCCCCTTTTTGGCCAAAACCATGGTGATAGCCGAAGTTAAAGTCGTCTTCCCATGGTCCACATGACCAATAGTTCCGATGTTGACGTGCGGTTTGGTTCTTTGAAATGTCGCCATATGATGCGGTAACGATTCTATCGCATCCCAGCTTCCCTTTGCAAGGGTCAATTACTGGGACTCAATTCTCTTCCCCACGCAATATCCCTCAATACACGCCGCATTGGTTTGTGGGCATACTGCCCCGAAACACACCTGCCCCGACTCTCCCTGACACTGTTTCTTAAGTTGATCCATATAATTTCCTAAAGATTCTCGATTTATATACACCCCGCACCCGCACCCGCTGCAATTAGGGTTAGCGGTTTTTGCACACTCGCTATCCCTCTTACATTTCCCATAGTTTTTCCACTCTCCTTCTAAGGGTTTTACAATTACCTGCTTGTGGTACCAAAAATAATATCCTATCCGATACACTCCGATTAAAGGCAGAAGAACGAGCATTGTCACCCAAAACCTATCGCTCCACTTCATGTGATATACTTTACTCCCAGGAGCCATTCATGACTACCTGGACAAATTATTTTATTTCAAAGAGCCACCCGGCTCTTTTTTTTGGCCCCGATGTCTCGAATTGAAGGACCAGGCTTTGGTTGTGGCGCCGGCTCTCCCGCTTTACCTCCCGAAAAACACGCAGTCATCATAATTAAAACTGGAGAAGAAGTCCGATTACACAACATTACCCCTGATCAACTCGAACTCTGGAAAGCCAGAGGTGACAACTACGCTGTTCCAGGTGTCTCCCTTGTTACCGGAGCCGCGGTTCACGTCTTTCTTACTGACCTGCCCTAGTCCTCTACTTCTTTTCCGGCATCACCCAAGCGGCCAGTATGTAGGCAATCAGCCCTGGAAATATTCCCGTAAACACAGTTATCAGTACCCATGCCAATCTAACGAGCACCGGATCAACTCCCAAATAATCTCCAATACCAGAGCACACCCCCACCAATTTTTTCTCCGTCCCCCGAGTCAACCTTTTTTTAACCAAGTCAGCCATTTGCAGCCATTTTACCAGATTTGGCGATTATTCCCTCAGCAATGTTTCGCGGCACTTCTTCGTAATGCGACGGCTCCATATAATATGACGCCCGCCCTTGGGTCAGCGACCGTAACTTCGTCGCGTACCCGGACAATTCGGCCAAGGGGACATAGGCATTAATAATCGTCAGATGCCCCCGCTTGTCCGTTCCCAATATCTGGGCCCTTTTTGAGGACAAGTCCCCAATCACGTCTCCCATGAACTGGTTTGGGGTGGATACTTCCACCTTCATTACCGGCTCAATCAAAACTGGGTCGGCTATTTTGGCCGTATGCTGGAATGCCATCGACCCGGCAATCTTAAACGCCATTTCCGAGGAATCGACGTCGTGATAAGTCCCATCGTACAAAGTCACCTTCATGTCTACAGTCGGAAACCCAGCCAGTACACCATTCTCCATCGCTTCACGCACACCCTTTTCTACAGCCGGAATAAATTCATTCGGAATCGCCCCGCTTTTAATCGCATCCACAAATTCATATCCAACTCCCCGGGTTTGTGGTTCAATCCGGATATAACAATGTCCATATTGCCCCCGCCCACCGGACTGACGGATATATTTTCCCTCTCCCTCGGCCATCTTTTTAATAGTCTCTTTATATGCCACCTGGGGCGCCCCAGTATCCGCCTCCACAGAAAACTCCCGCTTCATCCGGTCCACGATAATCTCCAGATGCAGTTCCCCCATTCCGGATATGATCGTCTGCCCAGTCTCGTGATTGGTCTTGATCTTAAACGTCGGATCTTCATCCGATAATTTGTTTAGGGCATACCCCATCTTTTCCTGGTCGGATTTAGTTTTGGGCTCGATGGCCAGTGAGATTACCGGCTCCGGAAATGTTATCGACTCCAATATTATCGGGTGACTCCGGTCGGATAGGGTGTTTCCCGTTGTTGCCTCTTTCAGTCCGACCAAGGCCACGATTTCCCCCGCATAAGCCGCATCAATTTCTTCTCGCTTGTTAGCATGCATGAGAAGCATCCGGGAGATCCGCTCTTCTTTCTGCTTGGAAGCATTCCACACCGACTGCCCGGCCGAAAGTTTTCCGGAGTAGATCCGCACATAAGTCAATCTTCCCACATGCGGATCGGTCTGGATTTTGAAAGCCAGCCCGGAAAACGGTTCCTCCACCACGGTTTTTCGAAAAACTGTCTCACCCGTTGTTGGCGCCACTCCTTTGACGTGGTCTATGTCCACAGGCGAGGGCAGGTATTCTACGATAGCATCCAGCATCGGCTGCACTCCTTTGTTGCGTAATGACGCGCCCGCATAGACCGGTACCAATTTATAAGCAATTACCGCCCGGCGCATTGCCGCTTTCAACTCTGGTACGGTCGGCTCTTCGCCCGCCAGAAATTTTTCTAAAAGAGTGTCATCCGTTTCACAAATCTGCTCAATTAGTTTTGCCCGCCACTTTTCTACCACTTCAGCCATGTCAGTCGGTATTTCTTCTTCAGTAAATTTTGCCCCCGTCTCGTCTCCCTGCCAAATCAAAGCCTTCTTTTCCAATAGTAATACTACTCCGCGAAATGATTGTTCAGCCCCAATAGGATATGCCATCACTGCAGGGTTTGCTCCTAGTCTTTCGATAATAGCCTTAACTGTTCCCTCAAAATTGGCTCCCAGTTTGTCGTTTTTATTCACAAAAATAATCCGCGGAACCTTGTATTTATCAGCTTGTCGCCATACCGTTTCAGTTTGTGACTGCACCGTCTCCTCTGCATCTAGTACTGTCACCGCACCGTCCAATACCCGCAAAGATCGTTCTACTTCCGCCGTAAAGTCCACGTGTCCCGGTGTGTCAATAATATTTACCCTAAACGATTCGTTGCCCACCGGGGAATTGGGGTCGGTCACAGTCCAGAATGTCGTCGTTGCCGCCGAAACGATCGTAATTCCCCGCTCCCTTTCCTGCGCCATCCAATCCATTTGGGTGTCACCCTCATCGATATCTCCGATTTTGTAGCTCTTTCCGGTATAAAATAAAATCCGCTCCGTGGTGGTCGTCTTCCCCGCATCGATATGGGCAATTATCCCAATATTCCGCACCCGATCCAACGGCACATCCCGATTTGTAGTCTTAATATCTCCCGCCGCCATAAAAATAAAGCCATCCGGCTCCTCTCGATTGTATCAAACCCCTCACTTGATTACCACCACCCGAAAATATGCGTACTAGCCAGATACACAGCAGCTCCAGCGAAAACACCGCTTATCGTGCCCCCCAATACTACCAGATTCCACTCCTTCCTTTCAGCATTTTGTGCTCTCTCCCGAAACTCATTCTTTTGTTTTATTGCCGCCCTCGCCATTCAAATGCAGACATAGCCGAAATTATAACACCTCAAACCCCATCTTCTCAAAATTTTTGTCGAAGTAGGAAGTAATTTTAATATCTCCCGCAGCTCTATTTCAACATTCCAATTGCCAATCCTGCCACTGCCGACCATACCATCACAGCTTCCATAGCCCGAAGTCTTAATGCCTGTGAATTCAAAAGCCGGCCCAGCTCCCCCCCCTCTTTTTTGATGTCCCGACCAAGAGCTCTCCTCTCGTTCCCGAAGTAAACTTTAGGCCAACCCCCTACGCCTTCTTTTGAAGCAGCTATACCAAAAGTATTTGCCGCCCCCTGATGGAAACCCATTTGTCTATCAACTTTTCTTATTTGGTCAATCAAAAACGCTCTTTCTATCCCTCTGAAAATCGGTTCAACCAACTACTACAGGATAATAATTTAAAAGTGATTTGTCATTTCCAATTGTCAACTTAGCACTCCGGGGGTAGAATTGATAACCAGCCATGGCCACCAAGAGAGACTATTACGATATTTTAGGCGTTTCCAAGACCGCCTCAGCTGCCGAACTCAAATCAGCCTACCGCAAGCTTGCCCTCGAGTGGCACCCGGACAAAAATAAATCCCCGGAAGCCGAAACCAAATTTAAAGAAATCAACGAAGCCTACCAAGTTCTTTCCGATTCCAAGAAAAAAGCCACATACGATCAATTTGGCCATGCCGCCTTTGACCCGGCCGCAGCTAGTGGATTTGGCGGTCAAGGCGGATACAAGCAAGGCCCCTTTACCTATTATTATTCTGGCGGAGGTGGCAGTGCCAATCCCTTTGGCGACTTCGACTTTGGAGGTTTTTCCGATCCCTTCGAGATATTCGAACAGTTTTTCGGTGGCACCGGCTTTTCTGGCCGTCGCGGGCCTGCCAAACCCCACTACTCCTTGCGTATTCCGTTTTTAACCGCCATCAAAGGCGGTACCGAGGAAGTGACTATAGATGGCAAGAAACACACCATAAAAATCCCCCCCGGTGCCGATACCGGCACCCACCTCCGTTTTTCCGATTTTGACGTCACATTTGAAGTTGAAACTCACGCCAAGTTCAAGCGTGACAGCGACGACCTTTATCTAGACCATCCCATCCCCTTCACCCAGGCCATATTAGGGGGGGAGACCGAAGTTCCGACGCTAGACGGAGATTTAAAACTCAAAATCCGTCCAGGTACCCAACCAGGGACCACCGTCCGGCTAGCAGGCCGTGGCGCACCCAGACTGCACTCTCTTCGCTCAGGCGATCACGGCGATTTCTATATCCGCCTCCTCATCAAACTCCCCGAAAATTTATCCAGAAGACAAAGACAATTACTGGAAGAATTCGGAAGAAGCTGATATAATAAACCCGGGTTAAGTATTCTAAGGTGGGAGTTAAGGCCCACTTTTTTATTGCGGCCAATTATGTCCAGATCAAATATCACCGCCAGATCCGAGTTTGCCTCAGCTCTAAATCAGGTGGCCCATGAAAGAAATCTGGACCCCCAAATAATTCTTGATGCCATCAGGCAATCAATTGTCGCCGCTTTCAAAAAAGACCACCCCGAAATATACCAAGAAGACCACGTCTACGATGTGGAACTGGACCCTGGTACCGGCGAAGCCCGCATTTTCGAAGTCGCCGGAGAGTTATACGAAGAAGACGGAATCAGTAAAGTCAAGCCAGTTGCGGGTTCTCCCCGTTCTGACGTTACCCCGCCAGGGTTTGGCCGTATTGCCGCCCAAACTGCCAAACAAGTCATTATCCAAAAAATCCGTGAGGCTGAGAAATCCACTATCGTCGCCGAATACGAGAAGCGCCTGGGCACACTGGTAAGCGGCATGATTATCCGCTTCGTGGGTAACGAAATAATGGTGGACATTGGTAAATCCGAAGCTGTGCTCCCCCCCTCCGAACAAGTGCACTCCGAAAATTATCACCTCAACCAACGCCTCACCTTCCTTTTACTATCGATTCGTGAGACTGCCCGGGGTCGGGAGGTAGTCGTCTCCAGAACCGACACGGGACTTATAAAAGAACTCTTTCGCCGCGAAGTTCCGGAGGTCAACTCCGGTGCCGTGGAGGTCAAAGCCATAGCCCGCGACCCCGGCTCTCGTACTAAGATTGCCGTTTACTCCCACCAATCCGGCGTGGATCCTGTCGGTTCCTGCGTCGGCCAAAAGGGTGTCCGGGTTCAGGCGGTTATCGGCGAACTAAATGGCGAGAAAATCGACATCATCCAGTTCAATGAAGACATCGAAAAGTTTGTTGCCTCAGCTCTTTCTCCCGCTACCGGTCTGGGTGTCAAAGTCGACTTGAAAAACCAAGTCGCTTTAGTTACCGCCCCAGAAGATCAATTGTCCCTGGCCATTGGTCGTGAGGGTCAGAACGCCAAATTAGCCGGGAAACTTACTGGGCTTCATATCGACATCAAAGGCGACGGCAAAGCCATTCTCCAAGAAAAAGGCACCTCGGAAAAGAAAGAAAACACCGTCACAAATGACGACAAGCCACAATGACAACTGGAGCTTGTTTAGAAATCAGGTTAATTAGAACAATTAGAATAATTTATGCAAATCCCTCGTCCTCCCATCGTAGTAATTTTAGGCCATGTCGATCATGGCAAGACCACTCTGTTGGATTACTTGCGAAAATCCAGCATTGCCGCCCGTGAAACCGGAGGCATCACTCAAGCTATCCGCTCCTTCCAGCTAAAGACTGAAAGCTTAAAGCTAATGACTTTTATCGACACTCCCGGTCACGCGGCCTTTACAGCTATGCGTTCCCGGGGCAGTGAAATTGCCGATATTGCCATTCTCGTAATTTCAGCGGTCGATGGTGTTATGCCCCAGACGAGAGAGTCAATAGAGTTTATAAAAGCAGCCGGCATTCCCTTCGTCGTGGTTCTAAACAAATCAGATTTGCCCGACTCAAATCCCGATAAAGTAAAGACTCAATTAACTGAAGCCAATGTAATAGTAGAAGACTTTGGTGGCAAAATTCCTGCGGTTTCAATTTCAGCCAAAACTGGCCAGGGCTTGCCTGAATTGCTTGAAATGCTTGAATTGCTTGTTTCTCTTCACCCCCCTCAATCCGATCCCGATCTTCCAGCAACGGCGGTAGTTTTGGAATCACGTCTGGATTCTCAAAAAGGCCCGCTAGCCACGGTTATCGTGAAAAATGGTACTTTACGGGTAGGTTCGGCAATTTATCAGGCCCAAGTCATCGGTAAAGCCCGGGCTCTAATTGACTCAGATGGTCAAAATATTAAACAAGCTCCCCCCTCAACCCCGGTTGAAATATTAGGTCTAAACACAGTACCTGTTGTAGGGTCACTGATTAGTGCAGCCCCAATGTTTCCCACTAAAGTTCCCCCTCTTGAATCAAGAGGGGATGCAGGGGGAGTTACAGAATCCTCCGGGCTCAATATCATTCTTCGTGCCGATGTCGCCGGCTCTTTAGAGGCTATATTAAATGCTCTCCCCCCAACAGTAACTGTCTTATCTTCTGGTACCGGCGATATCACTGAAACCAACATTTCCACCGCCAAGTCCGGGGCTGGCATTGTGGTCGGCTTCAATGTCAAAGCTCCAGCCTCAGTATCCAAGCTTGCCGAAGTCGAAAAAGTTAGTATTTACTCCTTCAAAATCATTTACGAACTATTGGAGCAAATCGATAAACTTATAGTCCAGCCGGTGGTGGAGAACATACTCGGACGAGCCCAAATAATCGCCCAGTTCAAAATTAACACCGACCGGATTGCAGGCTGTAAATGCACCGAGGGAGTCATTAACAAGTCCCATAAAATAAAGATAATGCGCGGCGACATTCTAGTCGGAGAAACTCGAATAAAGTCCTTAAAATCAGGAAAATCCAATGTCATCACTGTAAAATCTGGCTTGGAATTCGGTGCCGTGTTCAGCCCATATATTGACTTTAAACCCGGCGATCTTATAATTGCCGTCGAGGTTTAATTTCATGGCCGATCCCGATACTACCCAACTAAAGAGTCTGCTCACCTCTTCCCAATCCCTGGCCTTTTTGCTTCCCCAAAATCCCAGCCTTGACGCTGTAGCCACTGCTCTGGCCCTGAAACTAATTTGCGACGAAGTTGGCAAATCCACCCACGTCGGCTGCCCCGACCCCATGACGGTCGAGTTTAACCGCCTGGTTGGAGTGGACTCGGTTTCCACCCATTTTGGAGGTAGGAATCTAATTATTTCCTTTCCCGAACAGACCGAGCACGTGGATAAGATCAGTTACCACATCGAGTCCGGGGAACTGCGCCTGGTAGTCTCTCCCAAACCCGACGCTCCCCTTATTGATCATCAAAAACTCAAATATATTCCAGCAAGCCAAGCCGATACTATTTTTCTAGTCGGAGTCGATCGTCTTTCGGATCTTGGTCAAATTTACGAAAATAGTCGCGATCTTCTTCAATCCCACCGCCAGCTGGTCTCTCTTACCACCCGCCCCCCAGCCGAAAACTACACCCCCCATCAATTCTATGACCCTACCGCCACTTCATTAATCGAAGTCACGACGTATATTATAGAATCCTTAAGTCTTCCTTTTTCTGCCGATGCCGCCACCAATCTATTTATAGGCTTAGAAGGCGCTACCCAGAATTTCACCCACCCCGCCATTTCTGCCGGCACTTTCGAAACTGCCGCCCGGCTTATGAAGAGTGGCGCCCGCAGGCAAGCGCCCATTTCAGCTGCAGATTTCCCAGCCGGCTCCATTCCCACCTCGCCGGGCACTGCCGAAGCCGTTGCCGAATTCAAAGACACTCCCGGCCCCACTACTACCGCCCCCGCCGACTGGTACGCCCCCAAAATCTACCGCGGCCCCATGCTCCAATAAAATGAGCCAGCTCGTTTTTGAAAAGGACAAGTTCCCTTACGCTGAACTTTTTGGAGAAGATCCGCCCACAGGAAGAGTATATGTCTGGTGCAATCTAGCCACTGCCTCACTTTGCATAAACCGGCACCTGACTCCTGATGAAATATATTGGGTGAATGAACCAAAGACCAACGATTGTAAGAACTGTCCATTTCTCACGAAAATCTATCCAGATCTAGCAAAAGAACTTTGACTCCAGGTTGCAATAATTGACAACAACCAAAAATATCCTATAATTGCGCAATGAGACGAAAAGGTAGGCCCGCAAGAAAAGAAGAAATCCGTGTCACTGCCCAAGATCTTGAAGACATGGCTAAATTAGCTGGGTACGACAAACCCGACCAATTACAAATTGCAGAAAAAATTAAAGGTATGCCTGACGTTGAAGTTGCTTTTGTCGCCTATGTAACCGGTATTAATTTCCTTATAAATCATCCACAAGAAGGGTACGACTCAGTAACTATAATGCGAGAAAATATAAGTGGAGAACTGGAAGCTCTTGCTGCAGCCGCCCTAATTCACTGCGCGCGAGCGAATGAACCCAGCGAAAGAGTAGAGGTGTTTGTAAAGAATCTTTTCAAAGCTTAGCTTTGGTGATACAATCACACCTGTCCAAGAGAACTAACGAAAGCTGGTTGAGAAGATCCGCCCACAGGAAGAGTATATGTCTGGTGCAATATCTAGCAAAAGAACTTTAGCTAGATCTACCTCGACCCTGCCCCTCCATAATTCCTATGAATGTTTTTGCGAGGATTTAAGTATTGGTTAATTTCATCCGCCAGCTCTTTCAAATCTTCCGCCATCTTCCCCACACTCCTAGAGTTTAGTCTCCCGCTTCCAACATGCCCAGTCGGTTCCAGATCAAACTTCTCACTAGCCCATTCCCTAGACACCACAACGTGAAGTGTCGCACTTCTTAAATCTCCACCAAACCTATCATCGTCACTCGTCTCCATTGATATTTTCACACCACCCACTTGAACCCCTGAACACTCCCACACATATCTGCTCCCAGCACCAGTAATAAGAGTATGTCCCCACCCCAGGTCTATCCTCTTTCCCTCTTGTTCCATAAGCCTCGCGAAGGAAACCCTCACCGGCTCGTACAAAGCAATTGCCTCTTTGAGCCGTGTGTCCTCCGTTTTCAATCTATCCAACATTTAAGCCGGATACTACACTGCATATAGACTTATGTCAAACCGACCAAAATCTACCGCGGCCCCATGCTACAATAGCTCAATTCATTAAAGTATGACACAACAATTGGAAACCCAAACTTTAGCTGACATTCAAGGTTTTAGAAATAACATTCTTAAAGTTTTTTCCACATCCGAAGTAAGATCCGCTGCATTAGCCACTCTTTCACCCCCCTTTATTGTTAATCTTCAACTCCGACGTGCACTTGGCTATCTAACTGACGGGGAATTCGATAGACTTTACCAAGCCCTAAAAGCCCCTTTTGAAACCAAGTCCTAGAAATATCTTATATTTAGTTGTATAATAGCTCCATCCTAAACAAGAGAATTAACGAAAGACGGTTCAGTTGTGATACTCTCTTTCGCCCTATCTCTTAATTTTTTAATGCCATATGGCTCTACCTACTACCGCCAAACTCGACATCATCCAAAAATATGCCCAGGGGGCGGGGGACACTGGATCTCCTGAGGTCCAGGTGGCTCTTCTAACCGAAAAGATCGTCAAGCTTTCCGAGCATTTAAAAGCCCACAAAAAAGACAATCATTCTCGAAGAGGCCTCATTAGTATGGTCAGTAAACGCCGCCGACTGTTGTATTACCTGCAGAAAAAAGATCTTAAAAGATATCAAGCCTTAGTTAAAAAACTTGGATTATCTAAATAACTCTGTTATAATCCACCTACAAAGCGAAGCAGTTCAAGAGGTGCGAAGAACAGTTTTTCACTCTTCTTCAGACTTCTGGAACGCTTCGGAATTGCATCAATGAAAGTTGTAAGTAAATCTATTGAACTGGCCGGTCGGACTCTCACGCTTGAAGTCGGCAAATACGCTGCCCAGGCAACCAGCGCTGTCTACGCCCGTTATGGGGATACTTCTCTATTGGCGACAGTTGTCATGGGCGCCGAAGCCCTCAAAAAGGACTACGTCCCCCTCCAGGTCGATTACCAGGAACGGCTCTATGCCGGTGGCCGCATTAAGGGCTCGCGTTGGGTCAAACGCGAGGGCCGTGGCACGGACGCCGAGATTTTGTCCGGCCGCCTCATCGACCGTTCCATTCGTCCCCTTTTTCCCAAAAGCCTCCGCCACGAAATTCAGGTTATCGTCACCGTTTTGTCTGTGGATATGAAAAACGATGCCGATGTTTTAGGCATTATTGCTGCCTCGGCCGCCCTAGCCCTTTCTCCTCTTCCTTGGGCCGGCCCGGTAGGCGCCGTCCGCGTCGGACTTACCCCCGATGATCAATTGGTCGTCAACCCCGAAAACGGCAATCGTTTCGGCGCCAAGCTAGATTTAGTAGTTACCAGCACCGACAAATTAATCGATATGATCGAAGCCGGTGCAAACCAAGTTCCCGAAGACCTGGTATTTAAAGCCCTGGAAACCGGTTTTGCCACCAATCAGGATGTCATCAAACTCATCTCAGACCTGGCCTCCGAGATCTCCCCGGCCAGAATATCAATCGCCCCCCCCCAGCTCAATGCTGATTTGGTAACTCAAATTCACGCATCCGGTCAAAAAATGATAGATGAATATATTTCCTCCTCATCTACCAAAGAGGGAAACAGCCTAACAGAAATCATAAGCTCCCTTTCCGAGTCGGTAGATGTAGCCCTCAAGCCCCAAGTCCCCGTTATAGTCGAGGACCTTCTCTATAAAACTATTAGAAAAAATATTTTAACTAAATCCATTCGTCCTGACGGGCGCAAGTTAGATGAAATTCGTGATCTTTCAATCGAAGTCGGGGTACTGCCCCGGGTCCACGGCTCGGCCATGTTCAAGCGCGGTCAAACCCAGGCCCTGGTAGTAACCACACTTGGCGCGCCGTCTCTGTCCCAATCACTCGAGTCGGCCGAAGGCGAGGAACAAAAGCGCTTCATGCTTCACTACAACTTCCCGCCCTTTTCCACCGGTGAAACCGGCAAAATAGGTCAACCCGGCCGCCGGGAAATTGGCCATGGTGCTCTGGCCGAAAGAGCTCTAGCCCCGGTCATCCCCCCCGAGTCCGATTTCCCCTACGCCATCCGCGTCGTCTCCGAAATCATGTCCTCCAACGGTTCCACTTCCATGGCTTCCGCTTGCGGTTCGACTTTGTCTCTCATGGACACCGGCGTGCCTATTTTAGCTCCAGTGGCCGGAATATCAGTAGGTCTTGTCACGCCCGACGACTACCCCCTAAGTACTAAGAACTACGCACTATTAACAGACATCATCGGCCTCGAGGATCACCACGGGGATATGGACTTTAAAGTTGCCGGTACCAAAACCGGCGTCACTGCCATCCAGCTGGACGTCAAAGTCCCGGGGTTAACCCTGGATATTTGTAAGGACACGCTTACTCAAGCCAAGTCCGCCCGGCTGCAAATTCTCGAAGCCATGTTAGCCGTTTTACCCCAAAGCCGGCCCCAACTGTCAGCGTATGCCCCCCAGATTAGTACCACTCAAATTCCCCCGGAAAAAATCGGCGAACTCATAGGTCCCGGCGGCAAAGTTATAAAGAAGCTCATGGCCGATACCGAAACCACAATTGACGTTCGTGATGACGGGTCTGTTTTTGTTTCTGGGACAAATGCCGACGGCGTCAAAAAGGCCCTGGCCTGGATAGCAGGTATTGGTAAAGAAATTCAGGTTGGAGAAATTTACGAAGGTACAGTGGCCCGGATTCAGCCCTACGGAGCTTTTGTCAACATCGCCCCCAACAAAGACGGCTTAGTCCATGTTTCTCAAATGGGCCGTGATTTTGTTTCAGATCCGTTTCAAGTAGTTTCCGAAGGCCAAAAAATTAAAGTCTGGGTGACGGATGTCGATTCCCAAGGTAAAGTGGGCTTGAGCATGATTTTCGATGACCAAGGTCGGCCCGAGTCCAAAGCTCGCCCCGAGCCTTCGCCCAGACCCTCCGGCCATTTCTCCGCTCCCATACCTCGTCGTCACTCATCGGACCGTCGGTATAGATAGTAATTTCTGTGATATCATCAAATCTGTGCCCCAAGACTCTCATCTAGCTTCGGATATTGCCAAATTAAGGGCTCTTATCGACTCCGTATCTCTTCCCGAAGAACTCGAAGCCAAGGCCACGAGCCTATTAGACCGGCTGGAGCGCCAAGCTCAATATGGCCAATACTCAAGCGAATTCGAAACCGCCCAACACTATATTGATTGGATTACTCATCTTCCCTGGACCGAAGTTACCAAGGACAACCTGGACCTGATCCTTATTCGTCAAATCATGGACAAAAACCACTATGGCCTAGACGAACTTAAGTCGCGATTTTTGGAGTATGTTTCGGTTCTTGTCCTCAATCAAAAAAACGCCACCAACTTTCACGCCCCAGTTCTGCTTTTAGTCGGTCTAGCCGGCACCGGTAAAACTACCCTGGCAGGCAGCATCGCCGATGCTTTAAATCGCCGGTTTGTCCGCATTCCCTTTGGCGGTATGAGTTCGGCCCTCGATCTGCGTGGTCAATCCCGGGTTCATCCTGAAGCCGAGCCCGGCCACATCATAAAAGCCATGCGCCGGGCAAAAAGCCGCAACCCCGTAATTCTTTTAGACGAGATCGACCGCGTCTCGCCCAACGCCTACGGTGAAATTATGGGCGTTCTGGTAGAACTTCTCGATCCGGAGCAAAACATGGCCTTCACCGACCACTTTCTGGATTACCCCTTCGATTTATCCCAGGTTCTGTTTATTTGCACCTCAAATAACACCGCAAATATTAGTACCGCCGTCATGGACCGGCTCGAACCCATCCTCATGCCCTCGTATTCCGACGACGAAAAGTTGCATATCGCCCGTGATTACATTCTTCCCCACCAGTTGAAAAATTCCAGCCTGCCTCCTCATTCTTTGGTAATTCAAGACAGCGTCTGGCCCAAAATAATTCGCCCCATGGGTTTTGACGCCGGTATCCGTTCTGTCGAGCGTACTATCGAAGGTATCACCAGAAAAGCTGCCCGCCTCATGGTCGAAGGCAAAGGCACCCAATTTACGATAACCGAAGACAACATTAAAGAATTCCTGCCGAAATATTAACGCTTCCCTTTCAAACCCACCAAAGGACTTCAATTAATTAAAGCAGCCAATCAGATGCAACTTTACGACGAATACCAACCATTCTTAGACCGAGTGTTTACCAATCTTTCTACCACCCCAATAGACATTTCTCAATATCAAATAGATCACATAGCGTATCGCACACAAAGCCTTGAAGATTATCAAAAACTCACAAGTGACTTGAAGAAAATCGGAACTTCGCTAGAGGAAACAGTCATTCGCAATCGTCCCGTTTCAAATATCAAATTAAACATTCCTTTGAGATATAAGCAATACACCATCCCAATTGTGGAAATTTTAGCCCCCGCCGAAGGTGACAATTACAACAATGTATTGGAGCATATAGAAGTTGTTGTCGGTGATTTGCAAAAGTTTATGGCCAAATATCCCTTTGTTGATTTCATTACTAAAGCTATATCCAGAGAGATAAATCCTGAACTGATCCTCAAGTTCCCTGACGATGCCAATGTCAAATTTCACTCCAAACCCATCGATCAAGTTATTGAGTTGCAAAAGCAATCGGGAAAGCTTTGATTATGACCACGCAAGAAAAAATAGACGAATTAAATAAAGTTGCCCAGGAAATTAGAGATTTCAAAAGCCTTGATATCGCCAAAAACGCCATTCACGCCGTCCCTGGCGAAGGTAATCCCGATACTAAAATTATGTTTATTGGTGAAGCCCCGGGTTTTAACGAAGACCGGGAGGGTCGGCCTTTTGTAGGCCAAGCTGGCAAATTGCTCGAAAAAACTCTAGCCGAAGTCATGAACCTAAAACGGGATGACGTTTATATAACTAATATTGTCAAATTCAGGCCTCCCGACAATCGCGATCCGACCCCCGTTGAGATCGAAGCCTGCCGGGATTGGTTGGACCGGCAAATATCAATAATAGCGCCCAAAATTATCTGCACTCTAGGTCGTTTCAGTATGGCCAAATTCATCCCCGATGTGACTATTTCTCGCGTTCACGGCCAATCCAGATTTGTAGAATTTGGTGGTATTAAATATATTATTTTCCCCATGTATCACCCAGCCGCCGCTCTCCGAGCGGGGTCCATGATGCAGGAGTTTATAGCCGACTTTCACAAGCTCAAAACATTGCTCTCCCCAGTTTCGCCAATCGTACCAATGCCGCCCCCACAGGCCCAAACAAGTTTATTTTAATGTAAAATGAGCTCATGAAACTTCCATTTTCCGCCCCCTCACCCAAACTAAAAATCGTCGCTCTCGGCGGTTTTGGTCGGGTCACCTCCAATATGTTTGCCTACGAGTACGGGCAAGACATACTCCTGGTAGACTGCGGCATGGGTTTTCCTTCCGAAGAGATGCTAGGCATTGATATTCTCATCCCCGACGTCTCGTACCTAAAGCCCAATATTAGCCGGGTAAAAGGCCTGGTCCTGACTCACGGCCACGAAGATCACACTGGCGCCCTGCCTTATATTTTGCCCCAATTAGGGAACGTCCCTGTCTATGGCAGCCGACTTACGGCCCAACTGGTCATGGAAAAACTGGCTGAATATGCCAACATGCCCCGCCAAATTAATGTCTTGGAAACCAGAAAACCCCTCCGTCTTGGGGCATTTACCGTCGAATCAGTTCACGTCACCCACTCCATTCCCGACGCTACCAACCTCATCATCTCCACTCCGGTAGGAACCGTCTTTCATGGCTCCGACTTTAAATTTGATTTCACGCCTGTTGACGGCCAGGCCCCTGACGTCGGTCGGATTGCAGCGGCAGGGAATCTTGGCATAAAACTTCTTCTGTCAGATTCGTTAGGGAGTGAACGCAAAGGCTACACCCCGTCAGAAAAGTCTCTTGAGGAAATGTTTGATCGGGAAATTTCCCACTGTCAGGGAAAATTCATTATGACTACCATGAGCAGCAACATCAGCCGTTTTCGCCAAGCCATTGAGGCCGCCGTCCGTCATGGCCGCAGAGTCGCCATCTTAGGTAAATCCATAGACAGAAACATTACCGCAGCCGCTAAACTTGGGTATTTAAGTTTTCCGCCTAGTGTCTTTGTCTCTCCCAAAAACATCCGCCGTATGCCCCCCAAAAATCTCTGCCTTTTGGTCGCCGGCTCCCAAGCCCAACCCGGTTCCGCTCTGGAGCGGTTGGCAGTCGGAGATCATCATGACGCCCAAATTTTACCCGGTGACAAGATCGTCTTTTCCTCAGACTACATCCCCGGCAACGAAAATGCCGTTCAATCCCTTATCGACACTCTCTCTCATTTGGGGGCGACGGTAATTTACTCCAACATTACCGACGATCTTCATGTCTCCGGTCACGGTTCCAGACAGGATCTACTGCTCATGCTGGCTCTCACTCGCCCTCAATACGTCGTCCCTATAGGCGGCACTTACCGGCACATGGTCCAATACTCTCTTTTAGCCCAGTCCACTGGTTTGGCCTCAAACCAGGTTTTGCTCCCAGCTTATAATCAGATCATAGAAGTGTCTGCAGATGGCGCCGCCCTAGGTAAACCGGTTGAGATAAAAAATGTCATGGTAGACGGCTTGGGAGTTGGGGATGTGGGCCACGTGGTCCTGCGCGATCGTAAACACCTGGCCGAAGAGGGTATCGTCGTCGCCGTCAGTCAAATCGACCAAAACGACTTTAGTAAACTAATCGACCTAGAACTCATCAGTCGGGGATTTGTTTTTGACAAGCAAAACATGGATTTATTAAAACGGGCCACCGACGAGGTTAAAAACAATTTCACTCGTCACGCCGGACACATAGACTCGGATCGCTACGCCCGCCAGATAATCGTCGACACTCTTGAACGCTTCTTTTTTGACCGCACCCACCGCCGCCCCATGGTCCTTCCCATTGTTGTCGAGGTATAATTTGCCCCATGCCCCTTACAACTAATCCCCAAGAAGTACAATTTTTTTTGGCTGCAGCCAAAGGCGGGTTAAATGCCGCCAAAGTGGCCAGCGAAGCTGGAGATCTAAAAGAGGGGCTGGACGCCCTTCAACGAGTTGCCCAAGCCGTAACAGCCCTAGAGACTTCTGTTATTACCAATTCACCAAACCTTCGACAATTAGAAAAAGATAGACTGTTGGAACTCCACACCCAAAATCAACCGGCTAAAGACGGCCTAACAATGGGACTGACTTCCGCAGAAGCAGAAGAGAGAGATACTTTAATGGATAAAGTCTTATATGGGGAGCCAATACAACCCCAGGCCGTTGTAAAAAGAAGATTACGAAAGATTAGACGCCCCAATACCCCTTAAACCTCCAAGTTTGCAGTATAATCAAACCCATGCCTCGCCCACGGTCACTGCTCGGCCGCAAGAAATATCAGGTCAAGCTCAAAAAATCCACCCTTTATTCCATTGTCGCGATACTTCTCTTCGCTCTCTCCGCCCTTATTTGGTTATCTTTTACTAGGCCTAGTCCACCCTTGGCCTCTTTAAACGACCTTCTCCTTGCTTATCTTGGACTCGCTTCCGCCTTTCTCCTCCCCGTGTCGCTGGTTATTGGCGGACTGATGCTCACCAAAATTAAGGCTCCCCTAACCGAACCCAACGTTCTTCTGGGCAGTTTAATCGTTTTAGCCGTCCTTTCTGGGCTACTCAACCAGGGTATGTTGGGTCAGTTCCTCTGGGCCGGTCTGGCGACTTTTATTTCTCCCCCCGGCGCTGGGATTTTTCTCGTAAGCGGGCTAGCCATCGGCCTAATTATCATGTTCAACATCCCCTTCGAAGATGTTTTACAATTTATTGTGAAAATATTCACCACTCTTGCGTCCTTACCCTCACGTCTCCGGCCGGCATTTCCGACCATGCCCAAAATTTTAAAAACTAATCCCTCTCCAATCCAGATCAAAACCACAGGACTAATAGACAAGCCCAAACCAGCCCCAGTTTTTCCCAATACCCCGCCTTCATCACCATCCGGCATTTCTCCCATATCCAGCGTCCCTTCCGCTTCAGACATGCCTTGGACTTATCCGCCCCTATCTCTGCTTTCGGAAAACATCTCCGGTAAAGCCGACCGGGGAGATCCCAGAACCAACGCCGCTGTTATCGAAAAGACACTTGAGGCGTTTGGTATTATAGCCAAGGTATTAGAAATCAATTTCGGCCCAGCTGTCACTCAATACGCCCTGGAAGTTGCTATCGGCACCAAACTGTCCAAAATTAGCGCCCTTGGCTCTGATCTGGCCCTCGCCCTAGCAGCCCCCACCGGCCAAATCAGGATAGAAGCCCCCATTCCCGGTCGCTCACTGGTGGGTATTGAACTCCCCAACCGGGCTCCGGAATTCGTCAGCCTGCGAAAGATCCTCGAATCCGACACCATGCGTCATCACAAAAGTAAATTAGCAGTCAGCCTAGGCCTGGACGTATCCGGAACACCGGTTGTAGCCGATATTAGCAAAATGCCCCACGTCCTCATCGCCGGCAGTACCGGCTCTGGTAAGTCAGTGTGTATAAACGCCTTTATCGCTTCCTTGCTTTTCCGCACCAGTCCCCAAGAGTTAAATATCATTATGGTCGACCCCAAGCGGGTGGAACTTACGGGATATAACGGAATTCCCCATCTGCTAGCCCCGGTAATAGTCGAACCGGACAAAGTTCTATCTGCTCTCAAATGGGCCATGGGAGAAATGGATCGCCGCTACAAACTTTTCGCCGAAGTCGGGGTTAGAAACGTAGAAGCCTACAATGAACTATCCGGTTTTCAGGCTCTGCCCTATATCGTCATTTTCATCGACGAGCTGGCAGATATCATGTTATATGCCCCAGTAGAGGTAGAGGACGCCATAACCAGAATTGCCCAAATGGCCAGGGCCACCGGAATTCACCTGGTTATTTCCACCCAACGTCCCTCAGTAGATATAATAACAGGCCTAATCAAAGCCAATATTCCCGCCCGCATCGCCTTTGCCGTTTCCTCCATGATCGACTCCCGGGTAATTATTGATACTCCCGGCGCCGAGAAACTTCTCGGCCGAGGCGATATGCTATACATTCCGCCCGACCAGGCAAAGCCCTCTCGCATCCAGGGTGCCTTTGTCTCGGATAAAGAAATCCACCATTTAATTGATTTTCTCAAAAAGCAGGGAGTTACTCCTCACTACACTGATGAAGTGACCAATATGCCCTTAGGTCTTGGCAGTCGTAAATCCTTAAACAGGGGGGCCACGGGAGCCGCCTTTATCTCTCCCAATGGCGAACCCCGAGACCCCCTGTTTGTAGATGCCTTTCGTCTCATAGTCCAGCATCAAAACGCCTCCGCATCATTTTTACAGCGCAAACTATCGATCGGTTATGCCCGGGCTGCCCGTATATTGGACGAGTTGCACCAGGTGGGAATAATTGGCCCAACTGATGGCGCCAAACCCCGCGACATCTTAGTCACCGACGTCGAGGGCTTCCTCTCCTCCCAACAACCTTCATTGTAGAAACGTGTCACCCTGAGCGAGCGCAGCGAGTCGAAGAATCCAGGTTAGGTGTAAAATCTGGACAGAATGGCTTCGGAATGGGAAACGCTTATTGAAAGGTTGAGAGAAAAACAGGCATCTCTTCCTCCTGGTCACAAAGATTTACTTGATATTTCTGGAATAATTCAGGCAATTTTAGCCGAACCTTTAGGTGGCAATAGAGGACACGCCTTATATTTTTTAAGAAATCCGGATGAAAAAGAAAACGTTCTGGCAAATATTCGCGCAAGTGCTTCAAAGTTGTTGGGAGAAACAATCGACTCGCCCCCCTCCTAAAGTAAGGAGAAGGGCAGGGGTGAGGTTGTGGTATTCTTCATTTGATGAAAACCGCTGGTCAAATTCTAAGCGCGACTCGGGTCAGTAAAAAACTAGAATTGGAAGATGTGGCCAGAGTCACCAAAATCCGCCCTCATTTTATAAAAAGTATCGAATCGGACGACTACCGGGCATTACCTTCAGGCGCCGTTGCCCGGGGGTTTATCAGAAACTACAGCGAGTACTTAAACCTGAATCCAGATCATCTCTTGGCCGTCTTCAGAAGGGACTTTGTCGAAAATCCGCAAGGCCAAATAGTCCCCCGCGGTATGGCCGAGCCGGTTAGCCGTCCCGATTTCTGGACTCCCAAAACCACCATCACAGCCATCGTCTGTTTAATATTCGCCTTCTTTGGCGTTTATCTGATTTATCAGTACCGTCTTCTTACCGGTCCTCCGCCTCTGACCATCTCCCAACCGCAGCCTGGCGCCACGACCGGTGAGGCGACGGTAGAAATTACCGGGGTCACCGATCCCGAAGCCACTATCTCTGTAAATCGCCAACTAGTTGCTCTGGAGAAAGGCGGCCAGTTTTACCTCCGCCTACCCTTAGAACCAGGGCTCAATACCATTGTCGTCACCTCCACCGCCAAATCCGGCAAGTCCACTTCTATCACCCGGACAATCAGTAGAGTACAATAATTCACATGGCCAACGCTATCCAATTACTTCTAGTCGTCGTTGTCTGTACTCTGACTTTTCTTCTGGCATTCGCCGCCCTCCAAGTTTTTCATTTAATTCACGAGTTTCGCCAAACCCTCCGTCACCTCAACCAATATCTCGACCGCCACCCCACTATTGCCCACCGGGGGGAGGTAAACATAGGCAATTTCTTCACGGAAGTAAAAAAATTGGTTAACGAAACCCAGGACGAAATTGTAAATTCCACTCCCGATAGAGTAATTTCTACACCGGCCCACCCCCGCCGTTTCTTCCACCGTTCCCACACTCCCCTCCACCCCTCTTGACAAGAGTTATAACATGTTATAACATAGAACCATGCTCCAATCAGTAGTTCAAATAGGCAACTCTTTGGGTGTTACTCTTCCCAAGAATTTTGTGGTTAAGAACAAAATCACCAAAAACTCAAAGATATCAGTCACTCATAATAACGGGAGTATTACTTATTCCAGCCGTCTTCCCAAATCTACTCAGTACGAAGCAATTTCGGACAGGCAATTAGATGAAGCGATTCGGGAAGTAGAAGCGCGCTACGGTAACGCTCTCGATGCACTAGCCAAACTTCAGTGAAAACCCTCTCCCTCCGCCAAATACTGGCTCTTCACGAAACTATGGTCAAGAAACACGGCGGTTCGTCAGGGGTGCGGGATCTCGGGACGTTAGAGTCAGCCGTTCACCGCCCTTTCGCGACTTTCGGAGGAGAGGATCTCTATTCAGACATATTTCTAAAAATTGGGGCTCTAATTCAGTCCCTAGTCAAAAACCACCCTTTTGTTGATGGCAACAAACGCACAGCTTATGTCTCGGCATTCACTATCCTCAAGTACAACAAAGTTAAAATTACGGCTTCCCAAAAAGAAGTCGTTAAATTCATGGTATCAGTCGCCAACGAAAATCTGTCTGTAGACGAAATCTCCTCCTGGCTCCGCTCCCACTCCAGCCCATTCAATTCGTGAGATTTTTACTAACAAGCTATTAACGTGCACTTCACAAAACCATCATCACACGAACAAACGTTACAGCCGTCATCGGCGCCAAACCCTTCTCCATCTTTATAATCGACCCCATTGTAATTACAATCCTTCTTACCTGTGGTAGGAGAGCGTTCCATTTCACCTTCTTGGTATGTTCTAGTTAACCGACCCCAAATTATGAGAGCCAACGATGGTTTCCATTCTATGTCTCCTTTTTGTGGACATCTGGGACATTGAGAGGGGGAAAGATTGAGCTCACACGGCATGCATTGTGCCGACTCTTGGAGAATGAGAGGAATCGGAGCGAATAAAATTGCCAATCCTGAAATTAACAGCAACATCAGAAGCAGCCGAAGCCTCATTTGCTTAAAGTATAATACAAAAGATAAAATGAGGCCATGATTTCAGCTAATGAAATTAGACAGAAATACTTGAAATTTTTTGAGAGCAGGGGACACAAAATTATTCCTTCGGCACCACTCATCCCCGAAAACGACCCCACGACATTATTTACCTCAAGTGGCATGCAACCCCTAGTCTTAAATTTATTAGGCCAACCTCATCCCTCCGGAACCAGGCTTGTTAACAGTCAAAAATGCATTCGCACCCAGGATATCGAGGAGGTTGGAGATAACCGCCATACCACATTTTTTGAAATGCTTGGCAATTGGTCTCTGGGCGATTATTTCAAAGAAGAACAACTGGCTTGGTTTTACGAATTTTTGACCTCAGAAGTAAGTCTCTCCAAAGATAGGCTCTATGTCTCGGTTTTCGAAGGCGATGTATCAGTTCCCCGTGACGATGAATCAGCAGGTATTTGGAAAAAACTCGGTATTTCAGAAAATAAGATTTTCCATTACGGAGTTAAAAAAAATTGGTGGTCCCGTTCGGGAGTCCCAGATTTAATGCCAGCAGGAGAACCGGGCGGACCGGACTCGGAAGTATTTTACGAATTTACCGAAGTTCCTCACGACCCAAAATTTGGAAGTGAATGTCATCCCAATTGTGAATGCGGTCGTTTCTTGGAGATCGGCAATTCGGTTTTCATGCAATACCAGAAACAAGCCGACGGGTCTTTAAAAGAATTGCCCCAAAAAAATGTTGATTTCGGTGGGGGCTTAGAACGTCTCACTGCTGCAGCATACAACGACCCAGATATTTTTAAAACAGACTTTTTTATAAGCGCAAAGAAGGTTCTTGAAGACGAAATTATAGACGACTCAAGAGGTTTAAGAATTATTCTTGACCACATTAGGGCAGCAATGTTTCTTATAGATAGCGGAGTTGCTCCATCTAATAAAGACAAGGGCTACGTGTTAAGACGATTAATACGACGTGCAGCCGCACACGCAAAAATTGCAAATTGTGATTTAGAAAACGGAATTGTCACGTTGCTAACAAGCGCATTTGTAAATGAATATTCAAACACATACCCCACATTACTAAAAAACAAGAAGGACATTATTGATGAAATTGAAAATGAGTTAACAAAATTTAATAAAACTCTCGAAGCTGGAATTAAGCTGCTAGGAAACGCCCCATCTTTTGACTTATATCAATCCTATGGATTCCCAAGAGAGGTGATAGAAGACTTATACGAGAAAAGAAATATCGAGTTTGATGAAAATGAGTTCGAGGCAGAATTAAAAGAACATCAAGATCTTTCCCGTACTGCCTCCAAGGGCATGTTTAAGGGCGGGTTGCAGGACCGGTCTGAAATTACCACCAAGTATCACACCGCCACCCACTTGTTGCACGCCGCCCTCCGCCAGGTTTTGGGCGATCACGTTCATCAGGCCGGCAGCAATATTACTGCTGAAAGATTGCGTTTTGATTTTTCCCATCCTGACAAATTAACAAATCAACAAATAATTCAGGTGGAAGAGTTAATTAACCAAAAAATAGCTGAGGATATTCCAGTGACCAAAGTCGAAATGCAAAAAAAGCAAGCCCTGGCCGAAGGGGCGCTCGCCTTCTTCCCAGAGAAATACCCCGATATCGCCAACGTCTATTCAATTGGCGGTTTTTCCAAAGAACTCTGCGGCGGGCCTCATGTAAATTCGACAGCCGAGATTGGCAGTATTAAAATATTCAAGGAGGAGTCGTTAGGATCAGGCACTCGGAGAATATATGCAAGAATTGTTTAGAAATTAGAAATTAGAAATTTTTTAATGACCCTGCCTTTCTTAAATCACCCCAATCCCAAACGCGAATACCTCTTCGCCTTGCAGATTGGCCACGGCCAAGTGCAAGGTGCCGTCTGGGCAGTCATCAATAATCGGCCTCAAGTTATAGCCGTAGGAAGCAGCGTCGCCTGGGACGATTCGTCTGCTGATAGCTTGGTCACAGCCAGCGATCAAAGCCTGTCAGACGCAGGCAACCACCTCGATCCCCAGGGTAAAACCCAACCCGAAAAAATCATTTTAGGACTATTACCGGATTGGTTGGAAACGGAAAAAATCCATCCCGCCAAAGTAAATTTACTGCGTCCGCTTTTTGACAAACTGGCTCTCAAACCAGTTGGTTATGTGGTTATCCCCGAAGCCACCGTCCGTTTTTTGCAAAGCCAGGAAAATGCCCCCCCCACGGCCATCCTCTTGGGTTTCTGGGCCGGATATCTGGAAGTCTCATTGGTTCGTTTGGGTAAGATTACCGGAACTCACACTGTCCGTCGCAGCCCCAAGCTCACAGACGATGTTATCGAAGGCATTTCCCGACTCTTACCCACAGACATGCTCCCCTCTCGGATTTTGCTTTACAATTCCAGCCAGGATCTAGAAAGCATTCGCCAACAATTACTCTCTCATCCCTGGCAATCCCCCCAAACCAGATTGCCATTTCTGCATTTTCCCAAGGTGGAGTCCCTACCCCAAGATTTTGTAATTCGGGCCATTGCCCTGGCAGGTGGTTCCGAAGTCGCCCAAGCCATAGGTCTAATCACCACGGGAGAAGAAACTTCGCTAGAAATTTCTCCAGATCAACTTGGATTTTCTCCCGGAGTAAATGCTCCGAACCCAAATTCCCCGCCTTCTCCCTCCATTCCCCCTCCTCCCAAAAATGAGCTCTCCCCCGCATCAAAGCGATTTACTTTGCCAAAGCTAAAACTTCCTCAATTCAAATTACCATCATTTACCATATCTTGGCCAACACTCCCCCGTCTCGGGCTAGTTTTTTGGGGGATTGGCATAATTACCATTTTGGCCGCCCTCGTTTTAGCTACGCTTTATCTACCATCCGCCAAGGTCGAATTGCAAATTTCTCCCCTGGATTTGTCAACCGAATTCGATACAACTGGCAGTTTTGTACAAACCTCGGCATCCGATTCCAAATCCGCTCCTACCACCGGATCCAAAGTAGTTGGCGAGCCAGCTTCCGGATCTGTCACCATAATAAATGGCACCAGCACCGTCAAAAACTTACCCGCGGGCACGCTGCTGACTTCCCCGACGAGCCTAAAATTCACAACCGACTCAAGCGTCTTGGTAGCCTCTGCCTCAGGTACCGCCGACCCCAATTCCTACCAACCAGGCCGTGTCACAGTCAAGATCACCGCTTCTCAAATTGGCTCTGATGGCAACCTTACAGCCGGCACTGAGTTTCGTGTTGGCACTTATCCTCAGCTGGACGTGGTGGCCAAAAATGAGGCTGCCCTCTCGGGCGGCTCAAGTAGGGAAGCTCGGGTTGTGGCTCAGGAGGATATTTCCCAGCTCAAATCCACCCTCATGTCCCAACTTCGCGAAGCTCTTCAAGCCAAAATTACCGAAGAATTAACCCCCGACCAGATCTTGGTCCCGGATACCTTCACAAGCCAAACCACATCTGAAGAATTAAATCACAAAACAGGAGATGAAGCCAATGAAATCACCTACAAGCTCACTCTTAAAGCCCAAAGCCCGGTCGTATCCAGATCCAACCTGGAAGAGCTTGTCCAGCAAAAGTTGCAAGATCAAATCCCCGATAACTATCAACTGGGGCAGTTGACAAATTATCGTTTTTCAGTGCGTGGTTCTACCGGGTCTGAAAATACGGTATTTACTAATGTTTCTGCCCGGTTTACGCCTCAAGTCGACTCTAGCCAAATTGTCTCTCAGATCGCGGGCAAAAATATCGCCTGGGCCAGAAACCACCTCAATTCATATCCCGGCGTCACTGGTGCCCAAATTACTTATAGCTTACCCTTGCCGGACCCCATTGTCTTTCTCCCTCGTCTCCCTGGACATATCACCGTCTCGATCCAGACTCCATAAATGACTCTTATCCGTCCAAAGGCGCTGGGTTTCGTGCTTTTCAGCCTAGGGCTGGCTTTGCTTGGCCTCGCCACTTTTCCTATAATTTCCGCCCAGGTAAAATATTATTTTTCACCCGAGTCCCGCCTGATCGACCCCACGGTTCCCTCCGGTCGCCGGCCGTTCCTGATTATTTATCCCCAAGGGATGCCCACAGCCGATCTCACCCAAGCCACCAACTGGTTTCCGGCGTCCACCCCCCAGAAGCCGTCCGCAGCCAAATCAACCAGTTTTGCTTTATCGATTCCAGATATAGGTCTAAACGGAATTCCGGTTTCAGTTAATAGCGTCGACTTAAAAAAAGGCGCTGTTCATTTTCCCGGTACGGCATTTCCCGGAGAATCTGGAAACGTCGTCATTTTCGGCCACTCGTCCTCGCCCTATTTATATCGGGAAGGAAATCCCCTGACCATTTTTAATCCCCTGCCCGAGATTAAAGTTGGCGCCCAAATTACAGTTAAATACGACTCAGTCACTTACAAATATCTGATCAAATCGACTCGCGAAGTCGCTCCGTCTCAAATCGACGTTTTGACTCAAAACAAATCGAAAAGGCAGCTAACCCTCGTCACCTGCGTCCCCCTAGGCACTTACTGGCGCCGCTTCGTAGCCACCGCCGAACTGGTAAACTAACTAGTATGAATTGCCTGGGTCTCGATTATGGGCTAAAACACGTCGGAGTTGCTCTGGCTACTGGCCCTTTGGCCGAGCCGTTGACCACTTTACCTACCAAATCCGCAGTTCAGTTAATTAAACAATTAGTCGATGATAATTCCATCCGAACAATAATTATCGGCCGCCCGGATAAAAAGTTAAAGAAAGATTTTGAAGAATTTATCAAAGCATTAGACATTAAACATTTAACATTAAATATTGTTGATGAGACTCTTTCATCTCACGACTCCCGTCAATCTCTCCTACATACTTCACAAAAAAGACGCAAAACCAACGAGCACGCTGTAGCCGCAGCCATAATCTTGCAATCTTGGCTCGATTCTAACCTCTCCCCCTCAGTTCCCCTCTCCTAAATTTAGGAGAGGGGTCAGGGGTGAGGTATTTAAGTTGACTCCCAGGATTCCACATAGTAAAGTAATCCTAGTGTTCAAAAACGTCATCGCTCCCGTTCAGGCATGGCTTTTGTCTCAAGGTCGTTGTGTAGGTTGTGGTGTGGAACTTTCCACTGGGAAATTAGAAAAAAAGGGTGATACCGAAAAAATTACCTGCAAAAAATGCGGCCGGATTTTTGTCAAGGAAGCCCAATCTGGAAAATATCGCCGCGCCTTGTTTGAGGAAGTGTGACCGGAAAAAACCTCAGCCTAATCCTTGCCCTCTTCTTAGGATTTTGCGCCGCAGCCTCAATTACCTTTTCCTACTTCTGGATTTTCTCCCAGCTTTCCCCAGCAGGATCGTCTGGTTCCCCTTCAGTAACTTTTAATATTGCCCCAAACCAACCCGCTCTCACGACAGTTTCCAGTCTTCATACTACTGGTCTCATCCGCTCCATTTTAGCCGCTCGTGTTTATCTTAAATTTACGGGGTTAGATAGCCGCCTTCGTCCCGGTTCATACTCCCTCTCACCGGCTCTTTCAGCCAAGGAAATTTTTGCGGCTCTCGCCACCGGACCCCAAGACGTCAAAATTACTCTTCCTGAAGGCTGGCGCCGGGAACAAATTGCCCTCCGCGTAAGTAGTGATCTGCCAAATTTTGACACCCTTGAGTTTGTTTACCAAACCGCCTCGATAGAAGGGCAGCTTTTCCCCGATACATATCGGTTTTCTCCCACATCTCAAGCCTCCGATGTTATCCGCATCATGACCGAAAATTTCCGTCGCAAATCCGGCCTTTCAATTCCTTCCCAACAAGACTTGCTTATTATCGCTTCGCTGGTAGAACGCGAGGCTAAACTGGCAGTCGACAGGCCGATAATCGCAGGTATCATCCAAAAGCGCCTGAAAAACAACTGGCCGCTGCAAATCGATGCCACCGTTCAATACGCCCGTGACAGCGCCAACTGTCAACTGTTAACTGTCAACTGTCAATTCTGGCAACCGGTCTTTGATACTAAACTCTCCTCAGTTTTTAATACCTACCAAAATGTGGGCTTACCTCCTCACCCCATAGCCAATCCCGGCCTAGCATCCATCCAGGCTGTCCTAGCTCCAGTTGATTCGCCTTATTGGTATTATCTTGCTGGAACAGACGGAGTAACTTATTACGCCAAAACCTTGACCGAGCACAATATAAACGTTGACAAATATCTCAAGCCCTGATATAACCAAACTGAATATATAACCCTAGGCGGCCATTGTCGCCTGGTTTTTTGCGTCCCAATGCCCCCTGCCTCGGGTGCTTCGTTTAACTAACGATTACAAATGACGGCCAACCAGCGCATATATTGGGGGAGACAATACACAAATCTCCCAACTCTCAACCTCACCCGGGTTCAGCTCGACTCGTGGGCCTGGTTTTTGACCAAGGGCATTCCTCAAAATCTAGCTGAAATTTCCCCCATCGAAGATTTTACCAGTAAAAATTGGTTACTGGAATTTTCCACTCACTCGATCGAAAAGCCCAAAATCACCCCCCAGACAGCCCTTCGAAAAGGACTTACTTACTCGGCAGCCCTGCGTGTCACGACCAAGCTTACCAATAAGCAAACCGGCAAAACCACTTCCGGCGAAGTTTACTTAGGCGAACTACCCCAGATGACCGACCGGGGCACATTTATAGTCAATGGGGTAGAGCGGGCGGTCATCAACCAAGTCGTCCGTTCCCCAGGGGCCTATTTTGGCGCCGAACTAGATGCCGCCTCAGGCCGGATGCTCCATACTGCTGAACTTCGCCCTATCCGTGGCACCTGGCTGGAGTTCGAAATTTCTAGGTCAAATGTCATTTCTGTTCGTATCGACCGCCGGCGCAAGTTTGTAGTTACCACTCTCCTGCGGGCCATGGGTCTATCTGATCCGGACCAACTAACCAGCCTGTTTGCCGCTGTAGATACAAACGCCAATCACCATTATCTGGAAGCGACGCTGGGCAAAGATACTACCAAAACTACCGAGGAAGCCCTGATCGAAATATACAAGAAAATGCGCCCCGGGGAGCCGATTGTTCTGGAAAACGCCCAACGCCTCCTTTATGATCTCTTTTTCAACCCTCGCCGCTATGATTTGGGCCAGGTGGGTAGGTATAAACTCAATAAACGCCTGGACCTCACCTCAGATAAAACCGTTTTGACCAGGGACGATCTAGTCGCCACCATTTCCTACCTTATTGGCCTACAAAATGATCAGGGCCACATTGACGATATAGACAACCTGGGTAATCGCCGCATCCGCCGGGTAGGCGAGCTGGTCAACCAAACCGCATTTAGAGACGGGCTTCTGCGCCTCGAGCGGGCTATCAAAGAAAAGATGAGTTTAGTCTCGCCCGAAGATTTAGTCGTCCCGGCTATGTTAGTCAACGCTCGTCCTGTTATCGCCTCCATCAACGAGTTTTTTAGAAGCTCTCAACTGTCCCAGATTCTGGAACAAACCAACCCCTTATCTGAAATCGATCACCTCCGCCGTCTGACCGTCATGGGCCGGGGGGGCATTACCCGGGAACGCGCCTCATTTAGTATCCGTGACGTTAATAGCAGCCAATATGGTCGTATCGATCCGGTCCGTTCGCCAGAAGGCGCCAATATCGGTCTTGTCACTTATATGGCCCTCTATGCCCGGGTCAATGACTATGGCTTTCTGGAAGCACCTTACCGAAAACTAATTTCCGATACCACTGGAGTCAGATTGGGTAATGAAATTGTCTATTTTACTGCCGACGACGAGGCCAACTTTCGCATCTCCCATTCTGACGTCCGAGTGGACGGAAAGGGTTATATCCAAGACGAGTGGCTTCCCATCCGGTATCAAGGCGTTTTTTCCGAAGGACCCGCTAGCCAGGTGGAATATATAGATGCTGTACCTCGCCAAGTGGTTGGCACTTCCGCCTCTCTCATTCCTTTTCTAGCCAACGACGCTGCCAATCGGGCACTGATGGGCGCCAACATGCAAACCCAAGCTGTTCCTTTACTTAAGCCCGCGAGCCCCGTTGTAGGCACTGGCATGGAACAAACAGTAGCAGCCGCCATGGACTGGTGTGTCTATGCTCGTCATGCCGGCACGGTTTCTTTTGTGGATGCTTCCAAAATCATTGTTAAACTGGATAAAAAGCCGGCCTCTCCTCCGCCGGACACTGAAAATATAGTTTCCAAAGGCGACACCGAAATTTACTATCTGACCAAGTTCAAACGGACGGCCCAAAGTTCCTGCTTCAATCAAGTTCCCACGGTCACAACCGGCCAGAAAATCGCCAAGGGCCAACTCATTATTGACGGACCCTCCTGCCAAAACGGCGAAATTGCCCTCGGCCAAAACCTAGTCATCGCCTATCACTCTTACGATGGCTTGGGCTACGAGGACGCTGTTGTTATCTCGGATAGATTAGTCACCGAAGATCTCTTAACCTCCATTCATATCGAGGAGCATGAAGCAGACGTGGTAGACACCAAACTCGGTCCGGAAGAACTTACCCGTGACATCCCCAATATCGGTGAAAATTATCTAGCTCATCTGGACGCTCAAGGTATTGTCGCCATCGGCTCTGAAGTCAGCCCAAATGATATCTTAGTTGGCAAAATTGCCCCCAAAGGAGAGACCGAACTTTCGGCCGAGGAGCGCCTGCTCAGAGCCATTTTTGGTGAGAAGGCCAGGGACGTCCGGGACACTTCTTTGCGCATGCCCCACGGAGAGCGGGGGATTGTAGTCGATATACATATACTTAGTAAAGAAGCCGGTGACGAGCTCCCCCCTGGAGTCAACCAGCGGGTGATTGTCAAGGTTGCCCAAATCAGAAAAATCAGTGTCGGGGACAAACTGGCTGGACGCCACGGCAACAAGGGAGTCATCAGTAAAATCGTTCCCGTGGCAGACATGCCCTACCTTCCCGACGGAACCCCCATAGATATAATGATTTCCCCCTTATCAGTTCTGGCCCGTATGAATTTGGGCCAACTTCTGGAAGCCCGTTTGGGCTGGGCGATGGACAAACAGCATCGCAAAGTCTCCATCCCGGCGTTTGAAAAAGTTTCTGAGGATCAAATCGCAATCGAAATGCAAGCCAGCAATTTGCCAACCAGCGGGAAAATCACTCTCCACGACGGTCGCACCGGGTTGCCTTATGAACAACCGACGGTGGTTGGGGTGGGCTATATTCTCAAACTCCATCACATGGTGGAAGACAAAACTCATGCCCGTTCCACTGGTCCATATTCACTGGTGACTCAACAACCCTTGGGAGGCAAGGCTCAAATGGGCGGTCAGCGACTGGGAGAAATGGAAGTTTGGGCCTTGGAGAGCCACAAAGCCGCCCACACTCTTCAAGAAATGCTCACCATCAAGTCCGACGATGTTATCGGCCGTGCCAAAGCTTTCGAGGCCATCGTCAAGGGCACGGACATCCCCACGTCAACCGTTCCGGAATCATTTAATGTTCTGGTCAAGGAGTTGCAGAGCCTCAGTCTTCAAGTGGTACCCATCGGGGTACAAACCAAGGTTACCGATGACACGGCCGCCACCCCTCCCTTAAATATCGCCGACGATACAACTGCCACTCAGGTGTCCACCTTAGCTGTAGATGACAAAGTAACTGTTAAAGACCAACCGGACGTCTAAAAATTATGCCAGCCAAAATTAATCCAGATCATCAGGACACTTTCAAAAACGTTACCGACTTTCAGTCGCTCCAACTCAAATTGGCTTCTCCCGATGTGGTCAAGTCTTGGTCATATGGCGAGATCTCCAAGCCGGAAACCATCAACTACCGCACTCTTCGGCCCGAAAAAGACGGACTATTTGACGAACGCATTTTTGGTCCGGTCAAAGACTGGGAATGTTACTGTGGTAAATACAAACGCATTCGATACAAAGGCATCACCTGTGACAAATGTGGTGTGGAAGTCACCCACTCTCGGGTTCGCCGCGAGCGCATGGGTCATATTACCCTAGCTTCCCCGGTAGCCCACGTTTGGTATTTCAAAGGAGCCCCTAGTCGCCTAAGCCTGCTTTTGGACGTCTCCCCCAAAGCTTTGGAATCAGTTATCTACTTTGCCCAGTACATCGTTACCTCCTGCGATTCCAAGCAAAAAGACCTAGCTATCGAACGATTAGCCAAAGATGCTAGTCGAAAAAAAGATGAAATCCATAAATCACTAACGGCCCAAGCAACTGCTCTCCGAAAAGAAGAACAAAAAGATGTAGCCGAGCTTTCAGGCCAAGCCTTAAATATCGATGCCCAAGTCATGGCTACAGACCAGCTCTCTCTCAAATTCCGCCAGCAAACACAAGCTCTCAAAGACCAAGAATTAGCAGAAACCGAGAAAATTTCCGATCTTTACGACCGGCTGATAGAAATTATTCAGAGCTTGCACGTCGGCTCCCTGATCACCGAAGAGGAATACACCAAACTCAATGAATACGACGCATTGGAATTCGTGGGCGTTGGCATGGGCGCTGAAGCCATTTTGGATGTTATCAGAACTCTAGATCTCGGCAGCCTTTCAGCCACCCTTAGGGAGGAAGTAGCCAATTCTACCGGACAACGCCACATTAAAGCCACCAAACGCCTTCGAGTCGTGGACGGCTTGCGCCGCGCCAGCATCGATCCCGTCTGGATGATAATCAAGATCTTACCTGTTATTCCTCCCGACCTGCGTCCCATGGTTCAGCTCTCCGGGGGCCGCTTTGCGACCAGTGACCTAAACGATCTATATCGCCGAGTCATAAATCGCAACAACCGCCTTAAGCACCTCATTGATTTGGGAGCCCCGGAAATAATCTTGAGAAATGAAAAACGCATGCTCCAGGAAGCCGTCGATGCTCTAATCGACTCTTCCCAACACACTCGGGTCACTCGTCTGCCGACCAGCGCTCATTCCAAATCTCTTTCGGACATGTTGCGGGGCAAGCAGGGCCGCTTCCGTCAAAACCTTTTGGGCAAGCGGGTGGACTACTCCGGCCGTTCGGTCATCGTCGTCGGCCCGGAGCTCAAGATCAATCAATGTGGACTCCCCAAGGACATGGCCCTGGAAATGTTCAAGCCGTTTGTCTTACGCCAAATGATTGTTAAGGGTCTGGCGCCAAACGTCAAATCAGCCAAGAATTTGCTAGAAACCCGCCCCCCCGAAGTTTTTGATATTTTGGAAGACATCACCCGCGACCACCCGGTGCTACTAAATCGGGCCCCTACCCTGCACAAGTTATCTATCCAGGCCTTTTATCCCATTTTGATTGAGGGTTCGGCCATCCGCATCCACCCCTGTGTTTGTCCCGGTTTTAACGCCGATTTCGACGGTGATCAAATGGCCGTTCATATTCCTTTAAGCCAGGGGGCTATCGCCGAAGTGATTGCCACCATGATGCCTCAAAATAATCTTCGAAAACCGGCCGACGGTACGCCTATCACTATTCCTTCCACCAAAGAAATGGCTTTGGGCAATTACTACCTCACTTCGGTAGATTCCCAAATTCCAAGTGCTTCCACCCCCATGGCCTCAGACGCGGAAGCCATTCTGGCCTACCACACCGGTATTCTCAAATTGCGCCAACTAGTTCTTGTCCGTCAAGAGGGTCACTTAGTGGAAACCACTGTTGGCCGCTTGCTCTTTAACGAGGTTCTACCCGAACCTCTGCGTTTTGTAAACGAACCCGTCCGCCGTTCCACCGTCGTGGCCATTTTCAACAAGGCTTTCCGCCTCTTCGGCGAGACCGATCCCGGAGTAATCGTCAAGCTGATCGACGATATTAAATCTTTAGGTTTCTGGGCCGGAACCATAGCCGGTCTTTCGGTCAGCATTACCGACTGTGTTATTTCGCCGGACAAAACCGAGATTATTTCGGGGGCCAATCGCAAAGTTGCTGAAATCGAACAAAACTTTTCATTAGGGTTAATTACCGCCGAGGAGAAAAAACGCCTCACCCAAGGAACCTGGCTGGAAACCACGGATATATTGGCCGACAATACCTGGAAATTAATTGATCAAACTAACCCCATTCATCTCATGGTGGATGCTCAGGTGGGTAAGGTTTCCCGTGAACAGGTCAAGCAACTCTCCGCCATGCGCGGCCTGGTGGTTGACCCCTTGGGCCGGATCGTCGACCTGCCTCTAAAAAGTAACTATCGGGAGGGATTTTCCACTTTCGAATATGTTTCTGCCGCTCGTGGCGAACGCAAGGGCTTGTCCGACACTGCTATTCGTACTGCCGACGCCGGATATCTCACCCGTCGCTTGGTAGACGTAGCCCACGACGCCATAATCCGCCGGGAAGACTGCGGTACCACTTCCGGTCTCTCCATTTTCCGGTCCGGCCGTAGGGCCAAGTCTTTCCCGGCCCGGATTTTTGGCCGCGTTACGGCTTCCGACATAGTTTCTCCCAAGTCTAAAAAAGTCCTCATTCCGGCAGGGACGGTTCTTGACGAGGACAAGGTATCTCAGATCAACACCGAGTCAGTAAATGAAGTAATTGTTCGCTCGCCTTTAACATGTAACGCCAAATACGGCCTTTGCGCTACCTGCTATAGCTGGCAATTAGGTGCCATGGCCCAAGCATCAATTGGCGACCCGGTTGGCGTCATTGCCGCCCAAAGTATCGGCGAGCCGGGAACACAAATGACCTTACACGGTAAACGGGGTGGTCTGTCCGTAGGCAGCATCGACGTCACCCAAGGGCTACCCAGAATCGAAGAACTGTTCGAAGCCCGGACTCCCAAATTAGTAGCTCCTCTGGCTGAAATTTCCGGGCGGGTCGAGGTCACCCAGACCGATTCCGGTTACAAGGTTAGGATTCGAAATACTTCAGTCAAACCTGTCGACGAACGCGAATATATTATTCCCCTTACTGCCGAGCTTAAAGTAGCCGATGGAGATCTGGTCGACTCAGGAACTCAACTTGCCACCGGTTCATTAGATATTAAAGAAGTATTGGAAATTCGTGGCCTCAGGGGTGCCCAGGAATACCTCATCGAAGAGATTCAATTGGTATACGAGTCCCAGGGCGTGCCCATCCACGACAAACATTTCGAAGTAATTGTCAGAAAGATGAGCGACCGGGTTCGGGTCCTCTCCCAAGGAGATACTACTCTTCTGCCCGGAGATATTATCGACCGCACTGGCTTCGAGGTAGAAAATGCCCGTATTTTAGCCGCCGGCGGCGAACCAGCCACTGCCCAGGTTGTAGTTTTGGGCATCACCCGGGCCGCCCTCAAAACCGGATCCTGGTTATCCTCCGCCTCGTTTATCGAAACCACCTCCCAATTGGCCGACGCGGCCATCGAAGGCCGGATCGATCCTTTAATTGGACTCAAAGAAAACGTCATTATTGGCCGGCTTATACCAACTAGCCCCGAGCGAGCCAAATTGGTACAATAATCCCCTCTCATATGCCGACAATCAATCAACTTATCCGTCACGGCAGAAAGGCCAAGACCAAAAAAATCAAGGCTACCAGCCTCCGTCGGTCGTTCAATTCCAAGTCCCGCCGTTTCACCGAAGGTTTCAATCCTTTTAAACGAGGAGTAGTTACTATAGTCAAAACAATGACTCCCAAAAAACCCAATTCGGCCCTTCGAAAGATCGCCCGTGTTCGTCTTTCCAATTCTAGTGAGGTCACAGCCTACATCCCCGGTATCGGTCACACCATAGCCGAGCACTCCATCGTTATGATTCGTGGCGGTCGAGTTAAAGATTTACCCGGAGTTAAATACCATATCGTTCGTGGCAAGTACGACGCCATCGGAGTCGAAAACCGTAAGCAAGGCCGTTCTCGCTACGGCACCAAAGCAACCGTCGGCCCCAGTGTCGCCACGGCATCCTAAAAAAAATATGAGAAGTAAACCAGCCCCCAAAAAATTGACTGTCCCAGACCCGATTTATCATCATTCCCTAGTTACCCAGTTGATCAATCGCTCCATGCGTGACGGTAAAAAAGCCGTGGCCCAAAAACAAGTTTATAAGGCATTTGAACTCCTTGGAGTTCAAACCAAACAAGAACCCTTGCCCCTCTTTCTCGCTGCAATTGAAAATATCCGGCCCCAAATGGAAGTCCGCTCCCGAAGAATCGGTGGTGCGGCCTACCAGGTTCCCACTCCGGTCCGGGCAGATCGCCGTGACTCCTTAGCCATTCGTTGGCTATTGATGGCTACTCTCGCCCGTCCCAACAGCACTTATCCCACTTTTGCCCAAAAACTCTGCGCCGAAATAGTCGAAGCCGCAGCCAACTCAGGCGCTGCTGTCAAGAAAAAGTTAGATACCCACCGCATGGCCGAAGCCAACAAAGCCTTCGCCCATTTTAGATGGTGACACGTAGTGTCATCCTGAGCGAAGTCGAAGGATAATTTATGGCCCGCTATACTGAACCCAAAAATCGCCTCTCCCGCCGTGAAGGTTTCGACCTATTCGGCCGTGGTAACAAGCTTCGCCGCGCCACCCAACCCCCGGGTCAACACGGCCCCAAAGGCACCAGGCGTCCGTCAGATTATGCAGTCAGGCTCAGGGAAAAGCAGAAAACGAAGAGAATTTATGGTATAATGGAACGGCAATTCCGCAAGTACTTTGAGAAGGCCACTAAAGTTCGCGGCAAGACAGGCGAAGTCCTCCTGCGTTTATTAGAAACGCGCCTGGACAACGTCGTCTACCGTCTGGGAATGGCTCCCACTCGCGCCATGGCGCGGCAATTAGTTTCCCACGGTCACGTTCGACTGGATGGGAAAAGAGTCACCATTCCCTCTTTCCAAATTAGTACGGGGCAGCAAATTTCCTTAAGCCCCAAGGCGATGCAAACGCCAGTAGTAAGTGCTCTTCTCCAAAGTACCGACCACCATCTTCCTGCCTGGCTGGATCGTCAGGGAGCAGTAGGCGTTGTAACCACGCTCCCATCTCGTACCGATGTCGACAGCCCTATAGATGAACAGTTAATCGTGGAGTTTTATAGCCGATGAAAATCGGATATATGGCATCAAAATGATGACATATTGCCGATAAAAGGCCCATATGATCTCACTCACCCCCCAATTCACTATCCAATCAGACGATCACCCGACCCAAGCCCGTTTTACTATCGAGCCCCTGCCTCAAGGTTACGGGCATACATTGGGAAATTCGCTTCGCCGGGTACTTTACACTTCTATTCCTGGGGCAGCCATCACCTCCGTCAATATAACCGGCACCAACCACCAATTCACCACTCTCCCCGGGGTCAGGGAGGATGTGGTTCAAGTTATCCTGAACCTAAAGCAAATCCGTCTCCAGTATTCCGGCGATTCACCCGTTCAAATAGAACTTTCAGCCAAAGGCCCAGGGCAAGTTAAAGCCGGTGATTTCCAACTCCCTCCGGACGTAATTATTGCCAATCCCCAAGCAATTGTTGCCCATCTTTCGGACAAATCTGCCAAACTGGAACTAGTAGCCACTGTCGAAGCCGGTTTGGGTTATTCCCCCGCCGATGACCGAAAATCGACGACTGTCGGGGCCGTCCCGACAGACGCCACTTTCACCCCCGTCACCCGGGTCAACTTTTCCGTCGAGGCTACCCGCGTTGGCCGTTTTACCAATTTTGACAAGCTGATTCTCGATATTACGACCAACGGCACCGTTTCCCCCGCGAGAGCTTTGTCCCAAGCTTCCCAGACTTTAGTAGGATATTTTTCGGCCATCGCCAACCCCCAGACTCCCTCTTCCGTATCCGGCCCTTCAGTAGGCTCATCTCCATCCTCCTCCACAGGGTCGTCCCTATCGGTCGAGGAATTGGATCTTCCCACCCGTATAGCCAACGCTCTCCAAAAAGCGGGTCTTGAAACCGTCGCCCAGCTCACCGCTCTCCCCAAGGCCCAACTAGCCAAAGTCAAGAACTTAGGTTCCAAATCAGTCAAAATTATTGAAATCGCCCTCAAGGAGAGAGGGTTTGACTTTGTACTCTAAATGACATGCGCCACAACGTTTTCGGCCGTCAACTCAATCGCGATACTAATCAGCGGCAAGCTCTTCTAAGGGGGCTCGCCGGGGCACTTATTCGTTCCGAGGCGATAGAAACTACCGAAGCCAAAGGCAAAGCCGCCGTATCCCTGATCGAAAATCTCATCACCAAAGCCAAACACGGATCTTTGACCGACGTCCGTGCAATCGAGGCAGTAGTCACCGACAAGTCCCTGGTAGAAAAACTGGTCCACGAAATTGCTCCCCGTTTCAAAACTCGCCCCGGCGGGTATTTACGTCTAACTAAGCTTGGCAACCGAACAGGCGACAATGCCCCCATGGTTCGTATGGAGTTCACTTCTCCCAAAGCCACACCTCCATCTACCTCCAAACCAATTGCCCCGGCGAAAATTAAGCGATCAACTAAGTAATGCCCACTCTTTCCCCCAAATTATCCCAAATAAACCGTGATTGGCATTTAGTAGACGCCAATGGTCAGGTTTTAGGCCGCATGGCGACGAGAATAGCCAGGCTGCTCATGGGCAAAAATAGGGTAGATTTCTCTCGCCACCTGGACATGGGTGACCACGTGGTCATAATAAACGCCGCCAAAGTCAAAGTCACCGGCCGGAAATCTGCCCAAAAACTCTACCACCGTCACTCTGGCTATCCGGGAGGCATGGTGGTCTTAACCTACGCCCAAGTCCAAGCTTCCCACCCCGACAGGATTATCACCCACGCCATATCAGGTATGCTCCCCAAAAACAAGCTTCACGACCGCATGTTAAAACATCTTCATGTCTATCCCGGCCCCGACCACCCATATGCCAAACAATTTAAAAAATAAGATTTATGCCACAGCCGTCGGCCGGCGCAAGGAAGCCGTAGCCCAAGTCAGGCTAATAGCCGGTGACGGGAGTATCGTGGTCAACGGCCGGCCGGCGGACCGTTATTTCTCATCCATCATCGCCAAAACCCGAGCCACTTCCCCCCTGTCCGTCCTACCCAAAAGCAAAACCTATTCGGTCGAAGCCAAAATCCGTGGCGGGGGTTCTACTGGCCAGTTGGACGCTCTCACACTAGGCATCGCCCGGGCTATCTCCTCCCTCAAAGCCGAATATAAATCTCCTTTGCGAAAACTCGGTCTTCTCACCCGGGATTCCAGAGTTCGCCAAAGGCGGATGGTCGGCATGGGCGGCAAGAGCCGCCGCAAAAAGCAAAGTCCAAAACGATAAAATTACAATCTGCAGTCCTGAGCGCAGTCGAAGAACAATCCCCCAAACGCTAACCAGTCGGGGCGGGCAGAATTGAACTGCCTCTACACGCACCCCATGCGCGCGTTCTACCGTCAAACTCCGCCCCGGTATTTGTATTTTACCCTACCTCAGTCTAGAATTAAACGGTGCTAGCCACATTTCGTGAAACCTTAACCAGTCTCCAGGACAAGTATTATGGCAAGGTCATTTCCACCAGATCACTTCGCCAGGTGCTATGGTACTGGACCAAATATATTCTTCTTTTGGCCGTCATCGTCATAGTTTTTGGCATCTCCCTGATTACTTACTACGTCCCTCAACTCCCCCGTCTCATAGAGACTAATGTTCCTCAATTCGACATTGCCATTAAAAACGACCAAATTTCCACTACCCAACCCACGCCCGTCACCTGGGGCAATTCCGACTTTGCCATTATTTTAGATCCGTCCGGTACCGAAGACCAGCTTAATGATTTTTCAGCAGGGATATTGGTACTTCGCGACCGGATTGTTTCCAAATCCCAAGACAGCTCTACTCGTATTCAGCCTCTCAAAAATGTAGGTGATTTTTCTCTCTCCAAGTCGGATTTGGTTTTTTGGCTCAGCCGACACTCTTTACGCGCTTGGGCCATTGGCTTATCAGTACTCATTGTGGGGGCACTCACATTTTCTTTATTTTTTTGGAGTTTGCGTTTATCCTCCTTCAGTTTATGGGCCGGATTATTTTGGCTAATCAGCCGTTTCACTCACCGCCCCTTGCCCTATCTCACTTTTTTCAAACTCACCATCTACGCTTCGGTTTTACCCCTCTTAGTTTCCGCCGTTAACTCCCTCTCTCCCAACGCATTTCTAAACTATCTGGGTCTGGGTCTATTCCTTTTTTACTCACTGTCTTGGTTTTGGAATCTGACTTCATCTAAAACTTCCCCCAACCGCTAACTCACCCTTGATTTTTTATAAGTCTTCTGCGATATTCGCCCTTGCATGGCATTAGACCAAAAACTTCAGGCGATTAAAATCGCCATGGAACAGATTGAAAAACAGTTTGGCAAAGGTTCGATCATGAAGTTTGGCGAAAAAGGGGACAAATTTAATGTCGAGGTTATTTCTACGGGTTCAATTGCTATTGATATTGCCCTGGGCATCGGTGGATTTCCCCGCGGCCGCATTACCGAAATTTACGGTCCCGAAGCTTCCGGTAAAACCACAATTGCCTTGCACTGTATCGCCCAGGCTCAAAAAGCTGGTGGCACCGCCGCTTTTATCGACGCCGAGCACGCTCTCGATCCCTCCCGAGCAGAGGCAATTGGCGTTGACCTGGACAATTTATACATTTCCCAACCCGATACCGGCGAGCAAGCCTTAGAAATTGTCGAAACCCTCATTCGTTCCGGGGCCATCGACGTTATCGTTATCGACTCAGTAGCTGCCCTCGTCCCCCGATCAGAAATCGAAGGCGAAATGGGAGACAGCGTCATGGGCGTCCAGGCCCGGCTTATGTCCCAGGCTCTAAGGAAAATTACCGGCGCCATTTCCAAAAGCAAAACCGTCGTCATTTTTACGAACCAGCTTCGGATGAAGATCGGGGTCATGTTCGGCAACCCCGAAACTACCCCTGGTGGTATGGCGCTCAAATTTTATGCCTCCGTCCGCATCGACGTCCGGAAAATTGAAACCCTAAAAGACGGTGACCTTGCTATCGGTTCCCGCCACCGGGCCAGAATCGTCAAAAACAAGGTCGCCCCACCCTTTAGAGTCGCCGAGTTCGATATTCTAAATGACGGCGGCATCTCCAGAGAGGGCGGCTTAATTGACGTCGGACTGGAATTAGGCGTCCTTACCAAAAAAGGTGCCTTCATTTACTTTGCTGAGGCCATTATCGGCCAGGGCCGCGAGGCCGCCCGCTCTTATCTCAAAGAAAATCATAAAGCTGCCAAACAGCTCGAAGACGCAATCTGGAAATCCGTCAAATCCAGTAAAACCCCCCTGCCTAAACAAGTAGGGGAAATTGAAGAAGAGTAAAATAAATATAGTGAACCTTATCGATAGCGCGCTTAAGTTTTTGTCATTCCGTCCCAGAAGCCGCGCCGAAGTAGAACGTTTTCTCAAAACCAAAACATCCGACACCACTTCAATTAATCAAACTATCTCCAAGTTAGAAAAATCCAACCTGATTAATGATGAGGATTTTGCCAAGTGGTTAATAGAATCCCGCTCCCGCTCCCGCCCCCGCGGCGTCCGCCTGTTATCCCAAGAACTAAAACAAAAGGGAATAAATGTCGATGTCAAAATCGACGAGCCAGAGCTGGCCCAGAAAGCTTTAGCCAAAAAGCATCCCAAATCGAGAGAGCAAGCTATCCGCTTTTTGCAATACCGCGGTTTTTCTTGGGACACTATAGCCAAAGTAGTTAAAAAGAGTTATAATTAACCTTATGTTAGCTCGCAACCTTAATCATGGCTTCATCCCCACAGGATTCATTCTCTGATCCAGAATCGGCTCAAAAATACCTCCAGGAAGACCTAGCTAGGCTTATAGAAAAAGCTCGTCAGGACTACACCGCCCGGGCCGATCAAATTGCTCAGGAAATTATTGTTGATGCCATGTTGCACGGAGCTACGGATTATGTAGCCGAATATTCAGTCTCATCGATAACTTTGCCGAACGACAGCGTAAAAGGCAGTATCATCGGCCAAGGTGGTCGCAACATAGCCGCATTTGAAAAAGCAACAGGCGTAGAAATAGAGATCGAAGAAGGCAATTCGATTAGACTTTCCTCCTTCGACTCCCTGCGCCGCGAAGTAGCCAAAAGAGCCTTGGAATTTCTCATCAAAGACAGTCGCATTACCCCCAGCCGGATTGAGGAAGTCGTTCACCAAACCCGCCAACACTTGGATACAGTCCTAGTAGACGAAGGCCGCAAAATTTGTTCCGCCTGCGGTGTATTTAATCTTGATCCGGAC
The DNA here is from genome assembly GCA_001773695.1 of Candidatus Amesbacteria bacterium RIFCSPLOWO2_01_FULL_48_25. Lineage (GTDB taxonomy): Bacteria > Patescibacteriota > Microgenomatia > CAZETR01 > Amesbacteraceae > WO2-48-25. The sequence goes on along the minus strand of MEXN01000007.1, from coordinate 46,626 downwards.
CTGGTCAAAACCATCGGTCGCTACCGTTTCCGTTTTTCCTACGGCCAAAATCTTGGTATCCACACTATCGAGGAAACCAAAATTGGAGTCCAGATCGCCCATGAACTCAATCTTTCCGAAGAACAAATCCTCCACGTCCGTCTGGGTTGTCTACTTCACGATATTGGTAAAGTCGTTGCCGACGAAGAGGGGACCCATGTCCAATTGGGTGCCCAACTGCTAAAAAAACACAATCTTCCCGATCCGGTTATAAATGCCGTCGCCGAGCACCACGAAGACAAACCCTTCTCTGGTGTGATTTCTCGTATCGTCTGGGTGGCAGACGCCATTTCCGGTTCTCGCCCCGGCGCCCGTTATGAACCCCACGAAGCCTACGTCAAACGTCTGGAGAAGATAGAGGAAATTGGCAAATCATTCTCCGGAGTTTCCGAGGTATACGCCTTTCAAGCTGGCCGGGATGTCAGAGTCGTAGTCAAGCCAGAGATGGTCTCAGACTCAGAACTAGTTGTTTTAGTGGCCCGCATCCGCGAAAAACTGGAAAAAGAAGCCCAATATGTAGGCCAGATCAAAGTTACCGGCATTCGTGAAGTCCGCTCGGTTGAGATCACCAAAGCGAAATAATAGCTTTTCTTCTTGACATTTTCGCTTCCACATAATATTTTGGCCTAAGATATGGTACGTTTGGAGGGAGGTGATACCAAGTGACAAAGCAACAAATGTTCGAGTTGGTGTCCAAAAAGGCCCACCTCACCAAAAAAGCCGCCCGGGAAGCAGTAGAAACTTTTATCGAAGAGATAAAAAAGGCCCTAAGTAAAGGTGAAAAGGTCGTCTTATCCGGATTCGGAACTTTCAAAGTAGTCAACGTCAAAGACAAACCGGTCATCATTCCTGGCACTAAAGAAAGAAAAGTCGTCAAGGGCCATCGCGCCGCCCGCTTTACTCCCGGCAAGACTCTCAAAAAAGCCGTAAAATAGCAGCATGCGCAAGCTTTTTATCCTGACCCGTCTCGATCTTATGCATTCCCTGATCGAGCGGGCAGATATGGTGCTCTATACCATAAGTAATAGCGCTACTCCGCTGATCCTCCTCTTTGTCTGGCTTTTTTCCCTCCGCCATTACTCCTCCGCCTCGTCATAAGTTTATAATGGTTACACATGGAAGAAAAAACTTGTCCCAGATGTCACAGCCCGGTAAGCTTGATGCATTTTTATTGCCCGACTTGCGGAAAAAATCTGAAAGAGGCCCCGTTATCCACCTCGGCAGCGAAGCGGGTTGGAATTTATGCCCTCAGTTTACTACTTCCACCACTAGGATTATGGCCGGGCATCAAATACATCCGACAAAACGACCCGAAAGTCAAAAAAATAGGTTGGATTGCCATAATTCTGACAATAATTTCTCTACTCGTTACTAGTTGGATCTCGATTGGGTGGCTAAACGACTTAAATGCCCAGCTCTCAGGCCAACTGAAGCAACTCCAAAATTTGTAGCAACTATGCCTGTAATTGATATCAAAAACTTAAAGAAATACTACAAGGTTCATCAAAAAGAGCCTGGGCTATCAGGATCCATCAAGTCTCTCTTCAGCCGCAAATATTACGACGTCAAGGCAGTCGATGGGGTAAGTTTCGACATCGGAGAAGGGGAGTTGGTCGGTTTTATCGGTCCCAACGGCGCCGGCAAGACTACGACTCTCAAAGTCCTCTCCGGTCTTTTATACCCCACGTCAGGGCACGTTTCGGTTTTGGGCTATACCCCCTGGGACAGGAAGCCCGCATTTCAAAAACAATTTAGTTTAGTTATGGGCCAGAAAAACCAATTATGGTGGGACCTGCCGGCCATCGAGTCCTTTATTTTGAACAAGGAAATTTACGAAGTCCCCGACGCCCAGTATAAGAAAACTCTCGATGAGTTAGTGGAACTTTTAGACGTGGCCGACATCTTGAAAGTCCAGGTCCGCAAACTTTCTCTAGGCCAGCGTATGAAAATGGAGCTCATCGCCGCTCTTATTCACTCTCCCAAAATCTTATTTTTGGACGAGCCCACCATCGGTTTGGACGTGGTCATGCAAAAAAAGATGCGCGATTTTATCAAAGAGTATAACCAGCGCTTCAACTCCACCATCATTTTGACTTCCCACTACATGGACGACGTTAAAGAACTCTGCCAAAGAGTCATTATAATTGACAAGGGTAAACTGATTTTCGACGGTGCTCTAGACGAAATTGTCAAAAAATACGCCAATCACAAACTTTTAACCGTGGTTTTCGACAAAAAAGTGGATCAGGATAAACTGTCCGAAATAGGGCAGGTCAAAGAATTTAACTTCCCCAAAGCCGTCATCTCCGTTAAGCGCACGGCAGCTTCCATGGCGGCAGCCGAACTCCTCCAACACTTCCCCGTGGCGGATTTGAATATCGAGGAACCCCAAATAGAGGATATTATTAGGGAAGTTTTCACCGGCGCTGACGTCGCCTGAAAATGCGCAAATATTTCACCGTTTTCTCCCTTTCGTTTCAAAACGAGTTCACCTACCGCCTCAATTTCATCCTCTGGCGTTTCCGAAACGTCCTCAGAATTTTAATGACTCTATTCTTATGGACGGCCGTCTTTTCGTCGCGTGATGCGGCTTTGGGATATTCCCGGACACAAATGATTTCGTATGTGTTTTTAGTCTTAATCATCCAGACTTTGGTCTTGGCCGCCCCTTCCAATGACAACGTAGGAGGCGAAATAAATAATGGTGATCTCAGCAATTATCTGGTCAAACCAATCAGCTACCTCAATTTCTGGCTCAGTCGTGACTGGGCTAGCAAATTCTTAAATATCATTTTTGCCGTCATTGAATTTTCTCTCCTCTGGCTCGTCTTCCGTCCCCAACTCCAATTTTCGGAAAATATGGTCCATATTTTGTTGGGAATTATAGTTTGGGTGGTGGGAATTTTTACATACTTCTTCCTAACGAAGATGGCCGTGTTTGTAGCTTTTTGGTACCCGGAAAACACTTGGGGAATCATGTTTATCGTCTTGGTTTTTATGGAGATACTGTCAGGGTTTATCTTTCCTCTGGACGTCCTGCCCACAATGGCCCAATCTGCACTCCAATTTACTCCATTTCCATACCTCATATACTATCCAGTAGCCATCTTGATAGGTAAATTTTCGATTGCGCATTCATTACAATTCCTACTCCAGTCTCTAATCTGGCTGTTTATAACCCACTTCCTTGCCCAGAAGTTATGGCGTCTGGGCCTCAAAGTTTACTCGGCTTCTGGTCGCTAAATCACATGCTCAAGGAATTCAAAATAATTTTTAAATACTTTACTTATTCTCTCCAGACTCAACTGACCAATATCCCAATCTTTTTATTATTTTTCATTGCCAAAATTATCCGCTACGGCCTATTTTTGATATTTCTTTATTTTTTAGTGAACAACATATCTCAAATTGGCGGTTATTCCACGAACCAAATGCTCCTCTTTTATCTGACCTTCAATCTCATAGATACCACATCTCAAATGCTTTTCCGTGAAATTTATCGATTTCGTCCCCAGCTTGTTTCCGGCGGCTTCGACTTTACTCTAGCCAAGCCAATTAACCCATTAATAAGATCACTTTTAGGCGGACCCGATTTTATTGACGCCGGAATATTATTAATCTTGCTCATTGTTATCGCCTCTATTTTGTTCTCCAACCGCCTTCCCTATCTCCAACTCACCTTCTATTTATTGTTGATCATCAATTCTTTGGTTTTAGCTACCGCCTTTCATATTTGTGTCCTGGCCATCGGCATCTTGAGCTTGTCAGTCGACCACCTAGTTATGGTATATCGTGACTTGGCCTCACTAGTTCGTATCCCAGTGGATTTATTTACTGACCCACTTCGGTCATTCATCACTTTTGTAATTCCTATCGGTATCATGTTCACCTTCCCCGCCAAAATGCTTTTTGGCCTGCTTTCCTGGCAACTAGTTGTCACCTCATTCGTTTTAGGTTTAGTTTACTTATTCCTTTCCCTCAAATTCTGGCACTTCGCCCTCAAACACTACTCCTCCGCTAGCTCATAATGTCGAAAGTTCTCATCATCTCCGGTCCCACAGCCACCGGCAAAACGAAACTTGCTCTGGAAATCGCTCAAAAGTTTTCCGGTGAAATAGTTTCTGCCGATTCACGCCAGGTATATACCGGCAAAAATTTAATTCACGGCAAAGACCTACCTCCAAATCCCAAAGCCCAAATCTCAAGCCTCAAATGGCGAAGTAAAAATTTAAAATATTACGTCGTCGATGGCATAAAGATTTGGCTGTATGACGTAGTAAATCCTGGCGAAGAGTTCAATGTCTCTTTTTGGAAAGAATGTGCCGATTTAGTAATTAGCGATATCATTTCGAGAAAAAAATTACCTATTATCGTCGGCGGCACAGGTTTATTTATCAAATCATTAACCCACGATTTATCAACTATCAATGTCCCACTTGATCGGAATTTACGGAAAAAATTAGAAAACCAAAGTCCCGAACAACTCTTTAATTATTTGAAGTCCATAAATGAAAAAAAGGCTGATAATTTAAACGATTCGGATCGTCATAATCCCCGCCGCCTAATTAGAGCCATAGAGATATCTTTGGCACCCCCCCCGCTTACGGCGAAGACACGAGCCGCAGGCGAGAAATTAAGAGGGGGGTGGGGGAGGCGTTATTTACAAATTGGTTTGATTGCATCAAGAGATTTTTTGTATCAGCTAGTAGACCAGCGCATCGCTTCCCGCATCTCGGCCGGCGCCGTCTCAGAGGACTCTGATCTGGCCGCTCACCCCGAAAGTTGGCAGTCAATGGAACACAAAATCATCCGCCATCAGTTAACTTGGTTTGCTACCCACCCCCCCGACCATTGGTTTTATATTACAAAGCCAAGCTGGCAATCATTCGCCCTGTCGTATGTTGACGCCTGGTATAATGAATCTAGCCCACCCTCATGATTTCTTCCAAAATCGAGATCTCTTCAAAAACGATCGTGTTTATAGCTCTTTTCATTTTCCTTATCTGGTTCACATTTCAAATCACGGATATTCTCATTATGCTTTTCGTATCGGTCATTTTAACCGCCGCCATGGGTCCCTTAGTTGACCGACTGGAAAAATTGCGTCTGCCTCGCCCCCTGGCTATAGTTTTAGTTTATATCGTAGTTTGGGGGATAGTGGGCAGTCTGATCGCCTCGCTTATCCCAAGTTTAGTCGATCAAACCCGTCGGCTCATCCAAATTCTGCCAGCTGCCGTCAATCGGATAGAATTTTTCAACACCCATCAACAAGAAATTGCCCAACAATTTTTGAGTCGGGTGGGGGAGTTACCTCAAAATCTGCTCCGTCTAGTGTTCAACCTTTTTGGCAATCTCTTAAACGTCCTTACCGTCCTGGTCATGTCCTTTTATTTACTTTTAGAGCGCGGCCGCCAGGAAAAATATGTTTCTCACTTCGCCGGACCAGAATCCGCCCCCAGGGTCAATCGGGTCATAGAAGAGGTCGAGAGCCGTCTTGGGGCTTGGGTTCGCGGGGAAGTGGTTTTAATGTTTGCCGTTGGCTTGCTCACTTATATCGGTCTGGTTTTTTTGGGGTTAGATATCGCCCTGCCCCTGGCCATTTTGGCCGGATTTTTGGAAATCATTCCCAACGTTGGCCCCATCATCTCCTCTGTTCCCTCCGTTCTAGTAGCCCTTACAGTCAACCCCTTAATCGCAGCCGCCACTGCCTCCTGGTATTTCCTGGTCCAGTTTCTGGAAAATAATTTTCTGGTTCCCAAAGTCATGCAAAAAGCCGTCGGCGTCAATCCTCTAATCAGTCTGTTGGGACTTATGGTCGGCTTACGTCTCGGCGGTCCGGTCGGCGCAGTTCTTGCCCTACCCATAATTATCACCATCCGCACCTGCCTCAAAGAATTCTTCCCCACCCTCCTCACCCCGACTTCGTAGTGCTAAAAGGGTATAATTAACGTGCCAGGAGGCACAGGTGGCCACCCTCCGAAGCCCGCAAGGGCGAAGGGGGGAGGAAAGTCCAGACAGCAGAAGGCAGGGTGTCCCGATTTAATCGGGAGCGGGTAACCGCCAGTTAGAGCAACAGTGACGAACCGGGGTAAAGCTCGGGTGAAACGGGCAATCCTCCCCGCTGCAATCTCCGACCGGAGTGGGTAGCCTTCCCCGATACTCCAAAGCTTGAGAGCATCAGATAGATGCCACCAAAACAGAATCTGGCTTATGCGCCTCCTGGTTTGACTTCTCTATTTTTTTCCCGCACACTAATACTAGATTGGGGGTGAAGGAATAAATGGAGATTTTTTCAATCTGGCAGCAATCACTTCTCACTGCCTGGGGTGATCTGATTACCCGCCTTATCCTCTTTCTCCCGGTATTTTTTAGCGCTATTTTAGTTTTTGTCTTAGGGTTAGTTGTGGCCGACTGGCTCTCAGGGGCCTTTTATCGCTTACTCAAAGCCGCCCAACTTCCCAGCGTAGCAAAAACCGCAGGGATTGACGATTTTTTAAAAAAGGCCGATATCAACTACGATACGGTGACTCTAGTGGCTACCGCCCTTAGATGGTTTGTGGTTCTAGTCTTTTTCATGACCTCGGCAAACATTCTAGGGCTCACCGCCATTTCCAAGGTGTTGGATAGCCTAATAGGTTACCTTCCCCGGGTTATCTCGGCCGCGCTTATTGTGGCAGTCGGAGTCTTCTTTGCCAATTTGGCCCAAGGACTAGTCCGAGGGGCATTGGCAACAGTAGATCACGACCAAGCCAAGCCTTTGGCCAAGCTTACTCGCTGGCTGGTTGTGGTCATTGCCGTTATGGCCGCCGTCAACGAATTGCGTATCGCTCAGACGCTGGTCGAAACCTTCTTCCAGGGTCTCACCTGGACGGTCACATTGGCCATAGGTCTAGCGGTGGGCTTGGGAGCCAAGGATCTAGTTGGCCAAGTCCTTCGTGACTGGTACGACCATACGGTCAAGAAATAAATAAGCGGGGGTATATAATCAATTTATGTTAATGACCCTATTTACCAATAGGACGGCATTTCAGGGACTGGTCTCGCTGGTTTTTGGGGTATTAGTCCTTCTTTTTCCCAAAATTCTTAACTACTTAATCGCTCTCTATTTTATAATCACCGGCGTCTCCCAGATGCTCCCATATCTTCGCTGATGCCCCTTTTCCTCAATCAGGAATATCCGGATACTTTTACCCGCCCGGTTTTGTTTATCGACTTTGAGCTTACTGGTCTGGATGTTGCCCATCACGAAATTATCGAAGTCGCCGCCCTGCTGTCCACTCCCCCAGATTACACTATTGCCAATTCCTACTACGCCAAGATCATCCCCACCCATACCGAAACGGCCGATCCTCGGGCTCTGGAAGTGTCTGGATACGATCCTAGTAAATGGCACGACGCTATACCGCTTCGCCAGATGCTTCTCGAGTTATCCCAATTTGCCCCCGCCTGCATATTGGCGGGTTGGATAGTCCAAAACGAGTGGAATTTTTTAATTTCAGCTTTGCAACAAGAAAATCTCCCCTTTTTCTTCGATGAAAAACTGTTAGAGGTCTGGAGTCTGGCCTATGCTCATTTTCGCAACGACCCAAATATGAAAAGGCTTAATCTTAAAAACACATGCCAGGCTCTAGGTATCCCCGTCACCCGCCACCAGCCAGATTCAGACAACCGCGCCACCTACGAAATCTTCAAGCGCCTCACCAACCTAGACAAATAATTAGTTTTGATCCTCCCCTTAGGTCAAGAAAACGTTACTCTTTGGCCTGTCTTATCAAACAAAACCGAAAACCTATCAAAAATATCCATTCTCCCGAGCAAAAGAGTTGACTTTTCGGCTTCGACAAAATAACTTCGGGCCGTAAACTCAGACTCGCCGATTTTCAACATTATCTTTCCTGGGAAAGCATCCACGGCTTGAGAGCCTATTCCATGCAATTTCGTCGGGTTATTTTGAACTTGTATACCTAGATTTTTTGCTAGCGCCAAGGGAATGGTCGTTGTATCTGCGCCGCTGTCAACCAGAAACCATAGATTCTGCCACCCCCACGAAGCTTTTACCGGCAAAAGAACCAGAGGATTAAAAACTCTCCCGAAATCAATCCTTTTGTACTGATAAGGAAATATAGGCACTAAGTTGGCCGTATTTTTCAATGTAACCAATGGTAGTTTTTTGAGGAGGAACCCCGAGTTTTTTCAGATTGATAAAAAGACCTTTTATGCCTTTGGCCTGGCTGAAAACTCGGCCACCGGTTTTGTCAGTCGCCACCCACTTGCCGCCGAATTTTTTCTGGAGTTTGAGATATGCATTAGTTTTCATTAAATTTAGTATAACAAACAAAAGCAATGGAAAAAAACTCACCCCAAAACCCCCGGCCACTGGCTGGGGGTATTTGGTCGGCTACCGGATAGTTTATCCTCCGATCTTGTACATCCCAGTCCCGCACACCGGACATTTGCCCTTCATTGCTTTCTTGCCGTTTTTCATAGTTACAGCCTGGGCGTTGGGGTCTTCTCTTTTTGTTCTACACTTCACGCAATAAAAACTCGCCATTTGATAAGCTCACCTCCTCTCAAAAATTTATTTTTTGTATCATAGCTAATATTATCGACCAGCCTCCGCGGTTCAAATATGTAAATAGAACCAGTTGCAAGACCACCGCCAGGATAGTCACCACTGCCGTCCTTGTCAAGTCAGACACTATCCTTCTCATTGGCAAACTCACCTCTGGCTGATAAAAGCTGGTCCTATTTTTTTCCATGAAGCTCAATCGAGGCTAATGGTACATATATACCACACGAGTCAACAGCCATGCAATTTTTCCCCCTGACCATTTCTCCGAAAAACTGATATCATAGGTTGCAGCAATGCCCACCCCCAAACCAGTTCAAGTCTACATAATAGCCGCTGTTTCCGTATTTTTAGTGAGTACCGGCGTCTTTTATCTGACCTTTTCCGCTCTTAAATCCACTCCTTCGACCACTACCACATCTCCGTCTGTTCAAACTTCACCCACCGCCAAAACCCCCCGTGTCGATCCCTCTCTCCCCAAAACCGAAAGTTGTCCTCTAAACGGCCAGTTGTTTACCCAACTAGAAAAAGATATCTGGGAAACCCGTCGTCCTTTAGCCGTGATGATAGAAAATCATCAAGACTCGAGGCCGATTTCCGGCCTGGCTAATGCCGATATCATTTATGAAGCCGTGGCGGAAGGTGGTATCACGCGCTACATGGGTATTTTCTATTGTGATGCCGCAGCTGGCAGCATCGAACTGGCTCCGGTCAGAAGCGCCAGGATTTACTTTACCAAAATCGTTCCCGAGTACGACGCCTTGTACAACCACGTTGGTGGTGCCGGCAATTGCGATGATTCCACTGTAGACGAAAAGGCCAAAGCCCTGTGTTTTGTCCGCCGCAACAAGATTAAAGACCTGGACCAATTCGGTCGGGCCGGCGATTTTCGGACTTGTCACCGCGTCACCAATCGTCTTGACCACGATGTAGCCTACGAACATACCATGGCCTGTTACACAGAAGAGCTTTACAAAGTCGCCGAAAAACTCAAATGGACTAACGTTGATGAAAAAAAGGTGCCCTGGGATAAAAACTTTACTCCTTGGAAATTTAAAACCGAAAGTGATGCCGGAAGCCGTGGCTCGACTACCGATATAAGTTTCGACTTCTGGTCGTCAAAGACCGATTATTCCGTAAGTTGGAAGTACGACCCCAATACAAATCGTTATTCACGGTCAGTTGGCAATCAACCAGCATTGGATCTCAATACTGGCGAATCCATGACCGCAAAAAATGTTGTCATTCAATTTGTTAAAGAAACCGGCCCACTCGACGAGCATCTCCACATGTACTACGAAGTCGTAGGCACCGGGAAAACTCTGGTATTTCAGGACGGCAAAGTTCTAACCGGTACCTGGTCAAAGACATCGTTTACCGGTCGCACCCGCTTTTTCGACGACAAAAAGAAAGAAATTCAATTTAACCCAGGTCAGATTTGGATCGAACTAGTGCCATCCGCAAACCAGATCAACTACAATTAGTACTCACGGAAACAATTAGTCCTCAATTCCTATTGTATTTTCCCAAACTTCTGGTATCTTCTAGTCAGTGCTCAAAGATTTATTCATATCAAAAACTCGCGTCAAACTTCTCCAAACTTTCCTTTCCGACTCCACCCAAATGTACCACGTTCGTGATTTGGTTAGAAAAACTGGCGACGAAATAAACGCCGTCCGCCGCGAATTGCAGCGCATGGAAGGCTTGGGCATGGTCAAAAAAGAACCTCGGGGAAACCGCCTCTACTATTGGTTCCGTCAAGACTACATCTTCTATCAGGATCTGCTTAGCCTGGTGGCCAAAACCACCAGCCTTGGGGTCAGTTTGGTCAAAAATCGCTCCAAGCTCGGCCGGGTAACTTTGGCCATGCTTTCTTCTCGCTTCGTCCGCCATCAACCCCGCAAAAACCCGGACGAAGTAGATGTTCTTATAGTCGGCGACATTTCGCTTTCAGAACTGAGCGCCCTTATCAAGGCAGAAGAAGCCACTCGCAGTCAGACCATCAATTACACACCCATGACGGACGAGGAGCTCAAATTTCGCCGTTCCCGTCGGGATCCGTTTCTCCTTAGTATTTTGACCAGCAGTCGGGTTATGATAATAGGTGACCAGGAAGACCTGGTCGGATAAAAGACATGCCTACGTATATCCAAAAAATTCTCAAAGCCGGCAATAGCCTGTGCGTTTCTATCCCTTTCAAACCCGCCCGCGTTATGGGCTTAAAAAAGGGCCAGATAGTCAAAAGCGAGATAGACGTTTTAAACGGCAAGATTACTTACATCTTCGTCCAGTCCCGCCAGCTTCCCCTTTTGTCTCAAAAGAAGTAATCTTTCTTCATGCGACAGTTAATAACTATCCTGGTCCTTATCTTGGTGGCGGTGTTAATCGACATGCCCAGAGAGCTTACACTGGGTCCTCGGACTTTCTACCGCCCTACAATCGATCTGACGGCTTCGGGGATTCCCTTCCGCAGGGATCTGGATTTCCACCTGGGCCTAGACCTCCAGGGCGGTACCCACTTGGTTTATCAGGCCGATTTTAGTCAGGTTTCATCTGCCGATAAAGATTCGGCCATCAAAGCCACCCGGGAGAATATCGAGCGCCGGGTCAACTTTTTGGGTGTCTCTGAGTCACTGGTTCAAACATCACAAGTTGGGTCGGATTATCGCCTCATTGTCGAGCTTCCTGGCATCAAAGACGTGGGTCAAGCCGTGTCCACCATCGGCCAAACCGCTTTTTTGGAATTTCGGGAATCACCGGCGACTGCCTCTGGCCAGGAGGTAAATTTTGTCCCCACGAATTTGACAGGAAAAGATCTCAAAATTGCTCAGGTCCAATTTGGGGGTGGCTCATCTAGCCTGGACCAACAGCCGTCAGTTAGTATTGAATTTACCCCAGAAGGCACAAAAAAATTTGCCGAAATTACCAAACGTAACATTAACAAACCCCTAGCCATATTTTTAGATAATCGTTTGGTTACCGCCCCCACTGTCCAGCAGGAAATAACCGCGGGCCAGGCTATCATTTCCGGCTCATTTACAGTAGAAGCGGCCAAGGCCCTAGCCATTCAGTTAAACGCCGGTGCTCTGCCAGTGCCCATTAAAATTGTCGAACAAAAAAATATCGGTGCCACTCTGGGTACCGAGTCTGTCATCAAAAGTCTACTGGCCGGAATTGTAGGTCTAGTTATCATCTGGTTTTTTATGCTGGCCAACTACGGCCTCAAGGGGCTTCTAGCCAATTTAGCCTTAGCTATTTATGTTTTGCTTTCTTTGGCTACTTTCAAGTTAGTCCCAGTCACACTGACTCTTGCCGGTATTGCCGGCTTCATTTTATCCATTGGTATGGCCGTTGACGCCAATATCTTGATTTTCGAAAGAATGAAAGAGGAAATCCGCTGGGGCCGTCCCGTCCGGGCAGCTCTGGAGTTGGGTTTTCACCGGGCCTGGAATTCCATCAGGGATTCAAACATCAGCTCTCTAATTACAGCCGGCATTTTGTTTTGGTTTGGTTCTGGGTCTGTGCGCGGCTTCGCCCTCACTCTAAGTTTAGGAATATTAGTCTCTCTCTTCACGTCAATTACCGTTACCCGAAGTTTATTGAGATTAACTTATGGCCGGGCTAAATAACTACATCCCTTTCATGAAATACAAATGGCTTTATTTCGCCATATCTCTTCTAGTTTTGCTCCCCGGCATATATTCCTTGATCCGCTATGGTTTGCGCCTGTCTATCGATTTCACCGGTGGCACACTTTTGGAAATCCAAGCTAGTTCATCTGCCAATTTTGCCACTACCGCCAAAGCTCAAGGTCTGGATCTCTCATCAGTTCAGTCGGCCGGGGCCGATTCTTATTTACTCCGTTTCAAGCCCACAACTCACGAGCAAAACGAAAAGTTCAAAGCCGAATTACAAAAACTTACCGGTCCGATTACCGAAAAACGTTTCGAAACCGTCGGCCCTACCATTGGCCGGGAATTGACCCAAAAGGCAATTTTCGCCGTGATATTGGCTTCCCTGTTCATAATTTTATATATATCTTGGACTTTTCGCCAAATTCCGAAAAAGTATACCTCTTGGAAATTCGGCATCTCCGCCGTTATCGCGCTTCTTCACGACGCATTTGTAGTCTTGGGACTCTTCTCCCTCTTTGGCCATTTTTATCATGTAGAAATCGACTCGCTTTTTGTCACCGCAGTCCTCACCGTCATTGGTTTTTCGGTCCACGACACCATCGTGGTTTTCGACCGAATTCGTGAAAATCTGGTTAAACTCCCCCAAAGCACTTTCGAGCAAGTTGTAGATTTTTCTCTTACCGAAACCCTGGCCCGATCCCTAAATACATCCCTTACAGTTACACTTACACTTACAGCCTTACTTTTATTTGGCGGCGAATCCATTCGCTGGTTTGTCGCCGCTCTATTAATCGGCGTCGTCTCCGGGACCTTTTCATCGATTTTCAACGCCGCCCCACTTTTAGTGCTGTGGGAATCCCGAAAATAGCTATTCTTCCCCCTGGATAGATCAAATGATTTGGGTAATCACCCTCTATCTCAAAAAATCCTCTCAACATTGGAGCTAAAACTTCCGTTAAGTATTTCTGGGACTCCAACGGGGATAATTTCCTTGCCATCCATAAAGAGTCAGATATTCCGGACATCTTTCTTCTAGCCGGGGAATATTCTATTTCTATTTCTCCAGCACACACTAGCGGTTCTTTTAGCTTTCCCCTTCGTTCAAGACATGTTAGCGCGGTGTCATGGACATGGATGTGGGAAAACGCAAATACCAATTGTGCCACTAAAAATTTCAGGTGTGTTTCGTCGACCTCGCAATGCAGCTTTTTGGCTACCCGATCGAACTTACCCGCATCAAAACGACCCGGTTCAAAGGTAAAATAATCGATTCCCACCCATCTCTTCATACTATGTCCTTTTCCCTCAATTTATCCAATACATAATCAACTGTCTTATCAACCCCCCAACTGGTAGCCACGGTCACAAATTTATCAGGATATCTCTGTGCCAGTCTAACTGCAGTCTCGGTATGAGCCATTGCGTTTCTCTGCGCCGAATTGAATCTTTCCGGTTCGATCTTGGTCGCATCATTTCTGATCCTTGTTTCCAGATGTTCTTCAGGAGCTAAAAGTCCGAAAGTAATCCTAGGTAACGGCTGTCTTACTGCCTTTTTATCAGCACCGTAGCGTTCTTTGTCTATTACTTGATCAACATTTATATAGGGGTGGAAAAAGCTGTAATCAAAAAGATCATTGAATCTCCTTTCTTCGGGATGTTTTTCCCATGCAACCAATCTGTTAATCGGTCCCCTCACCCCCAAGAATGTTGGCTTTCCCAACCTGGAGTCAATTTGAGTCAATTTGACCAAAAGTAGCTGTTGTAGCATTTGCCAGGAGGCCTCTCCATCCATCCGCCCCTCCGTTATCGGAACTTCATACAATTTCGCCTCTTTTGCATCTATGAATCCACCCAGTTTAGTAGTAACCACGGGCCTGTCAGTCACGCTCATCAATTTTTCCGCTAGCAGTACTTGCAAAGTAGACTTACCAGCCCCCTTGACACCATCCAAGCTCACTACGTCTGCCATTTTATGAGATATGTCTACGAATCGTTGCAAGCTGCGATGAAATAAATCCACCCCCCCGAGAGAACCCAGATACCCAACAAGTTTCATTCCTTTATCGGGGTTAATCGGAAAAAGATCGGTATAACTGAAGTTTTCTTTTGTAAACTCACCAAATAAACTCATATCTCCGTTAATCTTTTTAGTAAGACTTCTCTCTCATTTTCAACTCTCTTCTCCACTACCTCCTCAAACAACATTTGCAAATATTTGCCGATTTGGGGTCCGGGCGGGATTTTTTTGATCTCCATCACATCACGGCCGTTTATTTTTAGATCTGTGATTGAGAACGGCTGTTGTTGGACCAATTCGATTCTTTTTTTAAACTCTTCCGTCCGCCAGCTGGTCAATTTAGCTCCGCTCCCGAGACGGTCCCCGGTTCTAAGGGCCAGCATCTCATCAATATTTTCCCGGCCAACGTTAGTTATAAATCGCCGGACTGCTGAATCAGTCTGAAACTCATTGACCGTAAACTGATGCCACCGCACCAACCTTTCAAATAAATCTTTTTGATCGTTGGAAAACCGCAGTCGCTCGGCAATTTTTTTAGCGATTTTAGCCGACTCCATTTCGTGGTTATAAAAAGTAATTCGGCCGTCCGGATAAACTTTTTGGGTTTTGACCTTTCCCAGGTCATGGACCAGAGTAGCCAGCCGGGTAATTGGATCGGCGCTAGGGCAATGCCTCAGAGATTCCACACTATGCGTCCCCACATCATAGATGTGATGCCTACCGGGACTTTTCTGTTCCACGCCATATGCCAGTTCCACCTCTGGTAATATCTGGGTTCCCAGGCCACAATTGCGAAGTATCAAATAACCATCCGCCGGGAATTTAGAAGCCATGATTTTAAGTAGTTCATCCCGTATTCTCTCCCATGAAATATGCTGGATCTGACCTGCACTTGCTTTTATTGCCTGAAACGTAGTTTCTTCAATTGAAAATTGAAGTTGGGCCGCAATTCTCACCGCCCGCATCATTCGCAGTGCATCTTCTGAAAATCTCTTGTTCGGATTCCCCACCGCCCGAATCAATTTGTTCTTCAAATCCTCCTGCCCATTATATAAATCAATCAATTCAAACTGAGAAACTGAAAAACTGTGCAACTGTGAAACTTTCAGTGCCATTGCATTTATTGTGAAGTCTCGTCGCCGCAGGTCTTCTTCTAATGTTTCTCCCCAAACCACTTTATCCGGATGTCTACTATCGCTGTACCCCGCCTCTGTTCTAAATGTAGTTATTTCATAAGGTCTTTCACCCGGGTTTTCGATTCCGACAGTCCCGAATTTATTATCGTAAAACCCATCGGGAAACAACTTAAGTATCTCTTCCGGAGTAGCATTAGTCGTAAAATCCCAATCATAGAGAGACTTGTTTAACAAAATATCTCTTATCACCCCGCCCACAATATAAATTTCATACTCCGCCCCCTCAAACTTATTTAGTATTTCCCAAACCTGTTCAGGAACAGTCAGTTGTAGCGTCATCCTGTTAGAATCATAGCATGACCGAAGCTAAAATTATCCAAAAACTATTGGAAAATCGTGGTCTTACGACAAAAAAAGCCATGGACGAGTTTTTTCATCCCACCCACCCCAAAAATATTCCTTCACCCTTCGACCCCCAACCCGCAGTTCAATTAATTAAATCGCACATTAAATCAGGTAACAAAATATATATTTACGGCGACTATGATGTCGATGGACTCTGCTCCACCGCCATTTTATGGGAAACATTGTATTCCCAATACAAAAACGTTTTTCCCCATATTCCTCATCGCCGCGAAGAAGGCTATGGTCTGTCACAAAAGGGGATAGACCGCTGCTTGGAACTTGGCGCTAAGTTAATAATATCCGTTGACAATGGCATTACTGCACTCGATCAGGTTAAATACTGTCGTGATCGTGGCTGCGATATCATCATTATCGACCACCACGAACCAGGAGACACGCTTCCCCCCGCCAACGCTATTTTATATTCCCCGGTCTCCTGTGCAGCCGGCCTCACCTGGTTTTTCTGCCACGACCTTCAAAAAACTGAACATTGGGCATTGAACTTTGAACATTTATCTCTAGTCTCCCTCGCCACCATCTGCGACCTCGTCCCCCTTACGGGCATCAACCGCTCTTTTGCCAAGTACGGCCTCGAAGAATTAAATCACACCATTCGCCCCGGCTTGCTGGCCTTGTTCGAATCAGCCAGCCTTAGCACTTCGCCCTTAGCACTTAGTACTTACCAAGTGGGTTTTATTATCGGCCCCCGTTTAAACGCCATGGGCCGTCTTGAGCACGCTATAGACAGCCTTCGCCTCCTCTGCACCCACGATCCTCAAAAGGCCCAAAGTCTGGCCCATACCCTTAACGAAACCAATCTCACCCGCCAGCGCCTTACCGAAGAATCAATAACGCACGCCCTGTCCCAAGTGTCCGTCTCAAACCTCATTGTAGTCGCCCATTCATCTTATGACGAAGGAATTATTGGTCTGGTGGCAGCCAAACTTGTCGAAAAACATTACCGCCCGACAATTGCCATCAGTATTGGCAAAAAACTCTCCAAAGGCTCCGCCCGCTCCATTCCCGGTTTCCATATTACCGAACATCTACGTACCGCATCGCATTTACTGGTCAATGTAGGTGGTCATGCTATGGCCTCCGGATTCACTATCGAATCCGCCAAATTAACCGAATTTATACAATTTATCTCCAATCCAGATATCTCCTCGGATCTTCTCGTCAAAAAGACCCGCATCGACTGCGAAATCCCATTATCCGTCATACGTAATACATTATACGAGAAAATTAAACAATTCGAGCCTTTTGGATTGGGTAATCCCACCCCCGTTTTTCTCACCCAAAACGTCACCATATCAAATATCCGTCGCCTGGGGAAACTCAACCAGCATCTCAAGTTCACCGCCGACAACCTGGAAGCAATTTATTTCAACACCCCCCCCACGATTAACGATCAACTAAGTAACAAAGTAACGGTCATATATCAAATCGGCCTCAACACCTGGAACGGCCAGGAGAAATTACAGCTGGTTGTAAAAGACATAACTCCCTCTCTTTCTCCCTCTTAATCTAAGAGGGAGACGTTATGCAATTTCACTACAACAAAACTCAGTTAAAATATCGGCGTAAACAATTGAGAAGAGACACGACAGAGGCGGAAAAGATTTTATGGTACAAAATAAGAGATAAAAAATTGGGTGTCAAGTTTTTCAGGCAATATAGTCTGGACGGTTATGTGATTGACTTTTATTGTCCCGAAAGAAGGGTCGCTATCGAAATCGACGGCGGTTATCATAAACTAGCCAGTTCCAGAACTTACGACAAATACAGGGAAAAGTACATCTCTGCCTTCAATATAAAGATTGTCAGATTTAATAACGAGGAAATTATTAACAACAAGAAAGAGGTGATAAAAAGAATTAACGCCCTCCTCTTAAGTTAAGAGGAGGGTTGGGGAGGAGTTACTTGGGGCAGGGGGAGTTATAATTACGAAAATGAATTCCTTACTTTCGGATTTATTATCTTCCCTCGACAAAACTCCCCGCGCCATAGATAGGGATCTGGTAATTCGTGCATGGGAATTTGCAGCTACAGCTCATACCGGCCAGAAACGTAAAAGTGGTGACGACTATATTACTCACCCCACGGCCGTGGCCAAGACTCTGGCTTTGTGGAATCTGGACACATCAAGCGTCGTTGCTGGCTTACTACATGATACTGTGGAAGACGGGGGAGCAACTCACCAAGATCTCCTCCAAGAATTTGGCCCGGAAATTACCCAGATCGTAGACGGAGTTACAAAAATAACTAATATTCACCTGGCCGGTACCGACAAAGACGAGCTGGTGGAAAATATGCGCAAGATGATTCTGGTCATGGCCCGCGACCTCCGGGTCGTCTTGGTTAAGTTGGCCGATCGCCTTCACAATATGCAAACCCTAAATTATTTGTCTCCCGAAAAACAATTAAAAAATGCCAAAGAGACATTGGAACTTTATGCCCCCCTGGCCGAGCGGCTAGGGATGGGCGAGATCAAAGGTCAGCTCGAGGATTTGGCTTTCCCCTATGTTTACCAAAATGAATATAGCTCTTTAATAAATCTTACTAAAAAACTTTTTGCCGAAGGGGAAAAATATATCGAAAAATTCCGTCGTGAGTTATTATCTGTCCTCAAGCCTCAAATTCCTCAGGCCACCGTCAACATCCGCCATAAGCACTTATATAGTCTGTTCAGAAAACTCCAGCGACCTGAAATAGACAGTGATCTAACCAAAATCTACGATCTTGCCGCCGCTCGGGTTTTAGTCAGTTCAGTCGAGCAATGTTACGTCGCCCTGGGAATTATTCACGGTAAATATCACCCAGTGCCATATTTAGGCGTCTCCGATTTTATCGCCAACCCCAAGCCCAATGGTTACCGCTCCATTCACACCAAGGTCTTTGGCCCAGAAGGCCGGATTGTCGAGCTGCAAATCAGGACTCACCAGATGCACGAGCAGGCGGAAATGGGTATCGCTGCCCACTGGCACATGTCCCAGCTTAAAAGTACCGGTAAACTATCCTCGCAAGATATTGATAGTGGCAAGTTCCAAGTTTCTGATAAGCTTTCCTGGGTTCGTCAGCTAGCTGCCTGGCAAAAAGAAATTACCGACAACGATGAGTATTTAAAAACCCTCAAGTTCGACGCCTTGCAACACCGCAATCTAGTTTTTTCTCCTATTGGCGATGTCTATGATCTTCCCCGTGGCGCTACTCCTATAGACTATGCCTATGCCGTCCACTCCCAGTTGGGCCATCAAGCTGCGGGAGCCAGAGTAAACGGCCGCCTGGTCCCCCTAAATCACAAGCTAGCCAATGGGGATGTGGTGGAAATTATCATCGACCGCCACCGCAAATCTCCCAGCCACGAGTGGCTAGATTTCGTCGTCACCACCACCGCCCGCCACTCCATTTCCAAAGTGCTCAAGAGTTAGGAGTTTCCGCCTTCTTTTCAGCAATCTCCTCAGCCGATTTTCTCCATTGATCAGGCTTATCCTCGACAGGTCCCCAGCCAGGGTTTAAAAAGGCCACAGCAGCACCAAGGAATCCAATAAGGTCACCTTTCTGCCAGGCTTCCACCAATGCTACTTTTAGTTGAATATCTTCTTGTTGATTAGCCATCCAACTCACCCCCTCTCCATCGCCGTAATTAACGCCTCTGGCATGGACAGGCCATTTTTCCCGTGCAAGTCCAAAACTTTCTTTGCCCACTCTCCATCTTCTCTCATTTTTATCAGCCTGGCGGTAATTTTATCCGGTCGGCCATTCAACATAGCCAGCCTTTTGTCTTTTGTTATTTCCATACTCTCCTTTTCTTCTCCTTCGGAGAAAACCTACCTTCACATTGGTCAGCAGCGAGTTCACCTATGGCAATAAGCCCAGTCTGTGTTGCCGTTAATAATCGAGGCTTGTGTTGTATGTAAACTATTTCTCCTCGCCTGGTATGCCCGTTTTTTATCCCATTCCAAGGTATCCACCTACCGTGATACCACACTCCTCCCCCGTTGACATGATTCTGTTCCCACTTAGGTGGTTTTTCCGCCTCGCTAATTTCCAGTTCATGAGCAATTGAATATCTCCCTGGCCCTCTTCTCCCGTTTTTACTTCGCCTGCCAAAAGGAACTGGCTTGATCAATTCTTTGGCCTCTTCTTCGTCAATGCCCAAGATTACTTGGGTCAATATCACCCTGGCATCTTGAAAGGGCCTTGGTATGGCCGATTCTGCTTTAGTGCTCATAAAACTAAAAAACCCTCCTTTTTCTGGAGGGTTGGTAAAAAATTAAATTAACTTTCTTTACTCCACCCTCCCCTCCACGACCCACTTCTGGGCACGAAGGTAATTGGGGGTAATAAAGCAATGCCTCGACATGACATTTATTATACCCCAATCTGATGCTAGAATCAAGAGTAATCATGACCCGGACACTCATTGTTGATACCATCTCCAAAGTGGGGGACAAGGTCATCCTCAAAGGCTGGGTCAACACCCGGCGTGATCATGGCCAAATCGTCTTTATCGATTTGCGCGATCGCACCGGCCTGATTCAAGTAGTTGCCAAACCAGAACTCGTTGAAGATCTTCACTCCGAAGACGTAATTTATGTTACCGGAACCGTGGCCAAACGCCCGGAAAAATTAATCAACCCCAAACTCCCCACCGGTACTGTGGAAGTTCAGGCGGAAAAAGTGGAGCTCATCTCAAAGTCCGCCGAACTGCCATTCGACATGGGCAGCCCCACCCTGAATCTCGAGTTGCCCACCCTTCTTGATCATCGTTCCCTCACCCTACGCCACCCAACGGTTCAAACCATTTTCCAAGTTCAAGCGCAACTTGTGGAAAACTTTCGTCAGGCAGCCCGGGCAATTGGTTGTCTGGAAATTTTCCCTCCCACTATATCCGCCTCAGCCACCGAAGGCGGAGCAGATGTTTTACCGGTCGATTATTTCGGTCATTCGGCCTTTCTAATCCAAAGTCCTCAACTCTACAAACAAATGTTGGTCGGGGTCTTCGAACGTGTATTTATAATTACTCATGTTTACCGGGCCGAACCGTCAGTTACCACTCGCCACTTGGTCGAGTCTATCCAGATGGACTGCGAAATAGGCTTTGTAGATTCTTTTTCCGACCTTCTGGATGCCATGGAAACCGTTTTCTCCCGAACTATCGAAAATACCCAAAATCAGTTCGATGTCCAACGGAGCTTGGTTACTAACAAAGTTCCCCGTCTGACAATGCGCGAGGCCCAAAAAATCATTCTAGATCGTACTGGTATAGACCATACATCGGAACCTGATCTTATGCCCGAGGACGAGCGAGAAATTTGTGCCTGGGCAAGAGAGACACATAAATCGGATCTAGTCACTATTACCCACTTTCCGACCTCTAAACGCGCCTTTTATTCTCTCCCCGATCCCCGAAACACCGAATATTGTCTCAGCTACGATTTGTTATACAAAGGTTTGGAAATTAGTAGTGGCGCCCAAAGAATTCACGATCCCGATCAATTAAAACGAACTATTATCGACAGGGGTTTGGACCCGGCCAACTTTGCCATGTATTTACAAGCCTTTGAGTATGGCATGCCTCCTCATGGTGGATTTTCCTTTGGTCTGGAACGGACCACCATGAAATTATTAGACCTGGCAAATATCCGTGAGGCTTCTCTATTTCCTCGTGACATGGAGCGGGTCGACTTCCGCTTTTCTTCACATGAACCTCCAC
This sequence comes from Candidatus Amesbacteria bacterium RIFCSPLOWO2_01_FULL_48_25, assembly GCA_001773695.1. Taxonomy (GTDB): domain Bacteria; phylum Patescibacteriota; class Microgenomatia; order CAZETR01; family Amesbacteraceae; genus WO2-48-25. Next base: position 25,106 of record MEXN01000007.1, on the reverse strand, counting down.
AGTAAATCTTTGCGTCGTTGGATTAGACTCGCCAAAATAGTTCCGGTTAAAGTCCGCAAGAATTCCCCCAAGTTCCTAACTTTATGCTTATTCACTTTCTTTCTGACAGCCATCTATGTCCAGCTCACCCCCCCCATTCGCCCGAACTTGGCAACATCAGCCCCTCCAGTCATCCCCCTCCCCACGGCTATCCCCATCCCGGCCTCTTCCGGCACTAGTTTGCCGGCCATTTCCGCAAGAAACGTTTTCATTATGGACAGAAATTCCAAAGCTGTGTTGTATCACCAACTAGCAGATAGCGAGATCGCCCCTGCCTCAACAACCAAAATAGTGACCGCCCTAGTGACCCTGGAAAATTTTTCCCTGGACCAAGTCATAACTATCACCCGCTCATATCCCAACGGCCAGAACCTAGGGCTAGAACCCGGAGAAAAACTCACAGTTGAACAACTTTTGTATGCTCTTTTAGTCCAGTCTGCCAATGACGCGGCCGAAGTCCTCGCCGAGAATTTTATCGGAGGCCGCACTTCGTTCATCACCGCCATGAATGCCAAAGTAGCCGGTTTGGGATTAACCCACACCCGCTTTACCAACCCCACGGGCCTCGATGAACCCGGCCATTATTCATCAGCTAGCGATCTAGCCAGGCTAGCAGATGCCGCTATGCAAAACCCGCAGTTTGCCAAAATTGTTGCTACCGAAAACGCCGTCATCGCCTCTCATGTGGTTACCAATGTTAACGAGTTACTGGGCAAAGTCCCGGGGGTATTAGGAATAAAAACTGGTTTTACCGATGCCGCCGGTCAATCTCTCGTCACTTTGGTGGATCGTGGCCATCCCGTAATTATCGTCGTTCTCAAAAGTCAAGACCGGTTCGCCGATACCCAAAAACTCATCCCCTGGATTTACTCAAACTTTTCCTGGATTACTTCGCAATAAGCTCCTCGCTCACTGCCGGTACATAGCCTATAATATTCCCATCCCCCGCAAACACAAATACTGGCTGCACAAATGACTGCGGCTCGTCCGATTCAAAGTATGCCAAGTAAGCCTTACGTATCGTTATCTCCGGCAGGTATTTTGTCAAATATCCCTTCCCCTGGGTCAGCTCACTCCAAGCCTGGTCAATGGATTTAAACGGATAAGTAGCTGATTCGCCCAAGAGCGTCGAATACTGGTATCCAGCAGCAACCACCTTCCTCTCGCTCTTATTTGAGGTTTTGAGTCCGTTCATGACGACATAAATAGGAGACGTTTCTCCCCCGGTGGTTACAAACGGCAGTTCATCCATATTCGCCCGGAAGACATCCACTCTCAAAAAATTGGCGTCGGAAAACGATTGTGCCTGTCTGGTCTCCCCGGAAGCTGATGCGATCATATATATCACCTTGGCACTGCCGGAAATCAAGTCCTGGGGCAGGGGAGCCATTCTCCCCAAAAACGCTTTGGCCAAGTCGATCGCCCTATTGGAGGCCGGAATATCCGTAGATACCAGGGATGCCGGCTCGGTTCTCCAGTCAAAATCATACTTCCAAGCCCCAGTGACAATATTGGCCACCAGCGATTCAGGAACAGGCGCGTTCGTCCAGGTATAAGTCAATTCGTCAGAAGTAAAAGGTTCTCCCCCAAATCCTAGGCCCTTCGCCCTGTCTCTCACCCGCTGGAGTTCTAAAAGGCGCGATTGGTTAAACCCCACCACGTACACTTTTCCCTGAGTCGGCATTTTTGGCAGACTCCCCTGAATTGTTTCCAGCTTAAAAGTTGGGTTGGTTTCAAAACTCTGTGTTGGGAAGTTAATTTTTGGCAGCTTGCCATATTTCACCGTCGGTGGCGGGGGAGGTTCAGGGTTAAGTCGCCGGTACAACGTTGTCCCGATTTTGACAAGAACCGGTGTGATCATCATCAGTACCACCGCAATTACTGTCACCATGATCACCTTGCGGGTGTAATAGCTCACCTCAGTTAGCGTGGCCATATGTTGTAAAATCATTTTAAACCACTTTATGTCAATTCGCACCCGCTTCGCCCCTTCCCCAACAGGATCTATGCACATCGGCAGTCTACGTACTGCCGCCTACGCCTACGCTCTGGCCAAGCACTCAGGCGGCCAATTCTTGCTTCGCATCGAAGACACCGACCAAAAACGTGAAGTTAAAGGGGCAACCCAAAAAATCTACGACGTCTTGCAAAAATTTGACCTGGGTTGGGACGAAAAACCCGTCGTCCAGTCTCAAAGGCTGAAAATTTATCAAGATGCAGCCCAAAGATTAATTCAATCCGGCCACGCAGTTTCTGATCAGGGCGCTATTCGCCTGAAAATTCCTCCCCGAGAAACCATCTCCTTCCACGATTTCGTTTTAGATCATGACGTATCGTGGAAATCCGACGACATCCCCCCTGCGGTTTTACTTAAATCCGACGGCTTCCCCACTTATCACCTAGCCATGCCCGTCGACGACCATGATATGGGTATTACCCACGTCATTCGCACCGTTGAATGGTTACCCAGTACACCCATACATATCCTAGTCTTCAAATATCTAAATTACGAACTTCCCCAAATCGGGCATCCCTCAGCAATTTTAGATCCAGCCGGCGGCAAACTCTCCAAGCGCAAGGGTAATGTTTCGGTCGAGCAATTTTTAGCCAGAGGCTACCTTCCAGAAGCATTGTTAAATTTTGTGATCCTTTTAGGCTGGGCGCCCAAAGACAATCGAGAGCTATTTACATTAGAACAATTTGTCTCGACTTTTGATATCAAAGGCTTCCAAAAATCTAATCCTATTTTTAACACTCAAAAACTCGATTGGTTCAATGGCCACTACATTCGTCAAAAATCAGATACAGAACTTACTCACCTAGTGAAACCTTACGTGAAAAATAAATTATCAAGTACACAAATTACTCAAGTTATTCCTTTAATCAAAGACCGGCTAATAAAACTTTCCGACTTCGATCAACTAACTCAATTTTTTGTCTCTCGTCCCGCTATTCCTCCTAATGCTTCTGTATCCCCTACTCATCTTAAATTCGCCATCGTAAACATCGACGCCATATTAAACAACGAGATAGTCGATAAAATAAAGTCCCAAGGCTGGAAAGTGGGAGACTTCTTCATGAGTTTGCGTATCGCCGTTTGCGGTAGTAAATTTACTCCTCCCATTACCGAAACCATGTTAGTTCTTGGTAAAGAAGAATCTTTAAAACGACTTAATTCAGCAATTGGAAAATTAAAAATTGATTAAAAATTTAAAACTTTAAATTTAAAATTAATGTATCCTGTCTCCGACCTTCAATCTCTTCGAAATCGCCTCAAGCTCCGCTCAATTCAGTCGGAAAACCAACTTCGTGACCATCATCCCCACGCAGTCGCCCAACTGGAAGCCGCTGGGGTTCGCCCGGGCTCCATTAGAAAACATGCTGCCAAGCTTCTAGCTGTCGGCGCTACCGCCACCGCTCTGATGACCAGTCCTTTAACCCCTATAGCCTTACGGGCAGCTCTCCCCGCAGCTTCCCAAAGCACGCCTCTCAACCCGCAAGATTTGCACCTATTACTAAGCCGTCAGTTAAAAGATATATTGCCAAAATATGTTGAGCCATTGACTCCCGCCCAGGAAGAAAGGGTCTCCAAATTGCTCCACGATTATTTTGGCCTTCATGCTACAGCCGAGTTAGAAGGCAACCGTCTTAATCGCAGTTATGGATTGATTGGCGCCGAGCAGCACCTACCCCGCTATCCCGGGGATACCGTGAGTGCACATGGGGCGTATCTAGGGGCTGGCATCACTCCGGGCTTGGGCGCCTGGCGTTATTTTGCTCGTTCCAAGGCGGAAATGACCCCGGATCTGGTCGCCAAAGAAAGGTACTACGTTGCGGTCCAAACCCTCTATCTGCCGGACTGGTCCATCCGCCTGGCCTATCTGCGTGACTGGTACAGATACAGAAAAGTGGCCGTAGTCAATCCCAAAAACGGCAAAACCGTTATCGCCGTAGTCGCCGACTCCGGTCCTGCCGCCTGGACCGGCAAGCATTTTGGCGGTTCGCCGGAAGTTATGGGTTATTTGGAAATGAAGGATGGCAGACAAAGAGGTCCGGTCGTCCTCTTTTTTGTCGACGATCCCGAAGACAGAGTTCCCCTAGGCCCCATGGACTATAATTTAGAAAAACCAGTCCTCTTGCAAAGCACATGAGCAAAATTTTTTACGACCACTTAATCCTTATCGAAGAGATAACATCCCAGTTTAATCATTTGGATGTGGACCAGCGCCAAGAATTGGAGGAACTAGTTGACCAAACTTTTCACCATCACGTTTTGGATGTGATTTTGACCAATTTGCCAAAAGAGCATCATAAGGATTTTCTTACCCGTTTCCATGTCGCCCCACACGACGAAGCCCTTATGAGTTATTTAGAGGAGTGCATCGACACAGATATCAAAGCCGAGATTCAAAAAGTCGCCCAAAAACTCAAAAAAGACCTTCTCTCCGAAATTAAAAAATCCAAGCTCAAGGCGAGCTGATATTGATGGGTTTGCGGTTGCTAATATAATCTAGGACTCCCCTGTTATATTCCGAAGGATTCAGCCGGACCAGTCTCTCTGCCTGAGAGACTGCCATTGCCTGGTCTTCAGTCTTATAGTAGGCAATAGCCGTAACCAGCAAAAGACCGTTATTGGCAGGGTAGTATTTCAAGCCGTCCGAAGCCACCTTTTCCGCCGTTTCATACTCCTGGAGAGCCAAATACAAACGGGCCAGATTTTCGAAAGATTGGAAATAGCGACCCCTCGCGATTGATTCCTCGTAGGCTTTAATTGCCTCGGGAAACATTTTTCTTTTCTGGTACGTCACTCCCAGGTTGTACCATACATTTCCGTTATTTGGGAAAAGTGCCAGCGATCGGCTCAAATGTTCGGTCGCTTGCATATAACTTCCCCGGGCCAGGTACTCGCCACCCAGAATGCTTTCCAGCTCCGGACTGTTTGGATTAAGCCGGATATCGTGTTGGGCCAGAACTAATGAATTTTTAAAATCTCCGCTTCTGACAAAACTTCTCCAGGACAGACCGATCAGAATCACTATCAACCCAGTCACGACCACCCTGCTTTTTTTGAAGTTTATAACCCCCCCCAAAATACCCAAGCCCCCCACAAGCGGAAAGTAAAACCACCGATCAGCCGCCAACGCGTCCAGGGGAAAAATCTGCAGATGGGCACCGAGCCCCATCAGAAACCAGATACCGAAAAACACAAAATGAATGAATTTTTTCCCGGCCAAATAACCACCAACCACACCTAAAAAAATAATTATTGCCAGTGTTACGAAACCAACCAGACCCGGTTTCTCAATCAGGTTAAGGGGGTATATACCCAATTTAAGTGGGAATACCAGAGTTTTTGCGTAATACCAGACAATGTTTGGAATATTGAATACTCTCTCCGAAAGCGAAGCGTTCGAAATGGGCGTGAAATTGCCGGAATTTACGCCCAGGCCTGCCACGGCAAATCTGAAAAAAGCGTATCCCGCCAGTGAACCGGAGATAGTGATCAGATGCCCGGACAATTGTTTCCTGGCGTAAATTAGTGAGTAAGCGATTGCTAAAAGACCAAACAGCAAACCTGTCTCCTTTGAAAAAAGAGACAGAAGCAAGGTCAGTCCTATCGCCACCCATCTACCTGGTTTGATAAATTCCCGTCCCAAATACAAGTTAACCGAGATCAACCCAAACATTACAAATAGGATGTCCTGCAAATTGGCAATATAAGCTACGGCTTCTGTATTTATGGGATGTACCAGGAAAATTAAAGCCAGCCATAGCGCCCAGTCTGGAAAATAGTGCCTTAAAATTCGATAAGCCAAATAAGCGTTAGTGGCGTGCAGAACCACTTGGACCAAATGAAAGGCCCAGGGACTGAGGCCGAAAGCCGCGTAAATCAAAGCGTAACCCGTTATCAGCACCGGTTTGTAATAAATCCCAAATAGCCTAGGGTAGCCAGGGACGAAGAAAGTGCTACCTCCAAAGAACCGGGGGAAGTTTTTCATGGAACGGATATAGGGGTTGTTAACTATCTGTCCAAAATCATCTCCCAAGAAATCATTGCCCAGCACCGGGAAAAAAGTTATTAGCCCTGTGATTAAAAAAAGGCAAACAATCGGCACCTTTTTCATTAATTTCTTCACTAGGGCTATAATAGCATCACCCGATATCTGTCCAACCCCTTGCCCTGCTCCTAACAAAACCTAAGTTGCCTTCAAGTAGTCTTCCTCGTCAGTCTGCAATAGCGTACCGGCACCTAGAAAATATCGGGTCAACAATCCGAGTTTCTCAAGAAGTTCGTCATTCACTTCCTCTCCAATTTCAAACCCCGACCCCCTTGGGTGTACGCAGAAAGGCAAACTACGTCCAAAAATCCGCTTATGAACAATTCCGGCCGTGAACCTTTCTTTACAAACCCACTCGCCCCCATCCGTAACACATCCCCGCTCCATGCTCCATCGTCATAATGAGTATTATAGGATATCAACAAAACCCTGTCAAGCCACCATATAACTTCTTCACAATCTCGCGGTAAAATGAGCCCATGCGGGTATTGTTGGTGGAGGATGAACACCGGTTGTCAGACGTCATAAAAAAGGGCCTGGAAGAAAACGGCTTCGCAGTAGACGCAGCCTTTGACGGTGAAGAAGGATTATTTTTAGCCCAGTCCGAAGACTACGATCTGATTATATTGGACATTATGCTCCCCAAAATGGATGGGTTAGAAGTTTGTCGTCGCCTCCGCAATCGAAATCTCAATATCCCGATTCTCCTGCTCACTGCCAAGTCTCAAGTAGAAGATAAGGTCGCCGGTCTGGATAGCGGGGCGGACGACTATCTGACTAAGCCATTTGCTTTTTTGGAGCTCCGCTCCCGCATCCAGGCCCTGCTCCGCCGCAGCCGCCAGGAAGCGTCACCACTTTTAACTCTGTCCAACCTGCAGTTGGACCCCATCAGGCACCAAACCGTTCGAGCCGGACGGAAGGTTGAACTGACCCCCAAAGAGTTCGCCGTATTGGAGTTTCTACTTCGCCACAAAAACGAAGTAGTCACCAGAACTATGATCACCGAGCATGTCTGGGATTACAACTTCGAAGGCATGAGTAATGTGGTGGATGTATTCGTGGCGGCTATCAGACGTAAAATAGACAAAAATTCGGCTGTAAAACTCATCCATACCATCCATGGGGTAGGATACAAAGCCGGAGTCGAAACACTTGTGGTGAGCGAAGTCGAACCATGAATACTAGATCGTTAAGTTTCAGGCTTTCCCTTTGGGTCACTCTCTCCTTTTTGGCAGCTACAATTCTTGCTTTCGTGGGGTTTTATTTCGTCACTTCCCGTCTGCTTCAAGCCAACACCGACGTCGATTTGTTGGTTCATGCCACTAAATTGGTGGACGTAGTTAGTTCTCAAAATTCGGGAATGCATGACGAAATAGCAAAAGAGGCCTTTATCCAGCAGTTTAGTCAAATCCCCGGCATGCTGGTTGTTATCATGGATTCGCAGGGGGTAATAGTCTCCGGCTCCACAATCACCACTCCAGACCCGGTTTTTTATGATTTATTTATTCGGGCCCAAAAGGACAAACAACCCTTCTATGTCAACCGACCGATTAAAGATATCGAGATGCGGCTTTTCGTGGCGCCAATCGTCAAAAACGGAAATTTACTGGCCTCCATCGTCGTAGCTCATCCGGTGAATGTTATCCACAAGTCCTTAAACTCCCTGTTAATTTTCGTGATAGGGGTCTTTGGGGTTTTGGTCATACCCGTGGCAGCCGGAGGCTATTTTCTGATTCGCCGCAGCTTGTCACCTGTTTCGAACATGGCCGACAAAATGGCCCGGATCGAATCCTCAGACTTGTCTCAAAGAGTGGCCGTCCCCCAAACTGCCGATGCCCTCCAAGAGCTGGCCATCGCCTTCAATGGCTTACTGGAGAGACTACAACAATCAATTGATCGGGAAAGACAATTTATCGCTGACGTCGCTCATGAAATGAAAACTCCCCTTTCTACTATTACTTCCACTGCGGAAATCGCTCTCAGCAGGCCACGTCCCGGACAGGATTATCAAAAAGCCTTGCAGGAGGTCCAAACAGATGCTGCAAAAATGTCTGCCACCCTCAAAAACATTTTGGATTTAGCTTGGTCGCAATCCGACTCTTCATCCAGATGGCAGAATTTTAGTTTGTCTGAAACTGTCGGTGAACTGGCCGAAGTGGCCACTAAGCTAGCCCACCCCAGACGTATCACCGTTAGTAATCGCATCGCCGCGGACATCTTTATACATGGCCAGCAGGAAAAAATTTTCCGAGCTCTTCTCAATTTAATCGACAACGCCGTAAAATTTACCCCGCCAGGTGGCGAGGGCAAAATATCCTTGTCTCTCTCTTCCCAAAAGAACCTAGCCGCAATTGACATCAAAGATACCGGCATCGGGATTGTCCCAGATGATCTGCCTCACATCTTTGACCGCTTTTATCGCGGCGGCAAAAGCGGCCGGACTCTGGGGTCAGGTCTTGGCCTGGCCATCGCCTCATCCATAATTGCCGCCCACCATGGGGAAATTGAGGTCAAAAGCCCGCCAACCAAAGGCAGCACCTTTACTGTCCGTCTCCCTCTGGCTTCTTCATAAAATCTTCATCCCTTCGGGATTAAAGTTGGGGCATGGATTTACTGTTCAGCGCTTCTATCGTCGCCTCGTTTTTAGCAGGTATTGCTGCCTTGTTTGCCCCCTGCTGCATCACGGTCTTACTTCCTACCTACTTAGCCTCGGTTTTCAAGCAAAAATCCACGGTCTTTTTAATGACATTTATTTATTTTTTGGGCCTCGTCACCGTGTTTTTACCTCTGGGCCTGGGAGTCACGTTTTTGACCAAGGTTTTTTCCGACTATCATGATCAGGTCTTTGTCATCGGAGGAATCATCCTGACTCTTTTGGGGCTGTTACTGATTAGTGGAAAAAGCATCTCCCTACCCATAAACATCCATCCCAAATTGCAAAAAACCGACGCCTTGTCGGTCTTCGGCCTGGGCATTTTCTCCGGCGTCGCCACAGCTTGCTGCGCCCCGGTCTTGGCCGGAGTTCTGGCCCTGTCCGCTCTACCAGGATCGTATTTGCTCGGGGCGATGTTTACTCTGGCCTATGTCTTAGGTATGGTCGCCCCGCTTTTTGTTTTGGCCGCCGTTATGGACAAGTCCGGCGCCACTCGTAAGTTAATGGCCCTCAGAAAGCCGATTTTTGGCCAAGTAACTCTTTCAAATCTTATTTCCGGAATAATGTTTTTAGGCTTGGGAATCATTATTCTGGCCAAGGCCAGGACCGGGCAGCTGACCATGCACTCGTCTTATCAATTAAGCATCAACCTAGCAATAGCCGGTCTTACAGAAAAAATAGGCAGTTACACACGCGTTTTGCCCGAGCCGGTTTGGGCCGTCCTTATTCTTTTGGCCGTCACCGCTATTATTATTTCTGCCGTCCGCCAATGGAGGAAAATCCGTGAGTAAATCCACCATTATCATAATCGAAGCTGTTTTAGCAGTAGTCATCTTTGGATCTATCTTTTTCAAATCCACTTCCACGCCTCCATCTCCGGCTCCTGTCTCTGACCCCATGGCCGACCACCACAAGCCCCAGCCAGCGGACACCGGCATATTTTCAGCCCTTTTAAATCAACCTGCCCCCGATTTTACTTTGACCTCATTCGACGATAAAAAGATCAGTCTCTCAGATCTTTTGGGTAAAAATGTCCTCCTGTTTTTTAATGAAGGCCTTATGTGTTATCCCGCCTGCTGGGACCAGATTGCCGCCTTCGGGGCTGATAGGGAGTTCGCTACCGCCAACACCGTCGTTTTGAACATAACTGTTGACCCCCAATCCCAGTGGCAGCAGGCAATAGCCAAAATGCCCAAACTAGCCACTGCCATTGTCCTTCTGGATACGGACAAGACCGTCTCAAATAAATATGGCGTCACCACACTAGAATCCTCCATGCATCGGAGTCAGTTTCCCGGTCACACCTATGTCCTTATAGACAAAAGAGGAATTGTCAGATTTCAGCTGGACGACCCAACCATGGCCATCAGAAACAAGCAATTACTGGACGAAATTGCCAAGCTGTAATTTTGAAGAACAAGCTGTAATTTTGAAGAAAAAGAATTACTCATCAAATCTTCATAACTGATATAGTAGAGTGAAGCGATGGATGAATCCATTCCCAAACTGACGCCCAGATCGCCTTCTCGCCGTCGAATCAGGACCGAATTTACTAAAATTCCGACTCCGCAACCGGCAGGATCTTGGCACACCAACAAAACTCTCTGGTTATTGGTGGCCACTTTCATTTTAGGTATTTCTGTAGGTATTAAGGTTGACCGGCAAGGTTGGAGCTTGGAGTTACCAAAGCTGATCAAAACCGCGGTTGCTCCCTCCCCGTCGGGCACAGGCAGTATCGTCTCCATCACCGAGGTTTTACCCCCAAGCGTTAATTTAGACGTCAAATGGGGGGACGTCATCGTCAAAATGGTTCGAAGTGGGGCAGTTGATAAACAAAAATTTTTAGCTCTTTACGAAGGTCGGCAAGCGGATTTGGATCAGGCCAAACAGCTACTCGAGTCTCCATCCAATACAGACATCGTCATCACCCAGGCCAACTCCGGTCTCATTTTAAATCTCCTCTGGCCGCTGGGGATTGCCAACAAAACGGACGTTTTAGCCAAGGGCCCAATGGGCACGCAATACAAAAAAGAGATTGGTAATTTCGCCTCGACCGGAGGATGGACCTTGGGAGCCAAAGACGGAGGAAAGTTATTTAATAGTTTAAACCTGATATCTTTAACCTCAGACCAAGAATCCCTGGTGACCGAAATTTCTCAAAATATCTATCGCCCCTGCTGCGGCAACAGTACCTACTTCCCGGATTGCAATCATGGGGCAGCTATGCTGGGCTTTATCGAGCTGGCGGTGGCCTCCGGTCTTTCCAAAGACCAGATTTACAGAAACGCCCTAGCTCTTAACTCTTATTGGTTCCCCCAGACTTATGCTGAAATTGCCACATATATGAAGGCCAAGCGAAATATCGTCTGGAAAAACGTTAATCCCATGGAAGCCTTGGGAGTGGAGTATTCTTCAGGTCAGGGCGCGGGTAAAGTTAATAAAGAGCTTCAATCCACGGGTTTAGTACCCAAAGTCCAAGGTGGCGGCGGCTGCGGAGTATGAACTGGATTTACGTCGCTCTCCTGGCCTTCTGTATAATCAGTCATATTTGGATGATGAAAGACCATGGGGACAAACATAAATAAATCAACTGCTTGGTATATCGCTGACCGCGACACCATTTTCATTCCTTGAAGCATATCGGTTGTCTATAAGGTAATATAGCTGAATATGCCATCCTTGCCGTTAGTTCGCTCGTTCTCGCATTAACCCACCATCTTAACCGCAAGTTCCCTTCTTCCAATCCTCGTATCCCGTGTAAAATTGACAGCTCACCCCGCCCTGTGTATACTATAGGGCATGAGTGAACGAATTAGGATGGAAGAATACATGACTAATTTTCGAAGTCGCCTTAAGTTACTCACTGCCATGGGGGTTGCTTCATACATGATATGTGCAGAGGGGCTTTATTTGCTAGGACCCAATGTCATTGTCCCGCTTGCAACTGTTTCAGGAGGAATTTACATTTTAGGAACTATTTTAGATTTGAGCTCAACTAAAACAGGATTAGGGCTAGGTGCTCGGGAACTAAACCCCATATTGCCACAGAAACCCTCTCCGCAAGAATTGCATGGCATCCGAGCTTTAATCGGTGATGGATTTTCCTTAGTTTTAGGTATGCTGTTACCCCCTGTGGGGATGACTGTGGGGGTTGATAGGTTGCGACTTGCTTTTGATAATTTCAAAAAAATTAAAGCTCACAAAAAATCGGTCAAAGGGTAAAAGGTTTGTTGTGATTTTCATGCTTCAACCATAGGTAAATTAATCCCCAAACATTCACTCCCAGCGCCAAAAACATAAACTGAATCTGATATCGGATTAAAAAAGACGCGGCGGTAAATAGGCCCAAAAACGGCAGGAATTCAGCCACGTGATGCGCGCAGCATGCTATCATTGCAGCCCCCGACACTCCTCCAGTACCAGCCGCCATTTTCAAGTTTTTTGCTAGATATACCTGTCCACCGAACGTCCCCACAATCGGTAATACCAGCCACCAATATTGGGAAAATTGCCCCCAGGCAAACTCCCACCCCCCACCCAAAAAAGTGAGAGTGGCAAAATAAAATGCCAGCATTCCCAGTGCCGCGACACCTGCCCATCCGGCAGGCGGGCTACTTTTTGCCCAAGCCATTGTAAATCACTGCAAAAGCGTATCCTGTCAGCCAGGACACGATGGTGAATGTCACCAGGCCCCAGATACTTCCTCCAAACGTCATTTGCCGCATGGGCAAGGCCGACAGATTAAATCCGTGCATCCATGTCTGGGCCACTCCCCGATAAAACACTGGGGTGGCAGCCACCAAAAATGTGCATACTACATACAGTCCGGCCCCCACAATTGCCAGGGCGTTAGCTACTCTGGTCGAATCCAGTTTCATATTATTGACTTCACCTCCTCTCCCATTCCCAATCTCCCAAGCCTTCTAAAGTTAACTTCACTAATTTTGCACTAGTTGCAATAGGCTTGTCAAAACTTAATGTCCCACTCCTGTGGTGTCCGCCCGGCGGCGCTCCGGTCCATTTCCCCTGCCCGTAATCAGTCCCTGCGTCATCAGTCAACTTGGCTATTTCTGATACATCGAAATCTATACCTCACGCGGGCATAAACTGCGCTTTTGCAAAACGCTGAAAGCGTAGGGTCAGCAAGGAATCTAAAGCGGCCTTGTGAGTCGTTGGCATTTCCCGAACACAGGTTTCAATGGCTGCCTTGAAGGAGGCAAAATCGGCATAGTATTTGGAATACAAACTCTGCTTCTTGACAAACTTCCAAACCCGCTCAATCAGATTCAGATTGGGGGAGTAAGCGGGTAAGTAACACAGTTCAATGTTCAAATGGGCCGCCATCGTTTGCACCAGGGCACACTTCTGGTATCGGGCGTTGTCTAGGAACACGGTGATGGGCACGGCCAGAGGTAGGGCGGCTAGTTTCTGGAGGAGAGCACACAGACTCTCGGCGGTGATGTAGGTGTCATTGGTCACGGTAATGAGTTCATGGGTCATGGCATTCAAGGCGCCCAAGATATTGAAGCGTTGCCGACCGGCCGGGGCGCGCAGGAAAACCCGCGTCAGCGACCACAGAAAACCGAGAAACGGCGCCAGGACGAAATGGGCGGCATCGACAAAGAAAACAGTCCGTTTTCCAGCCTGGGCGTCGGCTAACCGCGGTTCGAGTTTCTCGGTCAGGTAGGCCGCCTGGGCCTCCGGGTCGGCTTTAGCCGGGATCATCCCGACCCGTCGACAACGGAGATGGAGTTTTTTTTCAAAAATTCGCGCACCTGGGTCTCGCTACGTTGGACCCCGGTGATGATTTCAACCTGATGTTGGGCTTCCTTGATGCTGGCCGGAGGATTCTCCCGAAAATACGCTTCGAGCGAGACGACATGGGCGGTGAGTTGGCTCTGCGGTCGGTAGTAGTTGAGTTCTTTCAGCTTCGCCAGGCCGCCGTGCTGATAGAGTTCAAAATATTCCCGGAGGGTATTGTCGGTGACGCCGACCAGTTCCGCAATTTGGGCATGGGGCAACCCATGCGCTTTCAACCACAAGGCATCCATCCGGCGTTGGACGAGCGGCGCAAGATGATTGTAGCGGTGGTAATACAATTCTTTCAAAATCTCTGGCGGGAACTCAAGTTGGATGGTCATAGACAAAATCATACCAGATGGTACACAAGCCTCTCGCGAAAACCGCATTTTGTGCCCGCGCTCGGTATAGTTCAATCGAATGAGTATTGAATTGCAGTTCGAACCCAGCCTCGGTTGGTGTCGCCGTCGCCTCCACTTCACCCCACGTCTCAGTTTTTGTTCCCTCGATTTTCCCTTTGGGCTTGTTCACTAGTTTTTTCCAGGCCTTATCAATTCCCGCGGCCGTGTTTTGGATAGTTTGGGCATAGTGCCGGGAAGTCTCCATGGACAATTTGCCGGTAATTGTCAAAAACAAAATAAGTACCCCCATCGGGATGAAAATTCCCGCCGCGATCAAATTCGACAAAACAAATCTCCCCACTCTTTTTCCAAACACCGCCCGATTAAATACTTTCTGCGCGTCGATAAAATACCCAGAAATTAAAAGTGGCGTCACCATCCCCAGTACATAAACTGCCCCCGTTATCAAGGCTAACAAAAACGACGGTGATACCAAAGTCAATGCCAGCGCTCCCACCAATACCGGTGCGCAGCACGCCGAGGTTAACCCGGAAAAAATTCCCAATGTAAAAATAGACACAACGTCCGGTTTATCTCCCGCCTCTTGCCGCCGGGTGATATTAGGCATGGGCAATTTTATCCCCCACAAAGACAACACCCCCACCACAATCATCACCACCCCACCCAAATAATAAGTAATGTCGTGGTATCTAAACACGAATTTTGAAATCAAGGATATTCCCAATACCGCCGGCATCAGAACCACAAAAATCCCCGCCCCGAATACTAAGGTCATCAAAAGTACCCGTTTCCTTTCTTTAAATACCGACCCCAAATACGCCGGCAGCAAAAATGTGATGCAACACGGCGCAAACAACGCCACCATTCCAGCCAAAAACGCAGCAATCAACGAAACAGATGCGATTGTCACGATCTTGTAACTACCCCCTTCAAATTAAACTCGACATTAGCTTTATTCGGATCGGATGTCTCCACGCTAATGATCCGCTCAACCGGACCCACCCCGGTCGGTCCGTGAAATGCCGGGTCAAAAACCACTTCCAGTTGCGCAGTTTCCCCAGGTTCCAGAACTCCCTGCCAATCAGATACCTCGTGCATTTTTACAGTTGGACCGGCACCGTTTTTAGTGCTGATTTTGGCCGTCGTGCACATGCACGATGTCTTGATGTTAGCCAATTTAAGGCTCGATTCCCCGCTGTTTTTTATCTCAAACACGTGGTTTACCACTCCTCCGTTGTAATTGATTTTTCCCCAGTCAAAATTAGTGTGATCGGTGAAAAACTTGGTCTTGTCGGTCTTTTCCAAACTGGCTGCATTAGGAGACCGGGACATAACTACCACCCCTCCACCAACCAAAATTGCTGTCAGCAAAACCCCAATAATTACAATCTTTATATTCATAGCTTAACTTTCTTAAGTAATAATGAATTTCCCACCACTGATAACGAACTGGTGGCCATTGCCGCCGAAGCGAGAATTGGGGAGAGGATGCCCAATGCCGCCACCGGGATCAACACCACGTTATAAGCAAACGCCCAAAATAGATTTGTTTTTATCGTCCGCAGAGTAGAGCGGGAAAGTTTTAGAGCCAGCGGGATAGATTTCAGGTCGCGGTTAACCAGAGTTATCCCCGCAGCTTCCATAGCCACATCTGTCCCCGTCGCCATAGCAATTCCCACATCAGCCGCAGACAGCGCCGGCGCGTCGTTAACGCCATCGCCTACCATAGCCACGATCTTGCCCTCTCCTTGCAATTGCCGTACCGCTTTTTCCTTATCCGCGGGCTTCACCTGGGCAAAATATCTTTTGATGCCCAACTGCTTGGCAATCGCAGCCGCTGTCCGAGGATTGTCCCCGGTCAAAAGCGACACCTCAATTTTTTGTTTTTGCAACTGGGCCACTGCCTCTTTGGCCGTTTCCCGGACCGTATCCGCAATGGCAATCACTCCCAAAACTTTTCCTTTTGTCCCCAACACCACCACCGTCTTCCCCTCACTTTCCATTTTCTTTACCTCATCCGTCTCAGCCAATGGCTTACCTAATCGGTATTCTTTCTTATTTATTATTCCCTTCACTCCTTCTCCGGCCAAGCCCTCAAACTTCTCCACCCTTTCCAGTTTCAGAGCCGCCTTTTCCGCCGCATCCAATATCGCTCTCGCCAAGGGATGTTCTGATCCAGCTTCCAAACTCGCCGCCAATTTCAAAACCTCATCTCCGCCCTTAATATCTGTAACCACCGGTTTACCCTCGGTCAAAGTACCTGTTTTATCAAAAATAACATGGTTTATTTTGTAAGCCACCTCCAAATTCTGGGCGTCCTTAATCAAAATTCCGTGCTGTGCAGCTAGCCCAGTTCCAACCACTAGTGCCGTCGGCGTCGCCAAGCCCAAAGCGCAGGGACAAGCAATAATAAGAACGGCGATTCCTGCTAGCATTCCCAAAAGCCCTGAGCTTGTCGAAGGACCAAACACATACCATCCTGCAAATGTGGCCACGGAAATCATTAATACCACCGGCACAAAATATCCGGAAATGACATCCACCAATTTTTGGATAGGCGCTCGGGAAGCCTGGGCTTCCTCCACCAATTTAATTATCTGAGCCAGCATCGTCTCACTGCCCACCTTTTTGGCCACAAATATTATCGTTCCCGACGTATTCAGTGTTCCCCCGATTACCGCGTCGCCGTCATGCCTATACACCGGGATCGACTCGCCCGTCACCATCGATTCATCAATACTCGTTTCCCCGGATTCCACCACTCCATCCACCGGTACCTTCTCCCCCGGTCGGACCCGGATTTTATCCCCCACCACAATTTCATCTATCCTAATCTCAAACTCCCTATCTCCCCTAATTACTTTTGCAGTTTTCGGCTGCAGCCCCATCAGCCGTTTTATGGCTTCCGAAGTCTTTCCCCGAGCTCTCGCTTCCAACCATTTCCCCAAAACTATCAAAGCGATAATAGTGACAGATGTGTCAAAATACGGTTCGCCCTTTATTCCAAACAAAGTTATCGCTGCAGAATAGCCGTACGCCACACTCGTACCGATAGCAATTAGTGTATCCATATTTGCCATCCGGTTTTGGAGCGATGCCCAGGTCGTTTTGTAAAAATCCCACCCCACTCCAAATTGAGAAATTGTCGCCAGCACCAAAAGTATCCCCCAATTCATTCCCGTAAAGCTGCCCCAGATACTGATTACCGAAATCACCCCCCCTACAATAAACTTCCACTTCCACCTATTAACTTCATTATTTTTTTTCTCTGTTACTACATCCATTTGTTGCTCGGTTACTAGTTCGTATCCCAAAGGCTTTATCGCTTCTCCCATTTTCATTTCATCGGTTTGCGCCGGATCATATTCCACATTGGCTTTTTCCGTGGCGTAATTCACCGTCGCTGCCACCACCCCCGGCGTTTTTCGTAACACCCTTTGGATATTCACCGCGCAACTGGCGCAGTGCATACCGGCGATAGGAAAAGTTTTGGTCATACGGCAATCAACTTTCCGTGGTACATGTTCATTCCGCAGTGCCACGGATACTCACCCCGTTTACTAATTTTTAATTTCAAAACCACTTCCTCACCCATCGGCAAGCTTTTTTTAATCTTTAAATCGGGTATCGTAAATTCTTCCAAACAATCCGTCGGGTCAGTCCGAGTCAAAGTGATCGTCACTTCTTTACCCGCCGGTATCCGCACTAGAGCAGGGGAGTAACCCCCAGCGACTTTTACTTTTACGTTGGTCGTTATCTCTCCTGCCTCATCCCTTTTTCCAAGAAAAAACCAATAAATAAACCCAATCAAGCCTAGGGCTCCTGTCAGCACAAAAATTTTATCCACGGCCCCTCCTAAACACTTTTATAACTTCATCCACCGAATTTTTATTATCCCCCTTCTTCATAGCATCCGCTACACACGTTCCCAGATGTTTCTCCAGGATCATAGCGTCCACTTCGGATAATTGCCCTTGCACCGCCTGTGACTGCGTCAGGACGTCAATGCAATACTCATCGTTTTGTACCATCCGGATGACCTTGTCCAGATGCCCCTTGGCAATCTTCAGCCTGTGTAAAGCTCCATTTCTCGAATCCATACCTCATGTTAATCCCCCGAGGGGGGATTTGTCAAGAACGCAGTATAATATAATCACCGAAATATGTGGGAGACGTTCTTCGATATCGAGACCAAATCCTGGTTCGACGAAACCGGAACATCGGATCCTAGCGACTTGGGCGTCTCCGTAGTTTCGGTTTATCATCGCCAGGTTGATCCTCAAACCGGATTCGAAATTACCGGCGAAATGTCCAGTTTCTGGGAACATCAGCTACCAGACATGTGGTCTCTATTTCGCCAGGCGGATCGGATCATCGGTTTTAACTCCTTAGGCTTTGACGTCCCGGTTTTAAGGCCATATTCCCCGGCCGATTTTCCCAAATGGCCGCATTTCGATATTATGGACGAGGTCAAAAAAATAGTCGGCCGCCGGGTGGGCCTAAACGCCTTCGCCAAAGACACCTTGGGTAGAAGCAAAACCGATGAAGGCGTGAATGCCGTTGTTTATTGGCAAAAAGGCGATGATCAAAGTCTAAAGTTACTCAAAAGTTATTGCGAAGCCGACGTAACTCTCACCCGGGACATATATGATTTCGCCATGAAAAACAAACACCTCAAATATACCGATCATTGGAACAACCCTCGTATTATCCCTGTCAACTTTTCCTATCCCCAAGATTTTTCTCCCACCTCCAAACAACCCAGCCTATTTTAGAAATTCGAGTATTGCCCCTTCATTGTTACTTACTCTTTCTCTCCAGAAATTTATTCAGCCCCTCCACTGCCCGCAGCACCTCGATGGGAGTCACAAATACCACTGTATTCGATTGATCGGAGGCAATATCATTAATCGAGTTTAGGGTCCGCAAATGCAAGGCTCCCGGGGTCTCGGCCATCGTTCGGGCCGCCTTGGCCAAGTTTTGTGAAGCGATTACCTCTCCTTCGGAATTAATAATCGTCGCCCGTTTCTCCCGTTCCGCTTCAGCTTGCTTGGCAATTGTCCGCTTCATGTCCACAGGCAGCACGATGTCTTTCAGCTCAACCGAAGCCACATCTATCCCCCACTTAGTAGCCATGCCCTCGATAATGTCGCGAATCCTTTTGGCTATTGCCTCCCGATTCGCCAGCAGATCATCCAATTCCACCTCGCCCACGATATTTCTCATGGTGGTTTGCGCCAGCTGGTCAATAAATGTAGGTATTCAAGGAGTAACGGTAGACGCTCCGTTTGTGTACATATACGACCTCTTTGACGAGCTGCATTCCCAAGCCCAAACTCTTAGAAAAGATTCTTCCCGTATAGCGACCGGATTGATCCGAAGAATTAGAAAATAAGCTAGAGAATACCTGATTTAACAACTACCACCCACCCCGCAACTCCCAATATTAGTAGGTACACCACCACTTTCTGTTTCATAATCCAAATTGTACAATATCCCCATGTCAATCTTAAATGACGATCTTCTTGACCGTATCTTCCAAATTCTCAAGCCCAGACTGGAAAATAAAATATCCACAATGGAACAGCAGCTAAAACAAAAAGATCCCGCTCTTTATCAAAAGACAATTAAGATATCCAACAACGCCTTCTTGATAAAAACTTTTGCAATCCTCTTGGGAATTATTTTATTAACAATAATCTTTTACTTCTCAAAGTGACATCCCAGTCGTTAACATGGACAAACTACAAGAACAAATAGCCGGGGGACTACAGCAGAGATTTCCCAGACAAGTAGGACAAGTCCGGGAATTAGTAATAAAGCATCCTGATACATTATGGGTTGTCCCACTTTTATCAGCGGCAGTTTTTTCCCTGAGAGCCTTAGAAGACGCAAAGGCTAAGAAAGTCGTGGGTACAATGGCAAATACTTTGGGAACCGTCCTCGCCCTTGTATCTGCTGCAAATGGAATCAAACTGGAAGCTGAACTTAAACGAAGGCGAAGCCCCGCGGCCATCTCGGATGATATGAAACAACGAATACTTGCAGCCATCCAGGCAGCCCGAGCTCAAGAAAAGATTTAGCACCCGCAAGCATTTATTTCGGATAACAATTTGGCCATAAGCGAGAGTAACCCAAAGATAAAGTAAAAGCAGCTGTTTTTACCGCTTCTTTAGCATTGTATCTCAAGTCAGTATCAGAATTTTCGCCCATCTTTTTGCGGAAAGTTTTCCAAGTGGCCACGTCGTATTGGAACAACCCGGCATAAATATAATTTCTCGCCCCCGGCTTAAATCCCGACTCGCATAAAGCCACGTGTCGGATGACATTTGGGTCCACTCCGTACTGCCCGCCGTACTGGTTGGTAAAGTTATAAATTTCTTCAGACGTGAATTTAGGCTGGGGTTTGGGTGTTGGGGTAGGCACTCGCGTCGGCCGGGGTGTAGATGTTGGAATTGGTGTGTTGGTCGGTGTGACCGTAGGTGAAGGAACAACTGTAGGAGTTACTTCTATGGTTTTTGACAGAACTTGACCCCGGTCCACCTGCTGATAGCCTGCAAAAACCACCACCACAGTTACCAGGATCAATGGAGTTCTATAAGTCATAAGTAGATTAATTTTTTACTCTTGCGCTTAGTTGGATTTCCAGCTTCGTGTAATCAAACTTGACTACAAAGTTTTCAAAAAATCCCTTTTGACCCAAAACCCCGTACCCAAAATCTGGCATGTTTGGCATGAAGCCAACCAAGGTTTCAAAAGACCATTCGCCCGCTCCAATTACTACCGGACAAGCATAATAAACTTGTTCCGCACCGGTAATCCCTCCCACCATCCTTTTAATCCCCCGGCGGTAATTTATACCCAATATCTGAGCCAACTGTGCATCCAAAATACACTCGTCTGCTCCGGAGTCTATCAAGGCTTCATATCTCAGCCGCTTTCCACCAGACCGTAACTCTATAGGTATCACTGGACGAATCACTCCGGGAGCATAACGTTTGTAAAAAAACTTCATCTTTGTCCACCAACGTACGAGATCAATTTACCGGGGATATGGGCGAGAATCGGATTCAGAGCACCTTTTTTTCTGGCTTTGTCCCACGTCAGCTTGGCCGTCCTGCCGCTGGCAATGACCGTTTTCTCATCGTCCTTCAGAGCCACCCACAAATTCTTGTATCTTTTAAACAAGTTGCTCCAATCGATTCCCATGACCTAATTATAATACAAGATACAACATTTTTTCCCGTTTTGGGTCATATCCCACTTGCTCGGTTTCACCCTTTACAACTTGTTCATATTCCAGACAGTATTTGCATCCCCCTTTAGCACACTCCATAGCCTCGGATAATCTGGCCGCTTTAATTTTCCGGCCCTTTTCCACCAGCTGTTCCACGACGCCAGCCAAATCAGGAATATTAACTTCTCTCGGCACATCATCCCGCTCCAAGTACCAATAGCTAAGTCTAGTTACCGGTCGCTTATTATTATTTTTAGCCAGCAGCAAATAAATTTGCAGTTGCAGCGAAGCCGCATCCTCCTCGTTTTTACCGGTCTTAAAATCAATTATGTGCAGGCTGCCATCCGGCAGTACTTCCACCCAATCTACGTTGCCGCATAAAATTAGCCCGTCCGCCTCAGAGAGCCACATATTAGCTACCATCTCTCCCCGGTCCTTAATAATGGTAGACAAAGATGCAATCGGCCCCGGGTTATCCTGAACTCTTTTTACCATTGCCAGTCCTCGCCCCCGGAACTCTTTTTCTTGATCATTGGATTTAAATCCACCCCTTTGGCCGCTGCTTCCTTCCCAGATTTCTTCAAAAATGTGTGTCAACGGTTTATCAAACCGCGATTCCCGCGGTAAATATCTGATCACCTCCAAAGTATCGTGGACAGCAATTCCCAAAGTTAAATACGGGCTAACCACCTGGATCTTCTTTCCGGATTTTGACTCCTTGTACATGTTTCGCAAATAATATAGTCGGGGACATTTGGCAAAATCCCCCATGCTCGAGTGAGACAGCCACACCGCCCCAAATGGATATTTATACTTGTCCACCCGCCCATTTTACCCCTTGTAGTATATTCAAGGCATGGATTTTGGGCGGAAAGTGGTCCAGTTTTACACGAAGTTAGTTCCTCCTACCAATCTTCCCCGGGGTGTATCGGTCATGAACCCCTATCTCACTTCGTCCGCCCGGGGTTATCTGGAATCGTTTTCCGATAAATTTTATTTAGGATCAAATAAGCGTGTTTTGGTTCTGGGCATTAATCCCGGTCGTTTTGGCGCCGGCATTACCGGGGTGACGTTTACCGACCCCGTTGCCCTCAGCCGGTTCTGTGATGTCCCAAACGATCTGCCACAAGTTCGCGAATTGTCTTCGGTTTTTGTCTACGATTTTATTGCCGCCTGGGGCGGTCCCCGTCGTTTTTACTCCGATTTCTTTTTGACTGCCGTTTCCCCTTTGGGTTACGTCAAAGCCGGTAAAAATTATAATTATTACGACGATCCCGCCTTACTTGCCGCCACCACTCCCTTCGTGGTGGACTCTATAAAGCGCATGGTCACTCTTGGTTGCCGCACCGATGTGGCCATTCTTTTAGGCCAGGGCAAAAACCAGAAAGTAATTAGTGAGTTAAACAAAACCCACTATTTTTTCAAAACTATTCTTGCTCTAGAACATCCCCGCTTCATCATGCAGTACCGCCGCAAACACATCCCCCAGTACCTTGATAAATATCACCAAGTCTTCACCCAAGCCCTCGATTTTAGACACAAGCCCCTGAATTAACCAAATGATTGAAGGTCAGCCAAGTATTTTTCCCGAGTGTCCTTCATCCCGAAACATTACCTTCACTTTCATAATACTTAATAAACATCAGCCCTAACCTGATTTTATATATAGCCAGCTTTTTATCAAACTCGGGGTCAAGTTCACTCACTTTCTGATATCCGTGCTTCAACCACTCAACTGGCAAGTCTTTTCCAAAGAAATGATCCCACTAGGCAAAGTCCCAAACCGGGTCTCCGCTCTTACTGCCTTCAAAGTCCAGTATTCCCGTAATCGTATTTCCATCTACCAATATGTGCTTGGAACTAAAGTCGCTATGCAGCAGCTGGGAACTAACATTTTCAAACAATCGTGCGTTTTGTTTTAAAATATCAAGTCCTCGATCCACATCGCTGGTTGCCATACCCATTTTTGTCGCCGCCTCAACAATTGCGTCCCTGTCTTTAGCAACCTCCATTATGTAATCCGACCAGGAACCGTACTTTCCTACTCCCGGCTTATCAAATCCGCCGAAGCCTTGAGCCTCAACGGAATGTATTTTGGCCAGAATCTCACCTGCTTGTTGAACAATGTCACTTATTCTCTCCCTCTCTGTGTAATGGACATCTCTTAATGGTGTCCCCGGCAACTTCTTTTCCACACAAAAAGTTAGATTCATATCTTCCACCGACTCGCTTTTGATCAGCAATACTTCAGGGGCCGGAACCCCCTTTTTTTTCACTCCATCAATCGCCCATTTTTCAGCTTCAAATCGAGGATGTTCACTTCTGGAAATCCTGACGATCAACTGTTGATTACTTTCCGTGACTACGTCGTAGACCTCATTCACTTCCCCGAGTACTACTTTATGTCTTTCTCTGGGTTTGGAACCAGCCGCAGCCTTCACCACATCATCAATTACTCTCCCAGGAGTGTTAAATTTGGCGTGTTTATCCTCCAGATAACTCTGATAGGCATTTCTTTTCGGTTCTGGATCTTGTGGTGGCATAAGTGAATTGGATTATACTATCCAAAATTCTAATTTTTTCCGCGATGGGTATATAATAAGGAAACTATGGGTAAGGTTCAATTCGCGTTATCAGTTATAGTCATAAAAGAAGGCGATAGTTTTATCGCTTATAGTCCCGCTTTAGATTTATCAACCGCCGGAGAAACTTATGCTGAAGCTAAAAAACGGTTTGAAGAAGCCGTCGGAATTTTCTTTGAGGAGATTTCTCAAAAAAACACGGTAGATAAGGCTTTAACAGAACTGGGTTGGCAAAAACAAAATAATGAATATCTACCTCCAATGGTGGTAGGAAGCCAAACAGAAAACTTCTCTGTTCCCCGCTTTGTAAATTGATGCCAAGAATTACGCCTCTAGACTGGAAACAATTCGAAAAGTTTTTGTTATACGTTGGTTGTACATTTGAAAGGCAAAAAGGCGATCACAGGGTATACTGGAGAAAGGGTCTAACGAGACCGGTTATTTTGCCAATGTACAAAAATCTCCCCATATTTGTTATCCGCAACAACCTCAGGACATTGGGTATCTCACCGGAAGAATACACCCAGATATTAAAGAAAATATGAAATGATACCCCTTTTGCCAGCCGCCCCAGTCATATCAGCTAAAAGTCATTTTTTTATAAATCTGTCGGGTCAATTCCACATCCCGCTCGCAATATTCGCAAATTTCCTTAAGTCTTCCGGCCGCGTATGCTCGAGCCACGTCTTTGCCCTCTATGTCGCCATTTTTAGAAGACGGCAATCCCAACGCCCGAGCCAGTCCATGCAAACCAACTTTCCCCAGATTACTCCACCTGGTCCACTCATGGAATATGTCATATATGGGACTGTTTCTGTATCTGGCAAATGTCAGCTCGACAGATGGTCTAACGCCAAAAATAATTGACCGCTGGAAAATAAACCTCAGATCAAAATCCATAATGTTAAATCCTACAAACAAATTCACATCCCCAGCCGCATCCCAAAAATCAGCCAAAACTTGTTTTTCCTCACCGGACAAAGTTTTTATCGGGCCGTCATCGATGGCGTAAGAAATGCAGCAAATCCTCCCAAATGACCCGTCCAACCCGGTCAACTCCAAATATTCCTCAAATGACCCCAAGTTTTTATTGCCTTTCTTCATTTTGCGCTCATACAGTTCCAACAGAATTTCCTTCCGGGACTCCTCTGCCGGCAGCGTCTCGATATCCAAAAACAGCTTGCGCATAGTCAGTGCATATTATATTATGAACTCGACATTTCATGACCAGTGAGTTTGCCACGTTGGAAGATTTGGCCGTCGCCCGCGGCATCTCCCACTCGGATCTTATCTCCACAGTCAAAGCCGAAGTTTTAAGCGCCTTTCGGGACAAGTTCCCCAAAAGCCCGGCCGACGCCACGGTTTTAGTCGATT
>MEXN01000006.1 GCA_001773695.1 Candidatus Amesbacteria bacterium RIFCSPLOWO2_01_FULL_48_25 | reverse complement strand
AACTACAGTCTCTTTGAAACCACCTTCGGCCACCGCCAGTACTGGGGTACCACAGGCCATGGACTCGATGGGCGCTAGTCCAAAAGGCTCATTGTGACTGGTACAAACAGTGACGAGAGACCTAGAGTATTCTCGGGCAACTTGTGAGCTGTCTGCAATTGTTGCTTTAGAGTTTTTGAAGTCGAGGATCTTGAGGGTTGGGCGGATGCGAGACGGAATGAGATTTAGGGTCTGAGACAAGAGTGCAAAACCCGCAATTTTCTCTTTTTGATCTACGAATAATATTTGATTTTTCTTGGGTTCTTTCTGAGCGCGAAAAACGTTTGGGTCCACGCCCAAATGACAAGTAGTGCTCTTTAGTTTTGTGGCCTTATAAACATTTTGGCCGGTGAAGTCTGAATTAACCAAGATCTGGCCTGCTGATTTTAAGTTTTGTTGGTCTATTAATTTTCTTATCTGACGTGTGCCCAATTCGTACCAGCGCTTGAGAAAATTAACCGGTTCGTTGAAAGCCAGCTCTGATTCGTAGGCGATACGCAGCATTTCCTGGCAGAAATAAACATTTGGAATTTTCAAGTATTGCAACAGAAACGGGGTTTGGGTATAACGATCGGCATGAATTAAGGCTACTTCGGCAACTTTGGCATCGCGGGCTATCTGACGGTGAATTCGGGGCAAAATAAAAAATTTCTGATAGTCGGCGAGTATTCGGTTCGGCGAAAGCGAAAAAGGATAAGTTTTGATTGATTTGACAAACGGATAGAGAGAAAGGAATTCTTCGTTGGTTTGAGAAAGCTGAAAAAGATGAAGCTCGTGATTTTGGGAAAGATATTTGGCTTGTTCGTAAACGGTTCTTTTGGCGCCTCCGGGGGGTAAATTGTGAAAAAGGGCGATCTTCATGACTTTCTGGCAATTATATATTGCCAGGTGCCATTTTCGGAAAAATCGGTAGCAATGTGTTTGGGTAAATAGAATTTAAGGAATCTAGTAATTAGGTTTTTGGGGGCTAATTTGCCGTAGGGCGAATCGCGCAAGTACGACCAGAGTTCCCGATGGTAAATTCTGGCAGTTGAAATTTTGAAAATCTTTAGCCACGCGGCAATTTTTTCCGGGGGCAAGTAATAGTGATGTTCGACCATGGTCAGGCCATGTTTTCTAAGGATCTTTCGCCACTCATCTTTTGAACGGTAGTGAAAGTGGGCGAGCCTATTGTTTAGTTTTTCGACTTCGTCAGGAGTAAGCAACTGTTTGAGTGTTTCCAGAAGACGCGTGCTGGTGGTAGTAATCAGTAAGCGCCCATTGGGTTTGAGAACGCGGGAAAACTCGGATATGGCTTTGATATCTTTTTCGATATGTTCGATGGTGCTATTGCAAGTTACGGTTGCGAAAGAAGCATTTTTAAATGGCATGTGAGTGGCATCGGCTTGGATAGCTTTTTTGTAAACGCCACAGGCCTGGGCCAAAGGAATGTCTGACCCCACCAGATCAATTCCCATATCTATTTTGCGTCCTGCAAACAAGCGAGCGCCGGTACTACCATCTCCACAGCCAATATCTAAAATAGGGGCTTCCAGCTTTTGGCGAGACCAGATGACAACTTCAGATGCGCGGAGCAATACATCTGCTGGATTGCACCAGAAATCTGGAAAAAAACGGTCAATGGCGGACTTTGCGGTTAAACCCGGTTTCATCAGTGGTAAAGTATACACCATGAGAAAACTAATCCTTTGGTGCGGTATTCTTTTCTTTATTTATAACGTTTTCTTACAAGCAATTGGAAGTTATGAGATCAATTATTTTGATGGGGCTATTCAAATTGCCGCCCAAAATTATGTAGCGGGTGGTCTAGTGCCTTTTAAGGATTTTTCTCTGATCTACTCTCCAGGACAGTATTTGCTGGCAGGAAAGATTGTTCCTTTTAAATCTGTTTTTATATCCAATTTGTTTTATACAGCTTTAGAATCCTTACTCGTAGTTTATGCTTCAGTATTAATTTTGAAGGTCTTTCAAAACTATTCTGGCAAATATTTTGTTTTGGCCACGCATTTAGCTGTGTCGGGAATAATATTGCGGGTTTTTGGGGGAAGTGGGAGTTTGCCATATATTTTGATGGAGGTCATATTTTTAATATCCCTTACTCCGGCCAAAAAAGCGTTGATGCTTCTTTCGTTGGCATATGTGTGGTTGAGGTGGGATTGGTTACTTTTTTTTGCAAGTGGCAGATGGAGTTCAACCAAACTCCCATTGCTTGGCTATCTAATCGGACTAGGGACTTTGACTGTTTACTTGCTTTTAAATGGGACGCTAAAAAATGCGTTTTTATATATGATTTACTTACCGATAGTGATGCAAGGGTCATACCGGCATTTGCCACTGCCCCCACCCACCCTCCCTATTCATCCCAACGGACTAGTGTATTTGGCTGGGGCTGTGTTTGTTGTCTTGATATTTCGAGCTATCAAAACCTGGTCTAATGAGAATGTAAGAAATTTTTTTCCGGCTGCACTTGTCTTTATCGTCACTTTTGTTCCTTACGCTTTGGCAAGATCAGATTGGCCACATTTTTTGGGAGTATGGGCAGCCTCTAGTTTGGTTTGGGTTATGATAGATGTGTTTATCGATGGCGATCATGTAAATTGGCTACCTAAGGCCGTTATCCCACTGTTCTTTTTGCCGCTGGTTGGATGGTACGTAAAGGGAGTTAAATCTTTTAATCCTAAGTTTAACTACGCTCAAGTAGTTTTGGATCGAGAGTTAGCGGAGTGTAAAAATAAAACTGAAAATATTAAAATTAATTCGATATTTGTGGGACGTGTTTCTTATAATAGATTTCTGTATAACGTCGCATCGCTGTACTTGCTTTACCCAGACGTTCCTCCCGCTACCCCAAATCTCATGGAAGAGCCGGGGATACAAAATACCTGTGAGTTTGGAGAAAAAATTGGGCAATATTTATATACCGCCAAAAGACCCATGCTGGCTTTCTTGGAAGAGGGAGATCACCAACCAGAAAACGAGCTGACTAGAAAAATGACGTCTTGTGGGAAAATAGAAAATTATTTAAGCTATGCTGATTACGAAAAGATTGGCCAATGTGAATCCTATGGTGAGATATTTGACATAAGGCTGTATAAATAGCCATGATTAGAATCTTAATCCCAGTTTACAATGAGGAAAAAAACATCCGAGGTTGCGTACTAGAAATTCATAAGATTTTGAAAAATGATCGCCATAAATTTTACCTGGTCGATGATGGAAGCAAAGATAAAAGTCGCAAGATTTTAAATGAGTTGGCGAGAACATTACCTGCAGTGGTTTTGGGTCACGCATCAAACAGGGGTGTGGCGGAGGCGCTAAAAACCGGCTTGGGGGAGTTGGAACGTGATGGGCGAGATGAGGATATTTTAATAATTATGGAGGGTGACGGCACGTCTACTCCGGAGTTGATCAGGGTTATTACAGATAAAATAAGAGGTGGGGCAGATTTGGTAATTGCCTCAAGATATGTCCCAGGGGGAGAATATAGAAATTTTCCTTTGAGGAGACTGGCGTTGAGCAGGTTGGCGAATTTGACATTGGGACTGTTTTTCCCGAAAGATGGGGTAAAAGACTACACAATTTTTTACAGAGCTTATAAGATGAGAGTGATAAAAAAAACGATAAAAGAGTATAAATCAGATTTAATAAAAACCAAATATTTTACAGCCAATTCGGAACTTTTGGTAAAATGTATGGAATTCACTGACAAAATCGAAGAGGTGCCATTTGTGTACGACTATGGAAAAAAGAAAGGGACGAGTGGGATGAAAATTGTCCGTAATGTGAAACAATATTTCAGGTTAATAGCTAATAAATTTGAGTCATGAGTGTAGTTTCTGTGGTTAAGGTTGATGACAAATCCGTCGACCCTGAAACGGTCTTTAGGGCTGTTAATAAAGCTATGCGATTGGCTGGATGGGAGAAGAGAGTCAGTGGAAAAAATCTAGTACTTAAGGTGAATGTTGTCTGGGACAAAATTTATCCTTCTTGCACTACAACTCCCATGGTAATCGAGGGAATACTAAAGACGGTTTTGTCATCAAAAAAGATAAGACCAAATAGAATAACGATTGTGGACACAGATACAGCGGCAATAGTTAGGGCTGACGTTTCCTTTAAGATTCAGGGTATAGAAAAAATGGCTAATAAATATGGGGTGGAAGTTGTGAATTTGAGTAACACTGAGTTTGTGGACATAAAATTTGAGAAGGGGGTGGTTTTAAAAAAATTGAGAGTCAGCAAAGTGCTTTTGGATGCAGACACAATTATTACGGTCCCGGTTTTGAAGACTCATTCGTATTCCCAATTGACTGGAGCCCTAAAAAATCAATGGGGGTGTATTCACGACTTGAGACATAATTTTCATA
Source organism: Candidatus Amesbacteria bacterium RIFCSPLOWO2_01_FULL_48_25 (assembly GCA_001773695.1). GTDB lineage: Bacteria > Patescibacteriota > Microgenomatia > CAZETR01 > Amesbacteraceae > WO2-48-25. Next base: position 64,527 of record MEXN01000006.1, on the reverse strand, counting down.
TGGTCTTGAATGACGCAATACCGGATGTCAATAATTTTTTTAAAGGTAAAATTCGGTTTGCGTTGATGGATGGATTATTTGGTATGGAGGGAAAAGGGCCAAAAACTGGCCGACCAAGAAAGATTGGTTACATATTTGCATCTTCTGACCTAGTTGGTCTGGATACTGTCGTTGCAACGGTTATGGGGATTGACCCATATTCCGTCAAGCATATAGTCAAATCCCAAAGAATCGGGTTGGGATCTATGAAAGTTAAGGTGGTGGGAGATGCTATGCCAAAGTATAGTTTTGAAAGAGCTGACAGGTCTAATATTGTTATGGGGACAGAGATGCGGTTGCGTCACCTGGGACCAAAAATTGAATGGCTGATGTTTAACTCGAAGTCTCCGGTTTTATTTCTATTCAGATGGACGGCGAAAGCGTATTATGATATATGGTATCAACTTGTAGGAATTAAGTACGTGAGGAAAATGATGGAGACAAACTTCGGAAGGATGTGGAGTAGGTACTACTTATGAAGGTGTTTGTAGGCATTATTTTGGTGTATATGGTTTTAATGTTGAAAATCTTGCCCTGGGGATTGCCAGGACCTGATCATCCTTTTACTTACCACATGGATGAGTGGCATCAATTGCAAGCTGTGAGGGCAGTTTTTAGATATGGATCTCCTAATATACCTGGAGCAGCAAATGGTACTATGTTTTTTTTCATTCAAGCTGGGGTGTGGCTGATTCCTTTTAATCTTATGGGTCAAGTTAATCCATTTTTGATTAAGTCATCGGTCTCGTCATTGCCAATTTGGCATGAGTTGTTTGTTGTTTTTAGATTGAATACTCTACTTTACGGAATATTTTCGATAATCCTAATAGCCAAGATATCTAAGGAGCACTTTAAGGTAAATCCTTGGGTGGCAACTTTCTTTTTCACCATATCACCCATATGGTTAATGTTAAGTAATTACTTTAAATATGACGTGTCTTTGGTCTTCTGGATTACCCTATCGATATATATTACTTTTAAATTTGCGAGGAGTCCTACTTTAAAGAACTATGTTTTGTTGGGCGTTGTAAATGCGTTAGCCCTGGCAGTTAAAGTTAGTGGTATTCCATTACTTCTGATTTATTTGTTTTCATTTTATTATTTTACTCCCAGGAAAACCATGTCGGTTAAGGCCCTTGTTTTGGGGCTTATAGCGTTTATTTCAGTGTTTGTTCTTTTGGGAATACCTGATGTTGTTCTCGGCAAGGGAAGCTATTACGAATACCTTCATTCTAATTTGGTTAGTGGGCCTAGCGCTAGCGATAATTACGTTCTCGGGTCTTCATGGTGGCTATTTCTTCTGACATCTGAGCTGTCTGTGGTCTTTGGACATTTTACGTATTTGGTTTTCGTCTTTTGTTTTTTTATTTTGATATTTAATTTCAGAGGTTTTAGAGATAAGGAAGCTGTGTTTCTCCTTGTTTCTTTAATAATCATTTTATTGAGTCTTGTTCCTTTAAAACTGTCCGCAACGGGAAATCGGTTACTTGTATTGTTGCCGTATCTTTCGCTTCTTGCAGTTGTAGCTCTTGATCGTCTCTATAAATCGATGTCAGGAATGACAAAAAAATTAATACTCCCCTTTTTTTTGATTGGCACAGCGTTTCAACTCGTAGAGACCTACTCATGGGTGACAATCAAATTAAATAGAGACCCCCGCGCAATTTCTTCTGAATGGATGACTTCTAATATTAGGCCTGGAAGTATTATTGGTATTGAAAATATACCAATCTACCAGATGCTACCAGACATTACTCTAAAAGAGTTCTATTCAAGTAAAAGCTATGGGGCTTGGACTGATACTATTTATAAATATGAAATTATTGACAGCAACATTCGCCAATTGCCCCAAACTGTGGTTGTGAGCGACCCCGATGTGGCCATAAGATATTTTAAGCAATCACCAAAGAAAGATCTTGTTCTTCGATTGAGAAAGGAAGGATTTAATGAAACCAAAATTGACACCCCTAGAGAAATAAATAAAATATTTGTAAAGGATATTAATTTTCACCTCTCAGGACTTGTTGCCACTCCTTTGTCAATCTCTATTTTTACTAAACAAATTTAGTCTCGACGAGTGGAAAAGGGTGAGAAGCACGAGAGCCAAAGAGAGCTTGCTTAGGGTCTTGGCAAATAACCTAACCGGAGTATCTACAAATTTCAGAGCAATTTTATGATAACCAGGATTGATGGAAAATTCGACTATTCCCTGAGATTGGGGTGACGGGGATGGAAGAGGAGAGGGCTTGTCGTTCACGTATAGTTGCCATCCGGGGAAGTAAAGGGTGTTTTCCTTAATTTTAATTGGGATTTGGGCGATGACGTCATATGTGTGACTGGTACTGGTCCTGGTTAGTGGAATGATAGTTCCTATTCCTTCAAGAATTTCGGCAGGAGCAAGGGGTATTTGGAATTGCCAAGGGTTATCTTTGGGTGTCCAAGTGGGAGATGCCGGTGAAAAACCTTCCTCACGGGCTGTTGCGAGCGGTAAGTAACGGGCTAGTGTTTCGTCAGTAACTTCCGGCAAAAATTTACGACTGCTCCAATTCAAGACAGTAGTAATTACAACTATAAATAGGAGTGCCTTTTGAAGTGATGTCGGTATCCGAACGGCTGCGAAGACGTGCCCTACTAAGAGTGCAGAAATAAAACTCAAAATTACCATCAATCTGTAGGAGAACTGGAAATTGCTAAGGAAAGGGATGGCTTGCCAGAGGGGTGAAGAAAATTTTTGCATCAAAATAAATAACAAAACAAAACTTATTAACCAAAATGTAGTATCTCTATTTTTGTTTTTGAGAATAAGATATGAAGCAATACCAATAAGTGGTAGATGAATGTAACCTATGGGAAATACTAATTCGCCAAAGTGACCCTGAAAAAGCCAGCCATATCGCCAAGGAGAATAAAAATAGCTACTAAGAGGCCAAAAGGCAACCGTTTTGGCAGATTCTGGTTGATGAGTGTATTTACTTTCAAAGATTACAGGTATCCAATAATATGCAGAGAGAGACAAAGCTAAGACAAATGGCAAGATTACGAATCTTCTTGATTTGATGAAGCAGTAAAGTGCAAGCAATGGCAAGGAAACTAAAGAAATGGCTTGGTGAGATAAGATAAGAAACGCAAGACTGATTCCCAAAAAGAGTGTGTATTTCGCCTGTCTTTTTTCTAACACTAGTTCCGCCAGGAATGCTGACAGGGGGACAAACACAAAAGCGGCCAGCTCGCCCAATGCAACTCGAAAGTGCAAATTTATAAGGTGATAGGGAGCGAATAGATAAAAGATTGACGAGATTAGTCCGACTCGGTTTCCGAATTTGTGACGAGCAAAAAGATAAAAGGCTAACCCAGATAAGAGGAAGTAAGCGGCCATGGAGGCCTTGACACTGCTTATAAAACTAAATCCAAGCCCGTGAAAAAGGCTGACTGTGTAGTAAGGCAGAGGGTAGGTGAAAATGAACAGCGGATAACCGTATTTGGCGTTGAGATCGCCAGCCCAGCGGGGAATCAGATTTCCTTCCGACAAAGATTTATAAAAGATCATAGATTTAACGACATTTATGGATAAATCGCCGCTTTCGAATGTGCCCTTGTTTAAGAGGGAATACAGGGGAAGTAAGCTTAGGAAGAGTAAAGTGATTACTTGGGGAATTTTAAAGCGGAGAGATAGAGCATAAAGAGTTAAGAAGGTTATCGAGGCAATTGCCAAATTGACAAATGCTTGTAAGTGAGGAGTCATTTCTTTGCTGATGCGGCTATGGTGTAAAGAGCCAATGGTGCCAAATGCAAAAGCAGGCGATCGAAGGAGTTGGGAACCTGGACTTGAATCGGTATTGGGGTGATGAGAAAGATTGCTAAATAGGAGGCAAATTGGAGACTGAGTAAAAGAAGAGCCAGTTTAGCATCTGGCTTAAGATTTTTTTTATTGAAGATCAAAGCAAGGAAAAATATTGGCCAAAGGAAATTCCAATTTTGGATTTTGGCCAGCTCTTTGCCCATTAATATCACTATTTGGGAAAACCTAGCTAAATCTAGCATCCCTCCGGAATAGGGGTTGATGTATATAGAGTTTAGAGATTTGAATATCTGCCAATCGATATAGGGTAATAACCAGATGAGTGAAATGAGAAAGTGGTTGAAGTTTTTGTGCCTAAAAATTGAATGGTAAAAAATGATTATCTGACAGATGGCGGTGAACACAAACCCTTCTTCTTTAACTAAACTGGAGATGCCCATTAATAGTGAAAGGGGGATAAGGGTGGATATTTTTGAATGGGTAAGATATCTTTGCAATAAAGTAAAGCCGAGAAATAAGTAAAATCCGAGAGTTAGATCTGCATATCCCGCTTCAAATCGACCCCCGTGACGAATGATGTTTTGTAAAGAAAGAAGGAGGAAAGTAAAAAGTATGGAGCGGGTAATAGAAAATTTGGATTTGATAAAACTAAAAAAGGATAGGCCTAACATTAAATAGACAAAGAAGAAAAAAAGAAGAACTGCCCTGTCGTCAACAACTCCGAGTGTTTGATAGATAAAGGTGCCAATAAGATTAACGACGTAGGGATACTGGCTGATGGTCAGGTGATAAATTTCGGGATTCACAAACCCGTCTTGGTAAAACATCTTGGCCTTGAGAAGCCAAATGGCCCAGCCGTCCCAGGCAGAAAGTGGCCGCAACCAGGCCTCAAATCCAGTATAGGCTACCTGAAGAAATATTAGTGCTAGAAGCATTTTGTCCCAAGGATCAAGTGAAAACCTCCAGATAACATCTTGCTTAATTTGATTGAAACGGAGGAAAATGGCAAGAATTATTGAGAGAAGTAGGGGAGTAATGATGACTGGATATTGCCAATGACCGATTCTTCCCAATACAAACATATATATGGCTAAAAGACCACAACCCAGGCCGAATCCATAGGGGATCTTTTCCCAAAAGTTTAGATCTGACAAAAATTGAAAGAGGTAAAGGAAGGCCACTCCAAAAAGAGTAATGAAGACTAGTACCAAAACCACTATTAACTCATTCATTGCACTTGTAGGAAAGGACATTTGATGGACTAAATATTAATTTTCTCGGATACAGGTAGTAATAGCTCAGATAAAATAACTTTTGGTCTGATTTTGGGAAGGGATTGAAAATATTCACCGTTGACGAAATCGAGCAAGACGATGCGATATTGGACAAAAAGATAAAGTCATCTCCCAAAAGGCGAGTTTTTTTTTGATAATCGATCATAAATATCCAATTCTTCTCCGAAGTAAAAGCTCTCAAATAGTTATATCCAAGCCGAGAGACACTGAGAATAAACCACAAGGTAATAAGAACAGTGATTGCTTTCATGATGAGAGGTTATTAAAAATCTTGTAGGTATAGTAAATAACAACTGGTAAAGCAGTGAGAGAGCCGATGATAACTGATAGTGCGGCCCCCACAAGACCGAGGCGCGACACCAACGGATAAATGGAAACTGTCAGCCCAAGGATGCTGGCTAGGGTGACGTAAGTGACGAAATTGGCCTTATTGACGGCGAGAAATAAAGCCGAGGAAAAACCGGAGATCGACCTGATCACGCCATAAATTGATAATAAACGGAGTGCGGGAATGGCCGGTGCCCAGTTGGGCCCAAGAAGAAAAACGATAATCTGGGGGAAGAAAAACAAAAAGATTCCAAAAGGTACTACGATGGCTGAAAGTGCTAGGGTGGATTTGATAAAAGATTGCCAAAGACGAACTTTGTCTCCTTTTATTTGGGCAAACACCGGAAAGGTCACTTTGGAAAATACTTCGGCCAATTCGGTAACCGGAAGTCCTGATATTTTGTAGGCTGTGTCATATAGCCCTAGTGAGGTAACTCCCAACATCCTGCCCACTACGATGTTGTCCGCGTTGTGATAAAGATAGTTAAAAATACCTGCGGCGGTGACCCACTTCCCTCGTTGAACTATCAAGTGAATTTCTTTTTTGTTAAAGATTAATTTGGGCCGGGGCAGAATGAAATATAAAGATAAGACGACTTCGAAAAAGGCGCTAATTAGAAGGGAGATCGCCAAACTGATGGGGGAGCGCAAAATAATGGCCAGGCTGATAGCGATAACCGCTTCAGCGGCCAAAATTACTCCACGGAAGATAAATTCTTTGTGAAACTGTAAATCTTTTTGAAATTTGACTATAGACGGATTGATGAAGCCGCGAACGATGGCTACTAGGGCAATCAACTGTATCAAAATAAGGGAGCTGGGCGAGCGAAAGAAAGTGGCAATTATCGGACTGGCAAAAAACATGACTGCACCAATGACTAAGCCACGAATTATTGAAACGGACCAGGCCGTGTTTAAATGCGGTTCAAGTTTTCGCTCTTGGATAAGAAATACGTTTATGCCGGTTTCTGTAAAGACTTCTAAAATTGCCAAGGTCAGAGAGGCCACACCATAGGCACCGAATTGAGCCGGAAGAAGTATCCTGGCCAGGACAATTGTACGCACAACTGTAAATCCACGGATAAAGAACCGGAGAGTAAATGACCAAGACAAACCGCGGATAACCGATTTAAAGTAACCCATACAGTGTACCAATCATAACGGAAATATCGGCTGTAAATTGGATTGCCGGCAGCCAAAGAATAGCCTTGACTGAATGGACGTAGCGGGAATTTTTTAATATTGGCCAAAACAAATAAAGTGGAAAGATAAATGGAAAAAATAAAAACAGAATATACCGAGCAAAAAGGGTGATTACGGTAGGACGAATGATTTTTGACTGGATGTCCCCTAGAGCAAAACGGAAGAACATTTTTGCAGCCTTGATGAGATTTTTTCTGGGGATCCACCCGACCACGGCATGTGGGGCAAACGTAAAGTTATAACCCATTTTTTTTAACTTATGAGCATAGGCGTAGTCTTCGTTGTGGGACAAGTTCGGATCGAAGCCTCCGGCCGTGATGAATACCTCTTTACGAATGGCCATGGAACGGGTGGCGGGAAAAAACTCTTGTTTTTGGACCTTGTCCGGCATTACCAAAACGTACGGAACCAGAGCTTCTTGGAATGGATTTTCTGGCAGTCCCTTATAGTAACCGCTAACTATTTTGACTTGTGAATTTGAGAATGGTTTTATCAGCTCTTCTAGCCAGTTGGGTTCGGGAATGCAGCCGGCATCGGTGAAAGCTATTATGGGAGATGTAGCTTTTGATACTGCGTAATTTCTGCCAACTGAGCGATTACCTGGCTTTTGGAAAACTTTAAGTTTGAGATATGACTTGGAATAAGATTGAAGTTTGGAATATGTGCTATCACTGGATCCCCCATCGACTATTATTGTTTCTGAGGGTTGGAGAGTTTGAGATTTGAGAGATGCTAGAAGTGAATCTATGGTGCGGTTCTCGTTGTAGACGGTGATGACCAGGGCTATTTTTGCCATAATGTCTCGTACTCTCCAGCTAGCTTAGCCCAAGTTTGCTCTCTCGCCCATTTGTAGCCTTTTTGTATCTTGTCTGGGGTTATGGAGAAGACGTCGGCAAGCCGGTAATCGTTGAACTGACTAATGAATTTAGCAAAGGGGGCGAGAGCCAAATAATCGTATTTGATGGCATTATTGTAGTGAACAATTACCGGAGTTTTGGTAATGAGTGCTTCGAGAATGGCTAAATACCTGGATACGAAGGCATATTTATATCTGGGAATAAGCCGGGCGGCATTGGGAGTGTGGGTGTGGATATCTAGTTTTATTTTGTGGATTTTTGCTAGTTTTTTGTATTCTTCGAGTCCTGCATCTGTGGTTGGCCTGCCTATGAAAATAGCTCCTGCCCTTTTTGTTGTGGGTGTAGATATTTGATCCACTGCGCCGTAGCTGACTATGTCCGGCCTGGTGCCATACCATTTCTTATGAAAATCACCGATACAGATGTTTCCGCGAGTTAACCTTTCGGCTAGTTTGTGCCAGAATTTTTGTTTCCAGACGGGGGCGTTGACACCTTCGTATCCGTGAAATGTTATAAATATCCTGTTTCTTGTAAAGAGTAGGAAAGGCAAGATCCAGAAAAAAACGTCGTGGATGTGAATTATGTCCGCGGAGAAAATCAGATAAGAGTTTTTGAGTAGCCATTTCCATATCAGCCATTTTTTGTGTTTTTCAGATGCGTTGGCTAAGGGGATTCTAAAAATAGAGACGCCCTTTATAACTTCATGCCTAGGGAGGTCCGGTGAGAATTGCTCAGTGATAATTGTAAACTTATGTTTTTTGGACAAAGTGTTTATCAGTCCTGATATATGCCTTTCCACTCCACCTACATGAGGAAAGAATAGTCTGGTCAGAAAAAGTACTTTCATTTGGTTGCTAAAATAATTAAATTGTTTGGAGCTTTGAGCCATGGAAAAAATTTGAGAAGAAATTTTTTGAGATAGTAGTTTTTATGAAAAGCATATAAATTAATTTGTTTTTGAACTTGAAACTTGGAAATTTCCAATTCAGCTTGAACTAATCCCGGAGAGTAAATTCTGACATGGGCGTTGGGGTTGTAATTTTTAGCCATCATTTCTTCCAAGCCTTCGTTTAGAGGGACGGACAGGATAAGCCAGCCACTATTTTTAAGCTGACTATATATTCTGGCCAAAACATAAAGAATTTTGGACGGTCTGATATGCTCTAAGACTTCCATTATTATTACTCCATCGTATGGGTTTTGGGGTGTTTTGAGTTTCGTGACGTCCCCTATCATGAATTTTCTCCGAGGATATTTTCTTTGCAAATTTTTGACTGATTTTAGAGAAATATCTATGCCCTCCCAGTCATAGTTTGCGGCTTGGCTTTTAAATATTTCATTTTCCAGGTCCCCAGACCCGAAACCGATGTTAAGAATTCTTTGGTATCCGATAGGGATTAATCCTGCCACGATTTTTACCCTGTCGTATGCCATGGGATTCTGTTCTGGAGTAAGTGGGGATTTCCAGTTCAATTTGTCCCAAAGTACTGAGGTGTTAAGATCAAAAATTTCGGGGTACGAGTTCGTACTCCGATAAGTTTTAACTAGCTGGTCAAACTTTCTATTAGTTGCGAGTGTATGTCGAATTTTTTCAATTTTAAAGGGATTGATTTTCATTCCTCGTATTTTAATACAATAATTATTGAGTGTTCTTATTTTACTAAAATCGATGAAACTGTGTGTGGGGTGAAAGTTTTAATATGTTTTTGTATTCTAATTGATTTTCTCATTAAACCGGTTTGACCTACTGATACAGTTACTTGACTTTTTATTTTTTCTCGTCCATTCTCTCCTTATTAGCAGTTGTCGTTCTTAGTGGGGGTATGTTTTCTATATGAAGCCGGTGCGTGCGTTGAGTTTTGTAGGACTACTTTGTTTCTTCTTTTTTGCTCAACAAGCACAAGCAGTCACCTTGTTCTTGGATGATTTTCAAGATGAGAATGACACTATTCTTTCTGTTCATGATTCGCATTGGGTTACTCCTTCGTTTGCTAGCCCTCCGAAGTGGGGAGAGTATGTAATTTTTAATAATACTGCGGGGGATGGAGCAGGTAGTGTTTATGATGTAAATCAACTAGACAATATTGATCTTCCCTCTCATTTTATCGTTACACAAAACTTTAACATTAGTTCTGATATCTCGTTTGACGGTAACGAAGCATTTATGGATGTCAGGCTTAACGATGCTACCGACAATAACTCGGCTCTTTTCAGATTTTATCCTTCGCTACCAAGTGTAAAGTTAGAAAGTTTGGGAAGTGTACCTTACCAATATTCAACTACTGGTGTATTCAACTTTACAGAAAACAATACCATTAGCGTCGAGTATGATTCAGGCAACTATGTTGCATCAATAAATGGCATTGTGACACTTACTTTTTCGGACGCAAGTTTCATACCTCGTCACATTATTATCAATCAACACATTAATACAAGTGATCTTACTCGCTTTGAGGTGTCAGACTTCACTACGACCCCTAGTCCGACTGTGACTCCGGCGCTAACGGGCACGCCGATCCCTTCTCCCACATCGAGTGTTAAAAAGGTAGTGCTTGTGCCGGGGATGGAGGCGAGTTGGAATGCGGATGCCATATTAAATTGCAAGCTGGATCCCGAAGATTACGAGGGTGAATGGACATTGGCGCCGTTTGCGGAGTTTGCTTATAGTCCATTGTTGGATAGATTGGGGGTCACTGAAAATGTGGAGGTTCATCCGTATTACTATGACTGGAGGATCCCGGTAACGCTAAACGGGGTCGGGCTGGGGTCGCATATTGGTTCGGTAGCCGCGTCGGGAAGGGTCGATGTGGTGGGCCATAGTATGGGTGGATTGGTTTCGAGAAGATATCTAGAGTTGGTGGAGAATGCTAATAGGGTAGATAAAATGATTACAGTGGGCTCACCACACATGGGGGCTGTAAATGCTTACCCGGCGTGGTCGGCAGGGGAAATATGGGATAGCGACTTGATTCAAAGAATTGCGTTGAGCTTGCTTTTGAAAAGCTGCGGTCAATTTTTTCATGAAGATGACCGGGCAACAGTTGAGAACTACTTTCCATCAGTCCAGGACATATTGCCGGTGTTTAATTATTTGCGAGATAAGAAGACTGGGGATTACATAGACGTTGGTGGGATGACGGCTAGTAACTTGTGGCTAATGAATTCGATTTTTGGAACACCGTTTTTTAATGTAAATATGGGAACATTGTCCGGGACTGGTGAGCCCACTTTGGCCGAGTTGGATGTCATAGGGGCTAATCCTCGAGACGTAAGGGTGGGCGACTGGGCGGACGGCAGGCCGACTAGAAGATATGAGTCAACCGCGGGGGACGGGGCTGTACTGAATATAAGCAGTATGCTTCCCGACGCGACTCAAAATAGCATAATCAACCAAGACCACATTGGGATTATTAACAGCACCGAAGGAATTGATGCGATATTGAGTTTTTTGGATATTGATAGTTTTTCTAGTGTTGTTTCCCCGTTGTTTCGGCCAAACTCGGCTTTGGTTGTGGCCACTTATCCGGGAGAATTTGAGGTTGTGGATGTAGACGGGGAAGTGATTAAAAGTGAAAATGGAATAGCGGTTTTGTTCAGCCCGGTTTCAGGAAGGAGAGTCGTGAGGAGGGAATCGAAAGAAGAGGGGGTAATGATGATCGGGAGGTTTTTGCCAGACGGAAGATTCGATTGGCAGGAAATCGGCTCAGGAAGGCTTGGAAATGACGATTATTCTTTTGATTACTGAGGTGATGGAAACGTGGTAGCCGGTGGGGTAATCACGGATAGCAGAGAATAATACGTCACGGGGGTAGCGGTAGTTTTCCCCCCGGCGGGTACCTACATCGTTGGTAATAAATTGCCGTTTTTCCTTGTCGTAACCCTTGATAACCAGCATATGTCTTTCGGGGCCGGGGGGAGTGTAAAAGGGGTTTTTGAGCTTTTGGCCGTCCATAGGGGCAATAATTAAATGGCCCTGGGCCAGTTCCCAGACTATTTCTTCTGGTGAGGAAATGCTTTTGACCGCGGCCTGGAGATAATCGAAATAGTCGTGAATAATTCTGTTGGCCGTATCGGAGGCAGAAGTGTCTCGATATTCGTCGTATTTGTCAGTTTGGAATTGGGAAATTTTGAGAATTGCGTCCAGGGTTTTTTGTGGGGTAAGAGTCTGGTTTCTGGCCCAGGAAATGGCTATTAAAGACGAGGCTTCCTCACAGCCGTCCTGCTGCCTGGGGTCTGACCATTCGCCAAATGGGGCTTGGGCCGTGAAAGGGACATTTTCTATATAAACTGATTTGACGGTTGGAGTCGGGGTAGGAAAGGGAGTGGGAGTAACAAGTGGAACAGGAGTAGAGAGATTAAAAAGGGCCATTAGTAGGCCCAGAATTTTGGATAACATTTGTGGACGATGCAGGGCTCGAACCTGCGACCTCCTCGATGTGAACGAGGCGCCCTACCAACTGGGCCAATCGTCCTTTTTGTACTCGACAAATTTTAACACGGAAGAGATAATGTCTTCATGTTTTGGAGAGGACAAATGAGAAAAGGGGCGATAGCCATTTTGGACGCCCTGGAGCCGGTGGTTTTGGCGTTTGCCATCTTCATGATGGTGTACCTGTTTTTGTTCCAACCGCATAAGGTAGACGGAAATTCGATGTTGCCGAATTTGAGCAACATGGAATATATCCTGACGGACAAAATTACATATCAGAGGCGTGATCCGCAACGGGGGGATGTGGTAGTGTTTCATGCGCCGCCACCTTATACCACCGATTTTATTAAACGGATTGTGGGGTTACCTGGAGAAACGGTAATGGTGGCTGAGGGCAGGGTATATATAGGTGGTCAAAAACTGCCAGAGTATTATTTGCCGGACAGTTATATGACAACTGAAAAATCTTTCCTGAGAGAGGGTGTACCGTATAGAATTCCAGCCGGGTATTATATGGTCTTTGGCGATAATAGGGGTTATAGTTCGGATTCCCGGGAATGGGGACCGATTGCAAAAAAGGCCATAGTGGGTCGGGCGGCTTTCCGTTACTGGCCAGTGGATAAAATTGGCTTTATTTCCCACCAGGAATATAAGTTTAACCCTTGATCGATTTGTAGATGCGTTGGAGTTTTTCTTCTGTATCTTCCTGATTGCCTTTAAGAACTATTACCAATCTGGTCTCTGCCCGAGAACGGGAAAGCTTGACCTGAGCTTGGGGTTTTCCTCCTAGAGCGGCTTCAATTTCGTCACGCATTCGATCGATTTCTTCGCTGACTTGGTGAGCTGCCTGGGCTGGTGAACCGACGGTTTTTTGGCCGGATTGGGCCCGCATTTTTCTGGCCAGTTCTTCGGCTCTTCTTACTGAACCGGACTCTTTTAGGACAATTTTGTAAGCTTCGATAATAAGCCGGGGGTCATCTATGGCTGCCAGGGCCCTGGCGTGGCCTTCGGTAATTAGTCCGGTTAACAGTCCGTCTTTAAGAGCGTCGGGCAAAGAGAGTAGGCGGAGAGTATTGCTGACGTAGGCGGGACTTTTGCCTATTCTCTGGGATATTTCACTGTTGGTGAGGACGAATTCAGTGATCAGGCGTTCGAAAGCCTTTGCCCGGTCGAGGGGGTTGAGATCGGTGCGTTGGACATTTTCCACAATGGCCATTTCCAACATGCCCTGAGGAGTGGTCTCCTTGATGATGGCCGGGATGACTTTATGGCCCGCTAGTTTGGCTGCCCGCCAACGACGTTCACCGGCGATGATTTGGTATCCGGCCGGAGTTTTTGCCACTACTAACGGCTCAAGAACACCATGTTCTTTTATGGAATCCACCAAATCGACTAGGGATTCGGGGTTGATTACGCCTCTAGGCTGAAGGGGGTTGGCTTGAAGCGAGTCGACCTCAATTTCGATTATTTGTTGAATCATGACACCGTAATTAACTGCCGGCCTTGACGCCTGATAAATTTGACTTCGCCCGGTCTGGTAGCGTATAGAGTGTAGTCCCGGCCGGTTTTTACGCCCGAACCTGCAAAAAAAGTGCTGCCTCTTTGACGGACTATGATATTTCCAGAAATTACTTTTTGGCCAGCGTAAATTTTTACTCCTAAACGCTTCCCCACCCTGTTGCCTTGTTGTCTAGTTGAACCACCTGCTTTGGTATGCGCCATATGCGAAAATTCTAAATTCTAACTTCTAAATTCTAAAACATTTTTCACAAATGTCAACTCTTTTTTACACGAACAATTTTTATTTTGTGGAATTGGGGGCGAAAACCGATGACTTTGTTATACCGGCTTTTGGCTTTGAACTTGGCCACTCGGATTTTTTCTCCTTTGACTTTTTCCAGATCCTCGATTTCTACTTGGAAGCTTTTGAGCTCTTCTGGGTCTAAAATCACGGTGTCACCGTCTATAATGGCTACAATTTGGTTAATTTTGGGCGTAAGACTCAAAATTTCGGAGCCATCAGTCACGAGGTGCTGACTGGATCCGGCCTTGACAATGGCTTGCAACATAGGGCCTTATTATATCTGATCTGAAGCTATTTTTACAGAGGCGGCAGAAATAGAGTTGAGCAAGCCCAAAAGAACGCCTAAAGAAAGCAAGGATGATCCGCCGTAAGATAGAAACGGCAAGGTAATACCAGTCACCGGGGCTAGTCCCATATTCATGCCGATGTTTATAAATATCTGGAAAGCCAACATGGCCAGGGAGCTTAGGCAAAACAAGGAAGCGGATACTGACGGCGCAGTCTGGGAAATGGAGTAAATGCGACGGAGCAGAAATAGAAAAAGGATTATGACGAGTATCCCACCGACGAAGCCTAATTCCTCGGTTAGAGAGGCAAAAACAAAGTCGGTATGATATTCAGGAAGAAATTTGAGCTGGGACTGAGTTCCATGTCCCAGTCCCCGACCGAAAATTTGGCCTGAACCGACAGCAATAAGTGACTGGATGACATGGTAGCCACGGCCCAATGGATCCCGGGTGGGGTTAATGAATGTGAGCAGCCTATCCCGTTGATATGGCCTGAGAGCGAGTTGGCCAAGGGGAAAAACGATCAACGACATCAGAACCGCTACGGAGATGGATTTGAGTGAGGTCTTGGAGAATAAAATCGTCAACCAGCCGACTGACAACACTAAAGTGGTACCCAGGTCCGGTTGGAGGTATATAAGGCCAGCAGGAAGTAGATAAAGAATAAATAACCAAACTGTGCGGTATTTGGAGTCCAATCCGCCAATACTGGCGAACACCAGCAGGAAAAGTGGTTTGGCGATTTCGGATGGCTGGAGCGAAAACTGGCCGAGTTGGATCCACCTGAATGCTCCCCTGGTGTGGGCCCCGAAAATAAGTGGGGCCAGAAGCGACAACAAAGAAATTACAAACAGGGGGAGGTGAAGTGAAAACGGCACCCGGTGATCTAGCGAAGAGAAAAATAGGAAGGCTGCAGTTGAGGCGAGAAGAAATAGTAATTGGTAGCCGACCAGTTGGGGACTGACACTGCGGAGTACTACTAGTCCTAGTGAGCTTAATAATATGACTGGAATGACCAGCCACCAGTCCAGTCTGGGTTTAAACATTTATATTAATTCTACCTCAAGCTGAGAACCGAACCGGATTTGAGTCGTAAGGGAATGGGCTTTGATTTTATCAAGGAGCTGGTCCGAAAGCCCGTGGTCAATTGGCAAAGTAAGAGTGATGGATTGATCCAACCTGGCCGCTTTGGATTTGCGTAGATCTTGAACTTGGCGAATTAGTTCACGAGCTTTGCCTTCGGCAATCAAATCTGGGTCTAAGTTTAAGTCTAAGTCGGCCGAAAGCTCGTCACCTGCCGAAAATGTAATGTTTTTTACATTTAACTCGTCTTTTACTAGTTGAATTAATTGGGGTTCGAGATTTTGGATTTGGGATTTGACATGCAGGGCACGTAGTGGCTGTCGGACTTTAAAACCCGCAGTTTTGCGCTGGGATAAGCCAAGTTCCACAATTTTGCGAACTAATTTCATATCTTCTATTAATTTAATTTGATCGGGGGTTATTTTCTTGGCTTTAGGCCAGGTGGAGAGATGGACAGATTCTTTGTCAGTCAGGTTTTTATAAATGCTTTCTGATATGAACGGGGTGAAGGGAGCCAATAACTTAGATACAGTACTAAGTACTAAGTGCAAAGTACCAAGACAAGCTAACTTGTCCTGAATATCGGTGGCAGAGGGGCCGACGCGGTCGCGGGAACGGCGGACATACCATAACGATAAGTCAGAGACAAAGTCTTCGATACTGTGAGATGCGGAAAAGGCGTCGAAGTGATTAAGAGATTGAGTAACTAAGTTAATTGTTTGATTGAGACGGGCAAGAATCCACTTATCCAAAATACTTAATGTCAAATATTTAATGTTTAATTTGGGAGCATATTTATCGATATTGGCGTAGGTGACGAAGAAGTTATAGATATTCCAGAGAGGGAGGTGAAAATGGCGGCGGGTTTCATCTGCCTCCTTTTGACCAAAGAGAACATTATTTTCTGGATTACTAGAAACACAAACCCACCGGATCACGTCGGCTCCGAATTTGTTCGCCGCTTCGACAAACTCGATGGCGTTGCCAGCACTTTTGTGAAATGGTTTGCCAAAGGAGTCAAGCATGGTCGCGAAACCTAAAACCGTTTTGAATGGGTTAGACTTGGTCAATACCGTACTCATGGCAATAAGAGAGTAAAACCAGTTTTTGAACTGTCCGGGAAAAGACTCGGTAATAAAATCCGCGGGAAACCATTCCGGTGGAAGAGTGGAAAAAGAGACTATTCCGGCATCCAACCAAGGATTGCCAACGTCTGTGATGCGGGAGACGAGTGATTTGCATTGGGAGCATGTTATCTTGACCTCGTCGATCCAGGGGCGGTGGGGAGAATTGCCCTCAAACTTGTCCCATCCAGCAATAGATTTCGATTTGAGCTCTTCTTTGGAACCAACGACTTCAAAGTGGTGGCACGAGGCGCATTCGTAAATCGGTAGGGCTAGACCCCAATAGCGGTTTTTCTTGGAAATGAGCCAATCGTGCATATTTTTGAGCCAATCCAGTTCCCGATCCAATCCAAACGCTGGTAGCCATTTGATCTTTTTGGCAACTGCCATCATTTGTTTGCGAAGAGAAATGCCTGTGTTGTCCGGCTTGTCCATGTTGATATACCACTCATCTGCAACGAGCCAAACCAACTCGGTTTTGCATCGCCAGCAAACCGGGTACCGGTGAGTGTAATGTTCAGTTTTCAATGCCCAATGTTCAGTTTTGAGATAGTCAAGAACTATTTCAGGATGTTCTTTGGCGTTCTTGCCCGAGAGATTGCCCAGGCCGGGAAGATAATCTGCGTTGTCGGCGATGACCGGGATCATGGGGAGTCCGAGCTTTTTCCCTAATTTAAAGTCTTCTTCTCCGGCTGAAACCGCGGTGTGTACCAACCCAGTTCCTTCGGTTATATTTATGGGCATAATTTGGGAGTCGGTGGCGATAACGGTGTGAAAAAGCCTGTGTGAAGCCGCGTTTTTAACAGCTTCTAAATGATCGTAGGGACCGCGGTACTTGAGACCGACAAGTTTTTTGCCTGGCTCCTTTTTTTGAATTTGGGAGTTTGGGAAAAGCCGGGGGGCGATATCGCCGGCTACCCAAACATTATCGACTAGGGCGTACTCAAGTTTAGGGTCGACTGCGACTGCGATATTGGCCGGAATAGTCCAGGGGGTAGTAGTCCAAACCAGAAGATACTCGCGTGAGTTAATTATCGGTAATTTTAGATAAACCGATTCGTGAGCGAGTTCTTGATAATCCTCGGTAAGAATTTCATGCTGGGATATGGCGGTTTCGCAGCGGGGACACCAGGGAATAGACTCGTGACCTTTGTAGAGCCAGCCGCTTTGCCAGCAAACCTTTAGGAAATTCCAAATGGCATAGTTGTTTTCGTCTGACATGGTGAAATATGAATGATCCCAGTTCATAAAATTCCCCAGACGTTTGGTTTGCTCGGTCTGGATAGCGGAGTATTTATAAACCCGCTCTTTGCACTTGTTAACAAAATTGGCTACGCCATAAGTTTCGATGTCTTTTTTGGATTTGAATCCCAGATCTTTTTCGACTTCTACTTCTACCCACAGTCCCTGACAATCAAAGCCGTTTTGATACCGTTGGGCATCACCTTTTAGAGTATGATAGCGCTGCCAGAGATCTTTGTACGTTCTGCCCCAGGCGTGGTGCACACCCATGGGGTTGTTGGCGGTAATGGGGCCGTCCAGAAATGAGAACTTCTTTTTTGAATCCTGGTTAGAAGTTAAATATTTCTGAACCACTCCACTTTCATACCACCACTTGAGTATTTCTTTCTCGAGTTCGGGGAAATTGACCTGGGGAGTGACAGGTTTGAAAGACATGGCATAATTTTAACAAATCCAGGATGAAAAAATATTTTCTTTTGTATTTATTGGCGACCGGGGTATTTTTGGGGCATTATGCGGTTTCGGGACATGCGGTATATGGAGACGGTATTGATTACTGGGCGTATTTGCACAGTTGGTATTTTGACCAAGACTCGGACTTTAATAACGAGTATAGACATAACTACTCGCCCTTATATAACAACAACTTCCCGGATTACGAATCTCATGAAGTGGTAAAAACAGATATTACGGTGACGGGAAAAACTAACAATTTTCATCCTCCAGGGACGGCCGTCATACTGTTTCCGGCATATGTGGTAGCTGACTTTGTAAGCGAACTGTCCGGAACTTTACGAAATGGTTATAGCAATATTTATCAAATCACGACTGGGTTGTGGGCGGTGGGGTTGGCAATACTGGGAGCGAGAATTTGCGAAGCCGTAGCTCATCGAATTACTGGCTTGAGAAAAGAAGCGAGGTCGGCTGCAATGGTAATTTTTTTGGCATCGCCTTTACTGTATTACGGATCGTATGATGTACTAAATTCACATTTCGCCTCGTTTTTGGTCTCGGCAATATTCTGGCTGGTAATCTTAAGCGACAGAGCGCACAAATGGTTGTATCTGGGATTTATTGTCGGTCTGGCTGGGCTAGTCAGATTGCAGGACTTGCTATTGGTGATACCCGCAATGGCGGTGACAAGAAAAAGGGAGTGGTTGGGAATGGGGGCGATTATTGCGATTATCATGTCACCACTATTGTGGCAATGGTGGCAGTTGTATATAAAGTTTTACCCGGAAACATATTTGCATAATTGGATTATCGGCAGTGGTGTGTGGGGCAGTTGGTTTCACTTTACCAACGGGTTGTTTTGGCGGACACCGATACTTCTGGTGGCAATATCGGCGCTGCCGGTGGCGCTTAGACTACGAAGTAAAGTAATTAAACTTATGTTGCTGTTTTTTGCAGCTCAAGTGGTGATAATTACGATCCAGGGGGGGTGGGCAGCAGCAGCTTATGGGGGAAGAATGTATATCTCGACAATGTCTTTGTTTGTAGTTTTGCTGACGATATTAGTCAGGAAGCTGCCGAAAATATTGTTATGGGGGTTAGTAGTGTTGAATTTTATTAGCGTTGGTAGCTTTGTCCTGTTTGAAAAGGAGGTCAATTCCGGTAAAAAACGCGGTCTGGAAGAACACACTATCCGGAAGATCGAGTTAACTCTAGGGAGATTGGGGGTGAATTGGCGTTTCGGTCAAACCATAAAGTGAAATGGCGATTCCGAAAATGAGCACTATCCCTCCAGGAACCATACCCGCTTCGTTGGTTAATCCAACTGCCGCCCCTGATGCTGCAGTCATCAATCCAAAGGCGAAGGTGGGGCATTCATGGCATAGCTGGATAAAATCTTTGAGCGTGTCTTTCATTGTTCTATACCTTCTATTTGGCGGATGGCCTTATTTTCCAGTTCTTTGTAGTTTTTTTCAAGGCGCGCTGAAAAACTATACAATCCAAATCCAACCAAGGCTAAGCCGATCTTGGCTAAATTTGCAGTCAATGAAGGTTCGGCAAATAGGAGTATCGCGCCTGATGCCAATAAATAGAAACTGCCAATCCTGTGGTAAGCCTGACTTCGATCACCAAGTAGCCTCAAGGCCCTGACGTTACTTAATGCTTTTTGAAATTTAGGGTTTTCTGACATAACATCACCTCCCTTGTCTTAAAAATGCGGGTATATCGAGGTCGTCGTAGGGTTCTTTTTGATCCGGGGGGGTAAACTCCTCTGGAACTTGAGGGGGTTCAGTAGGTTCTGGGGTAGGTGTAGGTTGAGGTGGAGTGGGTGTGGGGGGAAGAGTCCTTGGCTTTTCGCTAACAATGCCCGTGGTAAAGCCAGAAGGGGCAACGGGGCGAGTACGAGTAACCATACTGGCTAGTCGAGAACGGGTTTCATCAAAGCCGGTAGCAATGACGGTAATTTTCATTTGATCAATAAGTTTGTCATTAATGGCCGCTCCAAAGATGATATTGGCGTCGGCGTCGGCAGCGTCGGAAATAATCCGAGCGGCTTCGTCCACTTCGGTCATGGTCATATCCGACCCGCCGGTGATATTGAATAGAACTCCCTTGGCGCCGTCTATTGAGACTTCCAAAAGTGGTGAAGAGACGGCAGCCCGGGCGGCCATTTGAGCCCGGTTGTCCCCCACTCCCGAACCGATACCCATTAATGCCGAACCGGCGTCTTTCATGATAGCTTTGACGTCGGCAAAGTCCACATTAATAAGACCAGGAACGGTAATAATGTCTGATATACCCTGGACGCCTTGGGTGAGAACCGAATCGGCTACCCGAAAGGCTTCCAAAAGAGTCATTTTGCGGTCGACTACATCCAGGAGGCGCTGATTGGGAATGACGATGAGAGTATCCACGCGAGACTTGAGATTTTCTATCCCTTCCTCAGCGTTGACCATTCGCCGAGTTCCTTCAAATGCGAAGGGTTTGGTGACAATGGCCACGGTGAGGGCTCCCAATTCTTTGGCTACCTCGGCAACTATTGGGGCGGCTCCGGTACCGGTACCACCACCCATACCCGCGGTTATAAAAACCATGTCAGAATCTACCAAAAACTCCTTGATCTTTTCTCTGGATTCTTCCCCAGCCTGGGTGCCGATTTGAGGGTTGCCTCCTGAACCCAGGCCCCGGGTAAGATTGTCTCCAATTTGGATTTTGGTAGATGCCTGGTTAGTAAGAAGAACCTGGGCATCAGTGTTGATGGCGATAAAATCCACACCCAAAATCGTCCCCGAGGAAATCATGGTGTTGAGGGCGTTTCCTCCGCCGCCACCAACACCGATAACTTTTATCCGAGCGAATCTGCCAACGTCTGGTTTAACTAAGGCCATAAATAAACTAAAGAGTAAGGTACGTTGGGCAGAACAGGGCTGATTGTAGCAGTAGTGTCTAGGGCAGTAAAGATTTAATCATGTCCGTAACCTTACCAATGAACCCACGACCAGGAATTGTATCTAGTGACGGGCCCTTGATTTGGACTTGTTCCCCTTGGGAAACTGCGTATTTGAGTAGTCCGATGGACGTGGCGAAGGCCGGAGTCTCGATATCGTCGATTAGACCAGAAATACCTCCCGGTGTGCCGATGCGCACCGGCATGCTTAAGGTTCGCTTAGCCGAGTCTGTAATTCCGACAGTCATGGCTCCACCGCCGCACAAGACTACCCCGGCGGGAGTCAGGCCGGCTAAGGAACTTTTTTTTATTTCACCGGCGACCAACTGGAAAATCTCATTGAGCCGGGGGCGGATAATGCCCTCAACTACGGTCTTGAAGGAGACAGATTTGATTTCTTCGGAAAGGTTAAGTTTTTCTAAGTCCAATTCATCAGCGGGAGTTTTTTGTTGACTGAGGTACAATTTAATTTTTTCGGCGCTTTCTAAAGAAATCCGCAAGCCAATAGCCAGATCGTTGGTCACGTTTTTGGCGCCTATCGGCAGGACGCTGGAATAAGATAGGGCGCCGTCAGTATAAATGGCTATGTCCGTGGTTCCGCCGCCGACATCGATCAATATTACGCCCAACTCTTTTTCGGTGTCGGTAAGCACTGCAGTGCTGCTGGCTAACCCGGAAAATACCAGGCCAGCAATATCACAACCTACTTCCGAGATACATTTGCTTAAATTTTTTATACCCGTTGTGGATCCAGTAACGATATGGGTATCCACTTCCAGGCGGACACCGGTCATCCCAATCGGATCTTTGACGCCTTCTTGGCTATCGACACTAAAATTTCTGGGAATGACATGAATGATCTCGGTAGATGAGGGCAAGGATACGGCTTGGGCTGCATCTAACACCCGATGGACGTCTTCGGACCTAATTTCACCGTGAGGCTGACTGACGGCTACTACTCCGTGGCTATTTTGGGAGCCGATGTGACTACCGCCGGCTGATATCCAGGCGCGGGACAGGTTGTAGCCGGCCATCCTTTCGGCGGCTTCGACTGCTTCGACTATTGAGCTTACTGCCTCGTCGATATTGACTATTTGGCCCTTTCTGATGCCCTTGGAGGGTGTAGTGGCTACACCGATGACGTGCAAACGTGTCTCATCCTCGTCCCTGATTTGAGCCATGAGGGCCGTGATTTTTGTGGTACCAATGTCGATTGCAGAAATTATTTTGTTTTTCGCCATTGTCAATATTCCAAGACTGGACGTGAATACCGGAGGTCTACTTTTCGCGGTATCTTCCCTGTCATTTTACTTCTTGCTAAAATTACTTGTAAAGCAGTATACCAATTGCTGTCCAGTCGGTCTAAGTCGATGACAACAGAATTAATTGGGGGAAGTGAAAAATCGAGCCGGGAACCGGAGAGTTTGCTTTGTGAGATAGTTGGATACATGGCCCTAATTTGACTTAAAACACCAAGGGCTTGGGTTACTTCCCAGGGAGATTTGGTCCCAAGGGCCGGAACGTGATCGGAAAACAAAATTGGGAGTGATACCCCCGACGCTGACGCAAATGCATATCCGGAATCATCAACAACGACCCCCTGCCCCTGGACAGAGGCAACGATGCCAGCGGGCCGACGGAACGTCAGCCGGACGATCAGGGTCGAGGGAAGAAGCCTATCGAGATTAATTGATTGGACCTGTGAATTTTTCGAAAATAGATTCTGGGCATATGTTTTGGGAAGTGGCCAAAATAGCTTTGTGCCCACCAAGGACTGAGAAATAGCGATCAAGTCGGATGGGCAAGGGCCGTACTGGGAAAAGCATTCGATTTTTTTGGCTATAAATGCGAGTCTGGCTGAAATTATTAATAAAGCACTGAAGCCTAAAATCAAGCCGATATTTTTCTTCATCAAGCCAACTCCTGTTTAATTAATTGAACTAATCTTTCCAATCCGTCTTTAGGTAAGTTTAATTTAACGGGGTTTAATTTCATGGCCGATTCGATAGCAGAAATGAGCGAGTCGGATTGCAGTTGCTCCTGGGGTAAAATCACCGCCAGATTAGCTGACTCTAGGATTTTGGCATTGGCTATTTGCTCGTCGTTTGAAGTGTAGGGAAGAGGAATTAAAACACAGCGTTTACCCAAGAGTCCAAGTTCATAGGTTGTGTGTGCACCTGCCCGGCTCACAACTACATCGGCCGATCTGAGTGCTTGAACTGCTTTCTGAGAGTCGTAATCGAAATAAGAATAACTTGAATGACGAATAGACGCTGCCGTTTCGAAATCTGAAACGTGGCTGTGAGACCCTGTTTGGTGGATAATTTTGTAATCCGATAAAAGTCGATCCCTTGAATCAAATACTGTTTGGTTTAAAATGTGCGAACCTTGTTTCCCGCCGGTAATATAAATAGTTCTAAGTGCTAAGTGCGAAGTGCTAAGTTTATTTTTAGCAATTTTTAAAATTTCCGGGCGGATAGGGAGGCCGGTAAGTACGGCCTTAGATTTGGGATAATGGGATAAACTTTGGGGCCAGGTGAGGGCGATCTTTTTGACAAATAGGGCAATTAAGCTATTGGCCCAGCCGAAGACTGGTGTTTGTTCGTGGGTGATGGAGGGAATGCCCAAGAGCCAGCCACAAATCACTGTAGGCACCGCCAAATAACCCCCAAATGAAACAATTCCCTTGGGGTGAATTTTAGCTAGCCAATAAAAAGCCTGGATAAATCCCCAGGGAAGCCGTAAAAGTTTGAGAGGGTGAAAGGTGTGATAGAACTTACCCGCCTGAAGATCGTAAAAAGGGACGCCCTGGCTTGTAACTTCAAGGTATTCGGCCGAGTTCGCTTGGTCCCCCCACATTGAGTGTCTGTGCCCAAACCAGATTATAAAGTATCCTTGTTTTTGGAGAGATTTGGCTACTTCGAGAGCGCTGGTGTGGTGTCCGCCGGTAAAGACTAGCATGTGTTCCCTTTTGCAATGTTCGCTAAAATACCCGAGGCAATAAACAGAGATATTACGGACGATCCGCCGTAGGAGATAAAAGGCAGTGGGACACCAGTAAGCGGTACCAGGGCGGTAACTGCGCTCAAGTTCAAAAAGGTTTGCAAGCCAATCCAGCCAGTGATGCCCACTGCAAGATGTGAAGTGAATTTATCAGGAGCGACTTTGGAAATTTCCAATCCGATAAGCACTAGAAAAAGAAAAGCTGATACCACTATCACCGATCCGACGAAGCCGAACTCTTCACCGACTATGACGAAGATAGAATCTGTGGTGACCGCGGGGAGAAACTCATATTTCTGGCGGGATTGGCCTAACCCGGTACCCAACCACCCGCCTGACCCCAAGCCAATAAGCGCTTGGCGAATCTGGTACGAGGAACCTTGAGGATCGTGGGAGGAGTTAAGATATGTTTTAAGCCGGGAGAGGCGGTAAGGGGAGATGACTATAAGTAACAGGGAGAGTATTAGCCCAAGCGGAGCTAAAAGCAACAATTGTTTAGTTCTCCCGGAGCAGACATAGAACATGAGGAGGCCGATGCCGGACAAGACCAGGGTGGTACCCAAATCCGGCTCGGATATAACCAGCAAACAATAAAGTCCTACCGCCCAGAGAAATGCCGGTATTTTGAAATTTACATCGGTAAAAAACCGGCTGAGATAAATTACCAGCGTTAGTTTGGCAAACTCAGCTGGTTGGAATGAAAACCAGCCGAGGCCAAGCCATCTTCTGGCACCGGCAATTTTTAGTCCCAGTCCTGGTATAAAAACGAGAGCTAGGGCTATAAGACCGCCTAAATATATCCAGCGAGAATTTTTTTTAAAAAAACTCATGGGCAATTTACGAACTAAAACAAAACTGATAACGCCCAATGCAACCCAGATTGCCTGAAGTTTCACATAGTGCCAGGGGTCTTGAAAGTCCGCCAGGGCGGTTGCTGTAGAAGCGCTTCCTATAGTTAGCAGGCCAAAAGCTGCCAGTATGAATGTCAACAGCCAAATTAGGTGAGACAGCCGATTTAGATTTGAGCCAGCCACAGTCCAAAAACCGAAAACATAATGGTTATTATCCAAGCCCGAAGAACAATTTTTGGTTCCGGCCAGCCGATTACCTGAAGCCAGTGGTGGAGCGGGGTGATGGGAAATAAACGAAACTTTAGTAATTTTAAAGAAAGGTATTGGAGGATGGAACTGCCTATTTCGGCAATAAATATGAAGCCGATTACTAAAAGAGCAGTAGTTTTACCCAGTAATAGGCCGATGACTGCGAATGTGGCCCCGAAGGCCAATGAGCCGCTGTTTCCCAGCCAAAGGCGAGCGGGATAGATATTGAAGTACAAAAAAGCCAGTAAGCCGCCGATCCAAAGTGAAATAAAAACTGATAGGATTGTATCTAGATGGCTAGCCGAAATGCTCCAAAAAGCAAAGAGGCCAATTAACAAAATTCCGGCGGCTAGGCCATCAAGTCCGTCCGTGAAATCGTAGCCGGCGGAAAAAATATATATTACTAACGCTGATGCGGGGACATATGCCCACCCCAAAGATAAACTGCCCATAAAAGGCAGATTTATTCCAGACAGACCAAGATTCTTATAAAGAAGAAGAGCGGAGATTACGGCTAGACACATTTGCAGAAAAGTTTTGACCCGTAGAGATATTTGTGGAATACCTGTATGGGGGAAAATTTTGGCCAGGTCATCAAATAAGCCGAGCAGACCGAAAGAGAGAAAAGTAAAAAAAACCACATTTAATTCTTCGTGTTTGGGGAAAAGTGAGGTAATTGCGATTCCAGCCCGGGTAATTGCGGGGTAGATGGCGGCACAAAGAAGTGAAGTGGTGGTAAGCAAAAGTAGGCCGGCGCCAATGGGAGTACCGGCTTTCCAGGCATGCAGCCGATGTAAAAGGTGCGAATGGGTGGTGTTATCCCGGGTTAGACCTGAATACTTAGGATGATAGATTAGTCTGATGCGGTAGAGAAAATTAATAAATGGAACTATGGCTAGACTGTTGATAATAAAAGAGAAAAGAAGAATTCCTAAAAAAAGCGTCATACAATTTTCGGGATGAATAGGAAGAATGCAACTACTATTGCGGTTATGGCGTAGATGAGCATGGCGGCGGCTGCCGTATCCTTGGCTATTTTGGCTTGCAGGTGATATTTATCGGTTATAAGATCAACCGCTGACTCGATGGAAGTGTTTATAAACTCGACAGCCAGTCCACAGCCTATGACCAAAAACAATATTGTCCACTCGACAGGCGATAATTTTAATATGGTTCCGGCAATTATCGAGAGAATGGATAATGTTAAGTGAACCTGAAAATTGGGTTGAGTACTCAGTCCGTAAGCCAGACCGGCTAGGGCGTGACTCACTGAGATGACGTGTTTTTTGATCATTGGTCTTAATTATACCCCGCTTCACTCCCTTGACGGTCCAAGACCAAAGTAACGAAAGAGGTCGCGGGCGATGTCAAACCATAAGGGGGCGGCAGTAGTACTCCCCCAGGGCGAAGTCTGAGGATCGTTAAGTGTAACCAGCATGGCGAATTTAGGATCATCCGCCGGGGCAAAACCAATAAATGAGGCGATGGTTTTTTCCTTGTCATAATGGCCCTCTATGGGTACCTGGGCGGTGCCGGTTTTACCGGCGATCAGATATCCTTGAGGTTTATAATATCGGACCTCCCCGCGGTTTACGCCGTTGATCATCATTTGAGTAATTTGAGAGGCAGTCAACCTGGAAATAACCTGGATTGGTTTGGTCTGAGGAACATTTTTGGGGTTTTTCGCGTCACCTATCGACGTTACTACTCGGGGGGCGGTTAACTTTCCACCGTTGGCAATGGCCGAGACGGCAGTGACCATCTGGAGTGGAGTTACGGCTATGCCCTGTCCAAAAGAAATCGTGGCCAGGTCTATCTCGGCCCACCGGTTATCATCCCGCAGAGGTGGGGCAATTTCACCTTCTAGGTCTATTCCTGTGGGAGCGCCAAAGCCAAACCGACGGATGTAGTCCAAAAGTTTGGTCTTACCTAATTTTCGACCAACAAACACCATGCCTACATTGTCCGAGTGAAGAATAACGTCCGTCATGGAACTTTTTGGGTAATACTTGTCGTTCCAACTCCTGACTGCCATGTCCCCAATATTCACAGGTCCGGTGCAAATGGTGCATTCGGTTTCGGGGGTGACGGCGCGGGCGTCTAGGGCCGAAGACATAACAATGGTTTTAAACGTGCTGCCCGGCTCGTAGCTTTCTGAAGTGAGTGGATTGCGATAGAGGTGGGAAGGAAATGAATAATATTCAAGGGGATCGTAGTTTGGGAGTGCGGTCATACCCAAGACACGTCCAGAATTGGGATCCATGACTAAAACGGTTCCGGCCGAAGCCTGGTATTTGGAAAGGCCGGTCAAGAGTCGATTGTGGATAATAAATTGGACCGTGCGGTCTATTGATGTTGACAGATCACGACCTGGTTGGGCAAAAATTTTGTTTTCGCTCCTCAAGAGTATAGGGCGGTTGAAAGCGTCACGTTCTTGGAACAACAAGCCGGGCCGGCCGGAAAGCTCGCGATTGTAGAAGCCTTCCAAACCGAAGTATCCCTGGGGTTGTCCGGAATCGTTTTTGCCCACAAATCCTAAAAGATGGGCGCTAGAGCTGCCCTCGGGGTATACCCGTACTGGTACGGCTTCGGAGCTTAAACCTGAAAGATTTAACTTGTCTATTTTTTTCAAATCTTCCCAGTTCAGGCGGGTAGCCAGAGTTAACCAACGTGATTTTTTGTCCTGGGCCCTTTTAAGTGACGCGGCTGCTGAAGATGGCTGGGGTAGCAGCTCAAGAAGCTGGTTTAGCAAGGAAAAATCACGGGTGAGCACCATTGGGTCCGAAATCAAGTTGAACTGGAGATGGTTATCTGCCAGTGGATGTCCATCTGCACTTAAAATACGGCCTCTGGGCGCGGGTAGAGCGGATGATGATTGGTATTGAAGCTGAGCCTGTCTAGATAATCCTGGGCTTTTTATTATCTGCCAATAGCCCAGCCGCAGAATAACGATAACGCTTATCAAGCAAAAGAAAACTTGCAGAAGGCGGATACGACCGGTCATGGTAAGGAAGCCATAGAGGGGGGGGTGATGGTTTCGGTCCTGATGGGGACCAGGTGCCGGCTTTGGGCGGATTGAGACAGATACTGGACTGACGACAGATGGTAAATTTGACTTTGGAGCTCCTTATTTTGGTTTTGGAGGAATTCTTGGCGGGTTTCCAAACTCCAAACCAACTGGCCTTGGGAGGAACGGACCGAGGACAATACAAATTGGCCCAACAACAGGGCTACATTGATGAAAATCGAGATGGGTAATAGGCGGGATTTGTGGATATGATTCATATTTTAGACAAGGCTCGAAGCTTGGCGTTTTTGGTCCCGATCACCGGTTTTGGAGTGAGAATAGTAACTAATTTTTGGTCAGCCAGACTTTTGAAAGACTGCTTGACTACGCGGTCCTCTAGTGAATGAAAGCTGATAACAACCAGCCGACCGGAGGGTTCAAGCAATTCATATGCCTGG
This sequence comes from Candidatus Amesbacteria bacterium RIFCSPLOWO2_01_FULL_48_25, assembly GCA_001773695.1. Classification (GTDB taxonomy): domain Bacteria; phylum Patescibacteriota; class Microgenomatia; order CAZETR01; family Amesbacteraceae; genus WO2-48-25. Next base: position 36,070 of record MEXN01000006.1, on the reverse strand, counting down.
GGAAGTCCTGATTTCAGAGCATTCAACTCGTCGTTGACGGCCATGCGTAAGGCTTGGAATGCTTGCTGGGACCATTTCTTAGTAATTTTTGCTAAGTCCATGGTGGTGGAAAGTGGTCTGGTCGAAATAATCTTTTCGGCCAACATTTTGGCGACGGGAATTTCGCCGAAATCTTTAAATAAAATCGCTAACTGGCTAACTGGCAACTGATTGACTAGATCTGCGGCCGTGTTTGGCAACGATTTGTCCATCCGCATATCGAGAGGGCCGTCCGTTTGGAAAGAAAAGCCCCTTTGGGATGAATTTATTTGATGCGATGAAACTCCTAAGTCAAATAAGATACCTGATACTGGATACCAGTTGTATTTTTTGGCGACTTCGGACAGATGAATAAAGTTGGATTGGACCTTGGTAAGACCCTCAAGCTCAGGGCAAGCAGATAGAGCTTCAGGGTCCTGATCCAGGCCGAGAACAAGACCTCCCCGACGGATAATTTCGGCCGTGTGGCCGCCGCCACCTAAGGTGCAGTCGATGTACCTTTTACCCGGTTGAACGGCTAAAAACGCGATAGCTTCTTGTAAAAGTACAGGATTATGGTAATTCAAGTTTTTCAGCTATCTCTTCCCTTTTGGAATTAATTTGGGAAGTGTAGATTTCAAACTTGGATTTGTCCCAGATTTCGATCCGGTCGACTGCTCCTGCCACTATGCAGTGGTTGGTGATACTAGCGAACTGGCGGAGGTAGTCCGGCATGAGAATCCGACCAAGGGAGTCAATTTCGACCTCTGTAGCCCCGTAGGACAGGGCACGAGTGAATCCGCGGGCGTCAGTCCGGGTTAATGGCAACTGGGACAATTTGGAAATGAGCTGTTCCCAAGCGGCTTTCGGGTACAGAAACAAACAGCCGTCTAAGCCTTGGCTTAAAATGGCACCACCTTCAAGTTGGGAACGGAATTTTTTCGGAATTGAGAGGCGGCCTTTAGCTTCGAGTGAATGATCATACTGTCCAATAAACATGGTTGATATATACCACTTCTTACCACCATGTACCACTATGTTCCATTTTCACGGAGCTGTCAAGACAAATAAAATGCGAAGGGTAAGAGTAGGGGGGTTATTTATTGGGAAACGGCTAAGTTAGCTGATGAGCCTGGGGTGACGGTGAAGGGGTATGTGGCGGTGAAAATGGAACGATTGGCGGAGTCGCGCAGAGTCAGTTCCATGACGGCATTTTGAATATTGGCGTGATATGTGAATTTGCCCGATGACTCTGAGCCTAGAAGTTGCCGGTAAGAATATTCGTTTTTGCCGTTTAATTTGGCCGAGGCGTTGACACCGGTTTGAATGCGGTCTTTTTTGACAGTAGCGTCGTAAATCAAATTATATTCCAGTTGATCCGAGTGGATGCTTGTGATGTTGACGGTGACATAATGGCCGTCTGAACTAAAATCCAAGCTGACTTTGGGATGTTTTTCCGACGGAAGCTGCTCGGCAAAGCCTAAAGTGGGTGTGTGGGTGGGGACTGATTTGCGACTTAAAAAAGATGATTTAAAAACGAAGCCTAAAATCAATAGGACGATTAGAACCCCGACAGCAAGAAAGTATTTTTTAGGCATTTAACTACTTTAACTTTTGAGCAAAATAAGTGTCAAGTTGGGAGATTGAAACGCGTTCTTGCTGGGCGGTGTCGCGGTCACGAACAGTGACAGTATCATCCTCAAGTGTCTGATAGTCGACGGTAACGCACCAGGGGGTGCCGATTTCGTCCTGGGCGTAATAACGCTTGCCAATATTACCTCGGTCGTCCCAGACTGCGGGGAACTGAGATTTGAGAGAGAGATAGAGAGATTTGGCTTTTTGGACTAGTTCCTCTTTGTTGGCGACTAGGGAAAATACCGCGACTTTATGAGGGGCGAGCCGGGGGTGGAGTTTCAGAATGACCCGATCCCCTACTTCGGAATAGGCGTCCACAAGAAAGGCCAACATGGCGCGGCCAACACCGACCGAAGGTTCAATTACATAAGGAGTGTAGTCGTCGTAGACTAGGTATTTTCCGGAATGTTTTGAATGTTGGGTCAGGTCATAGTCGCCGCGATTGGCGATACCTTCGAGCTCTCCCCAACCCATGAATGGCCAGTCATACCAGATTTCCGACGTACCTTTGGAGTAATGAGCTATTTCTTCTTTGGGTAAATCGACCAATTTGATTTTAGATTTATTCACACCCAGATTTAGATACCAATTTAGCCTTTCTTGTTTCCAGGTTATGAACCACTCGCTGTCGGTTCCTGGCTTGACGAAAAACTCCAGTTCCATCATCTCAAATTCACGGACCCGGAAGAGAAAGTTACCAGTGGTAATCTCGTTTCTAAAACCCTTGCCAATTTGGGCGATACCAAATGGGATTGTCACTCGGGTAGAGTTAATAACATTAAGGAAATTAATAAAAATTCCCTGAGCTGTTTCCGGTCTTAGATATAGTTCCGTTGCTGTTTCTTCGACCGATCCCAATGATGTCTTGAACATCAGGTTAAAATCTCTTGGTTCGCCGGAATTGTTTTCATGACATGTGGGACATATCCAATATTTACCTTTTTCTTTGTCGAGATATATTGTTATAGGATCGTATCCAAATCTAAATCGATTGTGGCATTTTTTGCATTCTATTAGTGGGTCAGTGAAAGATGCTATGTGGCCGGAAGCTTCCCAGACTTTAGGGTGATGAAGGATCGATGAGTCAAGGCCTACTACGTCATCTCGTTGTGTTACAGTACTCTTCCACCATTCGTGCTTAATGTTTCTGGCCAATGATGTGCCCAGAGGCCCCAAGTCCCAAGTCCCGTTGAGACCGCCGTAGATTTCGGAGCCGGGATACACAAATCCCCTCCTCTTGCACAGACTAACGATTTTTTCCATTAAATCCACAGAGTAATTCTACCAGAATTTGACAGATGATGAACCTGGTCTATAATCGGGTCATGGCAGTTGAAGAAAGGAAATTCTTGGATAGGCCACTGGGAGAAGAGATTCACCCAAGGCAGTCGGGGTCTCCCACCGTTGCTGAAGTGTTGGCGATAGCATATGCCACTCTGGGGCAATCGATTCCCAGAAGGGTTGAGGCGGAATTGGAGGAGCAGGCTATGGACGGAGAAAGTAAAGCCGCGGTGAAAGATGTGGTCACGACACATAATCAACTAATTGAACTTGCTCAGAAAAGAGGAGTTGGTGTGGAGGCTGTGGGCGAGCTGACCGTACTAACGCTCACTGGGGTGATAACAGGTGCGCCCTATATCCTTTGGCGTGAAGCAGGCGAAATCAAACGATTATCACTAGCTCAAGCAATTCTTCCAGCGGCTGCTGAGCTGATGAAGAAACTCACTTGAGCTTGTCAAGAAGCTTGGGGGAATGGAGGAGGCGTGGTAAGATAAAGTTATGAAAGGAACAAAGTCGTTGTTTAACAATCCCAAGTACCAAGGAAAGCATGTGTTGGTGGTGAACCAAAATGTTTACGCAGTTAAAACGGCTAATGAAGCATCGAGGCTTTTTGACAAGTTGGTCAAAGAGACTGGGATGATACCCACTGTGACATTTGTACCCAAAGCACAATCTCTGATTTTGGTATGCAAATAAGTTTTCCGTTTGAAGTGCAACAAACGGGAATTTTGGGGACAATCAGGCGTCCAGTGGCCGATGTTGGTTTTTGGTCAGAGACACTAAACGATTGGGTACCGGTGAAAATGATTGTGGATACGGGTGCGGATTACACCTTGCTGCCATTGTGGTTGTATTCGAAACTAGGGGTGGATGTTAAAAAGGACTGTAATCGTTTTTTTACTAGCGGTGTGGGAGGTAAACAACTGGTTTTTGTACTAAAAGAGTTATGGAAAGTAAAACTGGGAGATTGGGAAAGCAATATTAGGCTGGGTTTTTTGAATGACAGTTTTGTCCCACCACTCTTGGGAAGATTGCATTGTATAGAAAGAATCAAAGTCTGCTTCGAAAACTTCAAAACGGTGTTTACTTTAGCTTAGACAGGAGTTTGGGGGAGTGGAGAGGGCGGTTTATCAACTCCTCCATATATTTATCGATGTCGCTTTGAAACTCCTGCTCTTTCGACCAGTAACCGAGTTCCCGGAGTATCTCTAATTTCCAATTTTCAATTTTCAATTTCCAGTCAATTTTTAAATTTCCAATTTCCAAAAGGGAGCTTTTCAGGATTTCGAAAATTTCGGGGTGGGGTTGGTGGTCGGGCGTAAGTTTATCGATAACTTCACAAAGCTGGAAGGCGAGGGTGATGCGCCCTAAGTGCTTTCGCCAAGAAGGGTGGGATTCGATAAGTTGAACTTCGGTTAGAACTTCCAGTTCTCCCCTGCCTTGAACAGCGTGAAATTTAATGTGATTAAATAGCTCCAGAGAACCCGCCTGTTTGGACGAGATCTTGCGAATGCCAATAGCTTTGAGCGTGACCTTGCCATGATTTGAGGTAAATGCTGTAATTAGCTTGCCCGCCTCGCCGAAGTTAGACCTTTTAATGATAATCCCCTCGTCCGAGTACGAATTCACGGTTTAATACGCTAATGATAGTTCCTGGTCGGCGGAGAGAATAATCTCGGGGTGCTTGCGATTGTTGAGCGAGATGGTGTAAGGGAAGTTTTTGGCTCCGGCTTGTTTTTGAATCAAAAACTTATAAGGAGATTTTAATTTGATCGGGAGCTCGTATTTGAGACTAATGGTCTTGACATTTAAGGGGGTGAGTGTGAAAAATCCTTCGAAGACTGTTTTGTCCAAATCTTCACCGGTTACCTGGCCGGTTTCAAAACCTTTGGCTTCAATGAGCTTGCTGCCTTTGGGAACGTAAACCCGCAGCCAATCTCTGAAAATGCCGTTGAGTTTGAGTTTGGTAGTTTTGTCCTCGAAATAGGGTTGAGGGTTTTTGTATGTCAGAGTGAGAGTTTTAGTTACAGTGCCGTCGCCTGACACTTCAATTTTTTGGTCGGCAGTATAGGTTACCCAGGCATTAGTTTTGGCCCCAGCAAAATTGGTGTCCACGATAAATAAATAATCGCCTTCGAACTCGCGCACCCGGCCAGCCAGATTAAAGGTCTCTACACTAGTCTGAATGTTGGGGTCGGTAAAGTAGAACTGAACGTGTTTGGCTTGGAAAAGGGCCGCGCTGGTGTTGAAAAGTTGGGCCATTCTGGCTTTGGGCTGGGCCATGACATTAGCTAAGACTGAATACATCATGGGGCCGATAAACGACTTGCGGGCCTGGTAGTTTTTTGGCTGGACAATAATCTGACCGGAAACCGAGTCCCACACAACTGGACCTTCGACATCGGCAAACAATTCCAACTCATAAAAAACTTGCGGGCAATTGCAGCGAGGATCGTTATCGGCGCTGTAGTTGCCAAATCCCGGCACTCCAATAGGACCCGTGACTTTGAGAAGATCGACTAGAACCTGGGTGTCTAGGGCAATGATTCCGTCCACTTTTGGCGAACCAGTGGTGACGTAATTGGGGTAAAAAGTTTCCATGGACACGCGAAAATCTGGGGAGAGATTTTGATCTCTGAGATTCCAATACGGGACTTTGGGCAAATAGTTTTTGATGGGTGCCGGAGCAGAAATTTTCTTGGTAAATTTGGCATCCAGGGCATAAATGTCATCAGATTGAACGATACTAATCTTGCCTTTGTTGACTGAAAGAATGGCATAAGCGGTCATAAAGCCCCCGGTGGGACGAAGTTCGGCGTCGTTTTCGAAAATCACCAAGTACTTGCGGGGAGAGTCCAAGCCTAAGATATAAGGGGCAGATTCCAAAAGAGGACCTGCGTCGTTAACAACGCTTGCTGATTGGTCTAGGAGGTTGATACCGGAAGTTAAACGATCTCGGATGGGGAGGCCTCTAAAATCTTTGGGGTATCGATTGGGATTTATTTGATCTACTTCTTTACGGGCGGCTTCGAGATGGGATCCGATCTGGGATAGTTGAGGCTTGAGCTTGTCTAGAGTATTGATTATAAAATTAATCCGGTCTTGAGCGGTTTTGGCTCCATCGCCGGTTGTTGACAGACCTTTAAGGCCAATAACATCGGCATATGGGGCGATGGATTTAACCGTAACCTCGGCTGCTGACAGTACCTCTCCCCCGGCCACGATTCCGTGAAGTCCGTCCTGAAAGTAATTTTTGGCAATTGGAACTATATTCAGCCATGACAGGCGTTGATAATCGGACTTGAAAGCTTCGAGCTTGGTTTTTATATCTCCCAATTGGTTTTGGGTCGCTTCTAGATCCTGAGCTTTGATATGAGGGGCTATAAGACGACCAGACTCTTCCAGAGCCAGAAACGATGCGCGAATCTTGAGAACAGGTAGGTAAAGGGAGAAGTATCCAAAAATTCCCGCCGCGCCGATAATGACTGTGATGAACAATAAAATTTTGAGTAATATTTTCTTATTTTTTCGGTTCACTGGATTTGGACTTTGGTCATTTAACTCATCTAATTGGTGTACCAAAGAGCTGTTATTTTGTTCGGGCAGCATGGAGTTTATGTGGCGCCTCTACCGGAAAGCACGGCGAGGGGCGTTTTAAATAGGATTTTTAAATCATACCACAGGGCAGACCAAAGTGAATTGGAAATAATACTGGCGTATTGGGCATCCATTTCAATCCGCTTATCAAAATTGATATCACTACGACCATTAACTTGCCAATGACCGGTAATTCCCGGCCTGACTGAAAGGGCATTTTTGATTAAACCCTTGGTATGGGGATATTTTTCCTGCTGAATTTCTATCTCGTCGGGGTAATAGGGACGGGGTCCGACAATACTCATGTCACCCTTTAACACGTTGATAAATTGGGGAATTTCGTCTATCGAGTATTTGCGAATTAGTTTACCGATTTTGGTGACGCGGGGGTCATTGTGAAGTTTAAAGCTGCTCTTTTTGTACTCTTCAAATAGTTGCTTGAATTTGGGATCGGTACGAAGAAGAGCGTGGGCATTGGGAATCATGGAGCGAAATTTATACAGCCGGAATCTAAGACCATTCCGACCCATGCGGAGAGGAATATCAGCAAAAATCGGGCCATCGGGAGATTCCAATTTGATGGCAATTGCTGTCATTACACAGATGGGGAGGGATAGTATTCCCAGAACTAGCGCTGATACTATATCAATAGCTCGTTTGAGATGGGAATATTGCCATCCAGTCATATGACATTTAATCCTCTATTTTTTATTTCTTTAACGACTTCGTTCACATTCCCACTTTGGTCTAATGAACAAATCAGCAAGGCGTCTCCAGTATCGATTACTGCCAAGTTGTCCACTCCCACCAAGGCAATCACCTTGTCTTTGTTTTCTATATTTATGAAATTATTTTTCCCGCCCAGATCTACACTTGGGTTTGAGACCTGATAAAGATTATTCTCCCTATAATAGCGACTGAGCGATTCCCATGTCCCAATATCTGCCCAGCGGAAGGGTAGCTCCACCACAAGCGACTCGCTATTGGCATGAACTAATTCAGTGACTTCTTCTATCGGTCCAGGGGGCATTTTTAAATATTCGGTCATAACGTCTGCTCCTTCTATGATGTTTGCTAGTGGTGAGTACCAATCATCCCGATACTTTTTGATCATGTTAAGAAAGTTTCTTGGAGTCATGCAGGTATGATTGGTGTGGACAAGTAATGATCCTTCCTTAATGAGGGATTCAATTTCTTCAACCGATTTTCTCCAAATATACCTGGCGACCTCAAACACTCCCACCTCGTCTTCTCCGGTGATTCTTTTTCCTTTCATCAAATAATCCACTCCTTGAATCCGGAAATCGGGCCTAAATCCACCTGTAATGTATTTGGTTTCTGACCTGGCCAAACGATCACAAATGTCGATCATTTTGAGAAAATCTTCGGCCGGTTCACGTAAGTCATCTACCTGAACTAACATGAACGGCTCGTCCGGAAAGCCTTTTTTAAACAGTGTGGCGGCTATCAAACCTGTGGCTGGTCCTTGGTTTCGCATTTCCGGTTCGAGAATATAGTTTTCTGGTGGAACTTCAGGGGCCTGAGTTTGGGCTATCTTGGCTTGGTCCGAATTCGTAGAGACATAGATTTCACCAGGGTTAAATTTGAGCCTCAGGTCCTCATAGTTTGTCTGGAATAGAGATTTTCCCCGAATCAGGGGAAGAAATTGTTTGGGTCGTAGCTTCCGGCTCAAGGGCCATAGCTTTGTACCAAATCCACCTGAGATGATTACAGGTATCATAGTTTCTCTTTGTATTTAGACCAGCCGGATGTGAATACTTTAACAAATTCACGCTGGAAACGCTGTTTGGAAAACCGGGCCGCGTTTGACCGGATTATACCCGGATCAAACAATCTGTGGTCAAAATTGTAAATATGGCTGTATAGCGATTCTTCCGAGTTATCGTCAATTAATATACCCGTTTTCCCATGAATAACTGTCTCGGTTACTCCCCCTAGGTTGAGGGCGATCACCGGTTTTCCGGCCGCCTGGGCCTCCACCGGAACAAGCCCGAAATCTTCCTCATGAAAGAAAATGACAGCTTTGGTGTGTTGGTAGAAACTTACCAACTGTGACTGGGAGACATGACCAGCGAAGTAAATATGGGGTTTGGCCAACCTCTTCAATTTTTTTTCTTCTGATCCCGATCCCACAATGACTAACGGGTATTCCAACCGATTAAAAACGTTTATGATAATTTCCGGTTGTTTGTATCCCACTAAACGTCCCACATATAGGAAGAAGTCTTTGATGGATGGTGGGGGAGATGGTTGTGAGTAAACATCGATGTCTACTGGGGGATAAACAACCTGGCTGTCACGCCCGTAATATTTTTTAACGCGCCCGGAAACTGTTTGAGAAATGGAGACGTAAATATCCGGCCGAGTCGAGGCAATCCGATCCCAAAACTTTAAATAATTAAACAGAGGATATGTAATAAATCTTGTGCCTGGGTCGAGCTGACTCTTATAAAATTGCTCGTGACTCCATAAATAACGGGTGGGCGTGAGACAATAACAGAGGTGGAAAGTTTTAGGTTGGGTAACTATGCCCTTGGCGTCAGTGGAGGTTACAGAGATAACTGCGTCATATTGGTTAAAATTAAATGACTCGAATGCTAGCGGTGTCAACCAAGGATAAAGTTCGTGATGAGATTTGGCGTAGGGAAACTTTTGCAGAAAAGAAGGAATGACTTGAGGAAAAATTTTAGCCCATCTGGCTGATTCGTGGTTATAGACGGCAGTAAAAAGAGGGGCCTGGGGAAATATTTCGTGAAGAGCTAAAAGTACCCTCTCCGCCCCACCCCACTTATTCACCCGGTCGTAGATTATTGCAATTTTTTTTGGTAGATCTGCCATGTTTCTCTGGCCATTTTACCCCAGGAATATTTTTGGGCTTGAGCAATTCCTCTTTTTATATATTCTTGACGCGCTCGGGGATTTTTCAATAGATACTTGATTTTATCTGCCAAATCCTGAGGGCTATGAGGATTGAAATAAATGGCTGCATCACCGTAAATTTCGGGAAGGCATGAGGCGCGCGCCGCAATAACTGGACAACCGACAGACATAGCTTCTAAGCCCGGAAGGCCAAAACCTTCAATTAGGGATGGAAAGACGAAGGCGGTGGCACCGCGAAGGATCTTAACGAGTTGGCTGTCGGAAACTTGGCCCAGAAAATGGACGTATTTGGATTTAGGTAAGCGGTCGGCGAAAACAGAACGGGCACAGACAATATTGACGTCGATTTTCTGCTTTTCGGCAGCAGCAATCAGAACTGGTATGTTTTTGTGTGGGTATAAATTACCCACGTAGATTAAATACTCCTTCATATGTGACGCTGACCTTTTGGGGATCAAGCTTATACTTGCCGATTAATATATCTTTCCAGTAATTGGCTGGGACGATGATATGGGCGGCCCGAAAAATGGCCAGACGAACCAAGATTAAGTACTCTAAATATTTGAGCCAGTAAACGGCCGGGTGGCGAGTGGTATTGGCTAAGCCCCGGGAGTAATGTTTAATCAGGTCGTGAATGGTGACTACAATTTTCCCAGGCCAAAGGACCGGAACGGATAGGTTGGTGGCGTGAAATAAATCGGGTTTTATTTTGAAAAGCGCCAGATGGGTTTCGATAAACGAAGCGATGGAATATGGATGGTTATAAATAACATATTTTTCAAATTTTTCCAGTTTGGGTTCCGTGACTGCTTTGGCAGAAACGAGTAAAATTAATCGTATATTGTTTGCGGTGGGTAAATTGTCGATTAAATTTTCGGTGTACCTGCCGATACCGGTATCCCCTATTCCCCAGAACCGAGCATCAATGCAAATGACCTTCATAAATTGACCCTTCGACTGCGCTCAGGGCAAGCCTAACTTCTAATTAACCTAAATAATTTCAAAATCCAAATTCCCAAATATACTGACCAATTTACAAAAAACGGATATTTTTGAGCTAGATGTTTGCGGTAAAACAATGACATGACCCCAGTCGAGTTTTTGGCCCAGGCTAGGCGGGTATCTTTAGTGGCCATGGCAGATGCCCCTTTGTAGTGAGTTATTTTAATTTCCGGAATGTATACTACCTGCCAACCATTCTCTTTGAGTTTGTAACAGAAATCGATATCTTCACCGTTCCAAAAATAATCTTCATCCAGCCAACCGGCCTGCCGCCCCGCCTGGCGACGGATGAAGGCAAAGGCTCCGGTGAGAGCGTCTATTTCGTGCGGATAGTTGGGGATGTATTGAGAAGTGTAGGAGGACAGTTTTTTGAAACCTACGAAATGAAGGAAGGAGTTTGTGGGATTTGGAAATCCCCGGTGACATGAATAGTCTAAAGATCCGTCCGGTAGTTCTACCCGGCAAGTGGCCGCCCCGACTTTGGGGTGGGACTGCATGTAATTTAATACGGACGAGATTGAATTTGCATAAACCAAGGTGTCTGGATTGAGAAGTAAGACATATTTTCCGGAACTTTTTTTGATGCCGAAATTGTTTCCTGCTGCAAAACCGGTGTTGGTCTTATTGACGATAAGCTTAACTTTGGGGAAGTGCTTTTTGACTTGGGCTACTGAATTGTCTGAAGACGCATTGTCTATGACGATGATCTCCCAGTCATCCGAGCGCTTTTTGGCGCCATATAGGGACGCTAAACAGCCGAGTAACAATCTTTCGACGTTATAACTAAGAATAATGATGGAGAGTTGGGTCATGACGAACCGCCAACTTGGCGGTAAATTTTGTCTAATTTGGTAGAAATTGTTTTCCAATCGTATTTTTCTGACACAAATTTTTTTCCGTTATGCGCCAGTTGTTGCTGAAGCTTGGGATGAGACACAACATTATGGACAGCCGTGGCCATTTCTTCGGCTGTGTTGGCTACTATCGCCTGTTTTCCGGGTGTGATATTCAGCCCTTCTAAAGCGATTTTAGTTCCAACTGCTGGGGTCCCCGTAGCCATAGCCTCCAGAATCTTATAACGAGTTCCCTTGCCACTGAAAACGGGCGCTAGAAGGACATGTGCTTTGGCGTATGCATCACGGATATCCGGGATCCCTCCAATGACGGTAATAGAACTGTCTTTTTGTTGATAAGAAAGAGCTTTTGCAGTTGGGCTATTACCGACAATCAAAAGTTTTGCCGACGGCATTTTTGTTTTAATTAATGGCCAAATATCGTTGACCAAAAAATCGACTGCTTCAGAGTTTGGTAACCACTTGAAAGTGCCGACGAATAAAATGGTCGGGTCGGAGGGCAGATGTTTTTTGGTTTGGTTAAACCAGTCAATGTCTACACCATTAGCTACAACATCGATGTTTTTTACATCTGGGGCAACGGTACTGATAAATTGTTTGTCGTCTTCGCTCATGGTGATAAGAAAATTGCAATTTTCCCAGTAATGTTTTTCCCAAAGTTTTATTTTAAGAATGTCGATAAAAAATAATGGTTTTAGATAAAATAACTGGCTTTTGTCCGCATAGCTTTGATAGCCCAGATATTCAATAGTTTGTTCCGCCAAAATGACTGGGACGGGATTTTTGGGAATATTGGGCATCATGTAAAAAGTCTCTGCGTGAATGAGATCGTAGTGAGAGTTTTTAATTTCGGTTTCTACTGCCTCCTTCGTTCCGCTAACTAAATTTCTGGTAACAAGAAATGGATAGAGGCTAAAACCAGCTTGGAGTATGTTTTTGGGATGCCAAGGGGAAAAAGTGCGCTTGAACACTTGGACTTTGTGACAATATTTTTTTAGTTCTGGTAAATGTTGCTTTTCGGACTCGTCTTTGATCAGGGAAAAAAGCGTTATTTCGTGTTTCTGGCTTAAGTTTTTTATGAGATTGTATGAGCGTATTTGTCCGCCAGAGAGAAGCGGGTAGGGAAGATAGGGAGTGAGCATGAGGATTTTCATAACGGGCGAATCGGTTCGATGAGTTTGACGATGACGAATTTGGGATTTTTTTCGATCACTGTGTATTTCTCCATAATTTTATTCGTGTCGTCGTCGTAATTTACCGATACATAATAGGTAGCATTAAAGCGATCGATAAAATCTTTGATGGGCATATACATAAATGGGAAGCCGCGGCGATTTGTTTGATATAAGAACGCGGTGTCTCCTTGATACGGCGCAACGACGATGGCGTCTTTCGGAGTCATTTTATCTACGGCTTGGCCCGCCTCGACTATCTCCCAATGGTTGACTTGGTAATTACCCCGGATGTCATACCAAGAAAAGAAGAGCATGAAGCCTATGCAGATAACGGCAATTAGTTTTCCTGACAGAGAGGCCCACAGTTTTGAAACACCTACTGCCAATAAAATGCTAACTATCGGGATAATGGGTATTTGATAGTAATCATGCTGGACGTTACCCGTCGCAAAAGTAAACAAATATAATAAAGCTCCTATTACCCAAATGGTAAACGAGCCTTGTAAATTCATCAGCCCCGTCAATAACGGATAAATCCCCCATTTGCCTAAAATCATGCTTCCCAACCTTTCACCAAAGATCCAGCGGAAAAAAGCTGGACGAAAGCGGATACGATTGCCGTTTAATAACCATAAACTTGCCGGGATGCCCTGAGGAAAGCGATGGGACCAGAGCCGCCATAGCCCAAAAGGGGCGAGCATAAGCAGGCCCAGCCAAAGATTACTTAAATAAATCGGTAATAAAAAGAAAATTGCGACTGGCTTGACTAAAATAGCCAGTGAGCCAAATATTAGAGTCACGAACCGACGTTTCAGGTCATGGAAATTGAGGGCGGCCAGAAAGAGGGTAACCATCAGGGGGTCGGGCAAAATCACCCGAGTGAAATAGATATTATAGGGAAGGAAAAGATAGAAAAGTGATGCCAGGAGGCCGATTTTTGGTTTTGTACGACGGCGGACTATGAAGAAAAGTAGAGTTGCCGAAGTCAAAGCTGCTAGGATGCTTGTTACTCTACCCCAGAGTTCAAGGGTGCCAAAAGGACGTATAACGTATAAGGAATAATGTATAAGGTTAAAAATTGGGAATTCGACAAAGCGGTAGCCTTCTGGATTCCACAGGCCACGGCCGGAAACGTCGGTGAAGTCGTCATAGCGGGGGTAGAAAATGTCAACGCCATACTTGATGAAGTTTCTAGTGACAGCCGAAGTATCCGCTTGGCGCCAGCTATGCCAGTCGGCAATTGGATTGTCGATTTTGTAAAGCCGGACCAAAAAGCCCAGTGCTAGCAATATTCCGAGTATTAAGTACTGATTTTTAGATTTCATATGAGTGTTTTGGTTTTTTCGGCTAGGCCTAAAAGTGTCCAGGTGACTATTGCAACTTTGCTGGCTTCGAAGACGTCGATAAACACTGCGTTTAAGAGAAGGCCGACGAGACCAAAAGTTATGGAAGCAATAAAGACGGATTCGAAAGTTTGTGGAGGGGAGATGAGATAGCGAAAGCTGGATTTGAGGAATCTTAATATTATCAGCCCAAGAGCGGCAAAGCCTAAGGCGCCTGTTTCTGCTAGTGAGCGCAAATAATCATTGTCTGTGGCCAATCCGACTGATGAAAATCCGGTGCCGAAAACAGGATTTTTCCAAAACGAACGTAGAGCCCGAGGCCACTCGGCTTTAAGACGAATGTTTAGTGAACGGTCTTCCGGGACCGAGGGCGGCTTGAGTGCGTCGGCTGTTTCTTCGTCTACTGCTTGAGCGTGAGCGGATGGGACCCCCGTGATAAGGTGATTGATGACAAACTCGCGGTAGCGGCCCAAGAGCTGGGGAGTGACCAGAATGCTAATAACTGCAATAACCGCCAATGGAGCAAGCCAGAAATATTTGCGCATGACTAGAATGAACAAGCCGGCAGTGAGAAAAAACGCTGCAAAAGTAACCCGAGAAGCGGATAAAAGCAAAGACCAGTAGATTACTAGACCATTGGCTATGAGCAAAAATTTGAATTTGGTTCCAGGGAGGATGAGGAGACCAAGAATAAGAAGGAGGGGGAATACAGAATAGGCGGCCAGATCGTAATGACCGGCGAATGTTGAGTTAATACGGGCCCCTGGACCCAAAGAAAGAGCTAGACCCTTGGCAAATTCGGTATTGGTCGTAGAAATTACCGGGAGACCTAAAAACTGTTGTCCTAGCCCGTAGAGGCCCACCAATAATGAGACCAAAATTAGAGTCCGGGTTAGAAAAAAGAGTTGGGCTCGGGACTTGAGGAAGTCGAAAGCGACAAAAAAAACGGCCATGTATTCCACCCGGCGAATCCAGTGCAGCAACCCCAGGCTGGTGCTGGCAGTCTTGGTCAAAAATATCCCCGAAAACAGGGCGGTTACCCCCACGCCCAAATAAAGCAATATGGCCCGGTGGGTTGGTAGGTGAGCCAGTTCGCGAAGTGATTTGATTCGGGAAACTAGCCAAAATAAAAAAATCGCCGCTAAGACAAAGTCTTCTAGGCGGACTGAAACAAATGTTCCGGAAATTCCCAGAAGGGGAAATTTAGGGTAAAGGGGGACGAGCATCAAAATGAGTGCTATTAGAAAATAGCTATATTTTGGCATATTCTTTGATCAGTAAATAACCGGAAACACTTGCAAGGGCCAGGACAGTAAGCCTGGTAATTGGGTGAGAGGGAATATATCTGGCCGTGATTTTAGCCTGATAATGGACACCATCGATATTGATTTGCTCTGTGGGTTTGTTTGGATAAAAGCCGTTAACATAGAGAGAATCTTTGATGGGATGAACAAACTTCTCCAGCCAGCTACTTCTTGTTTGATCGCGGATGACAGTTTGAGCATCCTCTGGTGGAATAATAAGGCGAATGAACGGCCATCGCCATTGGGTCTTGTAGTAATTGATTATTTGTTCCCGCGAGAGGTCGGTATAGTAAGCTTTGCGGTAAATGCTTTCGGTATCGGCGGGCTCGGTGGAAACCAGTGAGTTTGGAGGAGGCGGGGGAAAACCGGGAACGGGGAATAGTAAATAGTAAATGGTAAATAGTAAGAGGACGGGTACGACAACTTTTTTGATCATTACTGAAAAAGACGAGCGCGGCCCAACCGATAGTGAAGATCTTTGTTTTCTCGTTCGCCAATGATTTTGGCTGGCACGCCGCCTGCAATGGCAAAATCGGGAACGTCTTTGGTAACTACGGCACCGGCAGCCACTACTGCTCCTCGTCCTATCTTTACGCCCGGCAAGATAATCGCCCGAGGGCCGATAAAGGAGTAGTCCCCAATTTCGACCGGAGCGACGGTGGCGTGAAAGGTGTCAGAGTTAATATCATGCTCGGAGTTATAAATCGTAACTTGGGAAGCGATGTCGACGTGATTACCTATGGTGAGCGCGTCCCTGCCGTCTAAAAATGCATGGTCGCCAATTATCGAATCTGTGCCAATGGAGATGTTTTTTGGGTCGTAAAACCTGGCAAACATATGAATGGTGCCTTCCAGTTTGATTCCAGCCAGGCGGTAAAACAATTTCCTAATTGCGTGGGAGGGGATATGGCCGACTAAATATAGAAAATACAATTCGAAATCCAATCCGACGTTATAAAGCCTGGTGATGCCTTTATAGATCACTTCTTCGGTGGTGAGTGGTTTTCCGTTGCGGTCTGTAAACATATTAGCGTTTGCCGGGCGCAGGTGTCCCAACTGAATAATTTTACTCTTTCCAACCCCTTCTTCACAAATCCCTCGCGTTCGGGACTGATGGCCGTTTGCAGACCCGAGACAATAGAGCTGATATTGTGGGGGTCGACGTAAATTCCGGCGGGGCCGGCAACTTCGGGAAGAGAAGCAATTTTTGAGACGACGACGGGGGAGCCGCAAGCCATAGCCTCTAAAACCGGAATACCAAATCCTTCAAAAAAACTGGGCATGACAAAAGCGGCGGCGTGAGTCATGAGAACGGGAACTTCGGATTCTTCAACGAAACCCGTAAATATGACTCTTTTTTCTAAGTTTAATTCTTTGACTAGGGAGAAAATTTTGTCATAGAGCCAGGCTTTTTTGCCAGCTATGACTAGGTTATAGGTTCTAGGTTCTAGGTTATAGAAAGCGCGAATAAGCCCTTCGATATTTTTGCTGGGTTTGAGGCTACTTAAGAACAGGAAATACGGCTCTTTAATCCCATATTTTTTTAATACATCGGAATTGAGAGTTGGCTTAAAAAGTTTTTGATCATATCCCGGGTAGGTGACGGTGATTTTGGATGGGTCGATGTGATAAGCCGAAATAATGTCCTTTTTAGAGTGTTCAGAGATGGTGACGATACGAGTAGCTTGTTTGACCGAGTATTCGGTCCAGGATTTCAATTGGTTAAAGTCTTGGAGCGTAAACTGCTCCGGAGTTTTCAGGAAACCCAAATCCATAATGGCGACCACGGTAGGTGTCGAGGACCAACGCGGGGCGTAATGGGTCATACTGAAAAAAACATCGGGCTTGGGATTATGAGTGTACAGATCGAATGGCAATCTGGTTTGGGTCCAAGCCATCGGAAAGGGAATCACACGATACGACCAGTTTTTTCTTTCCTTAGGCAAGTCTTCTAATGGAGATGTTTTTAAGTAAATGACGTATGAATGTGAGGTTTTAAGATCGTATAGGGCATGAAGTAAATCGAAGGCATATTGATTTATGCCCACTCGATTAGGGGTCAAATTGGCCTCATTGGCATCGATACCGATTAACATAGTGATTTGTAAACTTTTATAGTTTCGTCGGCTGCTTTTTGCCAGGAAAATTTTTTTAATTGCTCTGTTCCGAGTTTTACCAACTTAGTTTTATTATTAATTGCGTCCGAGATGCCGGAAGCGATGGATTTTTCGTCGTAGGGATCAAAGTAAACAGCCGCATTGCTAGCGGTTTCATGGAAGACAGGAATATCGGAAACTGCCACGGGGATTTGATGATGAAAGGTGCCTAAAATCGGCAAGCCAAAGCCTTCATATAGCGATGGGTAGACAAAGCAAGAAGCGCTGGCTAAATAATTGACCAGATCTTGGTCGGAGACATAACCTGTGAAGATTATTGATTTGTGATTTATGATTGATGAATTTTCGCCAATGATGATGAGCTTTTCTGCCGGGCGATAATTTAGAAAAGCAGAGACAAGGCGGGTGATATTTTTGCGGGGTTGGCGAGATCCGATGGCCAGTATATAAGGTTCTGGGTTATGGGTATTAGGTTCTAGTAAAAATCGGGAAGGGAGGGCTTCGGGGATAACTATTGTTCTATTTTTGGTCGAGGGAAAAAGTTTGACTAAATCGTTGGCGGTGCTTTGGGAAACGCAAATAATTTTGTCGCACTCGGCCACGACCCAACGCATTCGAGCTGTGTGGACGGAGACAATTTGGGAAGAGGTTTCGGAAGGATATAAAAAGGGAGCTAGATCGTGGACCGTGGTCACTTTTTTGGCTTTGGACAAGGCTTGGGCCCAGTCGGATGAGTGGTATATGTCTATGGTGCCGATCAAATTTTCGACCGGAAGCAAATGGAATTTGTTCCAGAGATAATGCATGGCGGTGGGTGGGAAGGGGAAGATTTTGGCGTTGGGAAAAAGCTTTTTCAGTTCTGTCTGACGGCGCAGAGAGTAGCCGAATAGTGTCACCTTAAGACGTTTAGCCATCTCGATGGTGTAGTCGGAAACGCCGGTGCCGTAAAGTGCTTGAGAAACATCAAATCCTATTGTCATTTTTGTCATATTTGTAAATGAATCCTACTCCTGGAAAATCGTAAGTGCGAGAAACTGTATAACCCAACTGATCCAAGGTGTTGTCTACAATTCTATTGGGATCAGATAGATCTGTGAGATATTCGAGCAAATAAACTGGTGTCGTCGAGGCTTGGAGTGAGGACAACTTCATGGCAACCTCTTCCGAACGAGCCGGCATCGTAGGGACGGCTGCGATAACAGATAGGTCTGGCGCATACCAATCCAGGGGGGCAAAATTTCCTGGGAATTTAATTATTACAACTCCAGCTTGAGACTGCAAAAAAATGGCAGCTTGGCTCCACTGCTCACGCTGCAAACGAGGCCTAGTAAAATAAGCAATGTTGCCTACCAAGGCGATATACATAAATAAAGTCAAGAAGAGTTTGGGAAATCGCAGACAGGCAGTTACAATTAGCAGAATCAAAGCCGGAAGGACGTAAATTACTCTGAATGGTTGGTTTTGGGGGAATGCTAAAGAGGTGAGAAGCATGATAAATATGGGGAGAAATGACCAGACGAAAAGAAAACTCTTGGCTTGGCTTCTGGCAACTAGCAGCGAGAACAGGGTGATAACCATGACAGACGCGAAGTAGGCAAAGTATAGCGGTCGGGAGACAAATGTGATTCGGCCGGCAATGAGTTTGAACAAGATTACCGGGAAAGCTTTGATTGGGGAGATGCTTAAAATATTCCGCCAGCCGGGAAGATATTCGTCTATACGCGAGCCGGCGTTGAGTTGGCGAGAAAACTGAGGAAACCAAGGTAAGTAGAGAACTAAGAATAAAATATTGTGAATTATGAACTTTGTGAGGGCTTTGCGAGAATAGATTGCAAAATATGCAAGCTGGGTGAAAATGATAAAGATTGACGAGTAGTGGGTATATAAAAGTATCAGATTTGTTGCGGCCAGCCATATAAAGCGGCGCTGGTGGGTAAAATACATGGCCAAGGTACCCAAAAGACCTAATAGTGAGTAGGAACGAAATTCTTGGGAATAATAAATATGAAAGGGAGCCGCTGAGAGCAATAAGCCAGCCAAATGTTCAATTTTCAATGTCCAATGTCCAATGATAATTTTTTTGTCTGGAAAGAGTTTTCTGGCGAAGAGATAAAGCACATAAATATTGGCCACCCCGAAGGTGACTGGCAACAGGCGCAGCCAGATTTCTGATCTACCAAATTGCAACCAAAAATGAGATAGGGTGTAAAAAAGTGGTGGGTGGAAGTCGGCCGGACGGCCAGACCAGATTTGAGATAGAGATAGAGCTGATTGCTGAGCTTGGGAGGCTTCGTCCA
Organism: Candidatus Amesbacteria bacterium RIFCSPLOWO2_01_FULL_48_25; assembly: GCA_001773695.1. Taxonomy (GTDB): domain Bacteria; phylum Patescibacteriota; class Microgenomatia; order CAZETR01; family Amesbacteraceae; genus WO2-48-25. The sequence goes on along the minus strand of MEXN01000006.1, from coordinate 16,546 downwards.
GCCAAAAGCTTTGGTTCAGGTTTATCAAGCGCAAAATCAGTCCGAGTGCGAGGACAAAAAAGGTCACACTTGTATTTTACTATTTTGGCCGGTAATATTGCCGGAAAATGGGAAGGAAAGCAAAAACGGCCTTCATTACCGGAATTACCGGCCAGGATGGATCTTATTTGGCAGAACTGCTGTTGAAAAAGGGATACCGGGTGTGTGGGCTCTTGAGGAGAAACAGCAACCCTAGTTATGGGAGTGCGGCACATTTGCGAAGTGAGGTCGAGTTCTTTCTGGGGGACTTGGCTGATCCAGCTTGTTTATCCATGTATCTGGCAGAAGTTAAACCAGACGAAATTTATAATTTAGCAGCCCAATCTCAAGTTCATGAATCCTGGTCGCAACCATTAGCGACGGCAGACCAAACTGGATTGGGGGCACTGCGGATATTTGAGGCAGTGAGAAACGTGCTTCCGCAAGCCCGGGTCTACCAAGCGAGTACCAGTGAGTTGTATGGGGATACTACTGTTGTGCCGCAAGACGAAGAGACTCCATTCCATCCCGTCAATCCCTACGCTGCCGCTAAGGCATTAGCACATTTTGACGCGCAAATTTACCGGAAATCGTTTGGGTTATTTATCTCTACGGGAATTTTATTTAACCATGAAAGTCCGCGGAGAAGTCCGGATTTTGTGACCAGAAAAGTTAGTTTGGCGGTAGCTGCCATCAAGTTGGGCTTGAAGGGAGCGAGAATTCCTTTGGGGCAAGGTGGGATTCCGGTAATTAACAAGGACAGGAAATTGGAGCTGGGAAATTTGGATGCCAAACGAGATTGGGGGTTTGCCGGGGACTATGTGGAGGCCATGTGGATGATTCTCCAGCATGATAAACCTGATGACTTTGTGGTGGCAACTGGCGAGACACACTCTGTTAGGGATTTGTGTGAGTCAGCTTTTTCGGTAGCCGGACTGAAGTGGAAAGACCGAGTAGTAATTAACAAAAAATGGATAAGGCCTACGGAAACCGGACCGTTGGTAGGAAATTATACAAAAATCAGAAAAGCTCTGGGGTGGAAACCGAAAGTGAAATTTGAAGATTTAGTAAATATGATGGTTCAAGCGGACTTGGCTAAGTTACGATAAGTCCAGGATTTTACATAAACTGTCAGACCGTAAATCGCTTGGAGATAGCTCAGGAAGAACCCATGCTGTCCGTCCAAGTACCCCTGAAAGACAATGAAATGGCGAATGAATTTCCAAAACGGATAAATAAATAATAGGGTCGGGTTGTAGGTTTTGTTTTTGGCTTCAAAACTGGTGTAGAGATTAAGTTTCTGTATAAATTGTTCAACTGATTGATAATTTAGATGAATTTTTGGATTTTTGAGGTGACCTACAGAGCCGGTGACAGCGACATGCTCGTGGACGGTGCCTTCCCAGTGACATTTAGTTTTGTCAAATAGCCAGACATGACGGTCGTTTTCGGGAGACCAATCAGCATGATAAATGGGCTTCCCAAAAATGTAGTTTAATCTAGGCATCGAATAGGCATCTTTGGAAAAATCTAGATTGCTAATTTCTGTGATTAATTCCGGGGGCAGGGATTCGTCGGCGTCTAGGGAGAGAACCCAGTTATATTTGGTTTGAGAAATAGCGTAATTTTTTTGATCGGCGAAGTCTACAAATTTATGATCGGTGTTGGTGACAATAACTATGTCATCGGAAATTTTTCTGGCTGTGTCCAGACATTGGGGTAAAATGACTGACCTATCGGCTGCGATAATGGCTACTGAAAATGATTCCATACAAAACGACTGCCAATAGCGAAATGGACTGGGAGATAATTATAACTGGGGATGAGGAAAAGATGTATGATGTGGATGAATTAAACACTTTGGGCATAAATTCATCCGGGGTACTTGTGGCAGTTTGTTGAGATGTTATAAATTGTGAGTCCGGAATGGAAACGAATTGGGGAAGATTGGTGCGAATATGGTTGCGATTGACGTAAATAGCAAGAATGATGACGAAAACTGTAAAGGTTTTAGAGGTATTTAGACCGGAAAAAACATAGGGGATAAAAATCAGAGGGATCATCAGTAATCTCCAGGGAAATTGGATGGATTGAAAAATCGGCCAATCCCAAAGTCCAAATAAATTAGTGGACATGAAGACTAGCGACGACCAAACTGTTACCAACACCAATTTACGACTTGACCTAAGGTGAGAAATATTCAGACTAGAAATAATTAAGACAACCCATGTGGCCAAACCCAGTTGAAACGAAATATCATCGGCCAGCCCGGAACGAGAGAATCCAAACCCCCAGGGTGAGTAGACCAGTTGTCGCAAAGTGGGAAGATGTTGTGAAGGGATAAATTGGTGGACTGAGAAATACTTGGTAAACCCAGTTAGATAGAGGGCCGGAAGCCAAAAAATTGAACTGACTAGTAGGGATAGGAGAAGGCTGGTTGTAAAGGCTTTTCCAGAGTGGTTTGTTAAAGAGTATAAAAATAAAATCGGGATAAAAATGAGGGAAAGCTGAAGATGGGAAAAGATAAGAAGGCTTAAGGATATGACTAAAAGAGGATGATTTTTTTTGTCTATGCACAAGAAACATAATGGTAAGATCCCCAAGAAAGCCACCTCACCCAATGCAGCCCGAACGTAAAGATTGACGAAGCGGTATGGAGTAAACAAAAAAAGTACAGTTGCCGGCAAATGTCTGGTCCAGAGATAAAAGAAGAGAACCGAGGCTCCAGTGAAAAGAACGAACGTTGCTTTGAGTGAATCCACGACAGATAGATTGGTAAAGTGAAAAAGAGACGAAACGTAGTAGGGCAAGGGGTAGGTGAAATTAAATAGTGGATATCCGCGGCCATGATTGAGGACTGGATCCCAACGCGGATATAAATTGCCTCCAGCCAGAAGGGAACTGAACCTGGCGATACGGATAAGATGATTTTCGCCGTCTGAAGAAGTGTAGAAGCCGTCTCGGAATAGAGGCGAGAGAGAGACTATAGTCAGTATAGAAATGACTAGGAGATGAGTTTTTGACATAGCTGATGATATTTAAGAGCTATGCTGTCCCACGAAAATTTTGATGCTTGCTGACGAGGTCTGTCTCCCCAGTCAATCATCAAGGCCTGGTTAAGTGCGGTGGTGAAAGATTGAGTGTCCGTAGGGTCGACAAATAGTCCTGCGTCACCTACTATTTCCCGACGAATAGGGTCGCTGGTAGTTACAACAGGCAAACCAGAGGCCATGGCCTCAAGCAAGACTATGCCGAAAGACTCGGCGGAAGAAGTAGGATAGGAAAAGAGGTCGCAGGCGGTGTACACGTGTGGCATCTGGGCATGAGTGAAATATTTACCTGTTCCCTTTCCGACCAGCAATACCGAAAAATTGACCGCCGCCTTCAGTAATAAATTCTGGCGTTTATTTGGCTCGAGGGCGGCAACATTAAGGATAACCGGTTTTTTAAGACTAATTTTTAAGGGCTTAATGTTTGGGTTAAACGTTTTCAGGTCTACTCCGTTGGGGATTTTAACGATATTTACAAATGGATTGATCCGTCTTGCCCATCGGCACTGATAGTCGGTCAGGCCAACAAAGGCGTCCGGGAAAACCCAGAGATTTAATTTGTCGTCCCAGCCCAGACCTGACTGACCGGATATGATTAATTTTGCCCCATGAGTCAGACACCAGAGCTTGGCTAGGACAACGTCGAGGCGGCCGTTGGTAGAGATGACTATTTGGACATCCGGGTTTACCCGATCGAAGATATTTTTGTGAATTGAGACTTGATGGCTATAATTTCTAAGACGGGTGGAAAGCTCGTGAACAAAAGTCTCAGCTCCGCGATGTACCTGGCCGGAATAATAGCTTAAAAAAGCGATTTTCATGAGAACAGGCGACGTTTTAGATATTTGAGGGGGGTTTGCCAAGCTGCATATGCAATGTAACTCCAAGCACGGTGAGTCCAAGGTGAGGGAACTATCTCGGGATGTGGGTAATAAAAAGGCTTAGGATATGGAAATTCGTAAGGAAGGGCCTGACCAAGTTCGTATTTGAAAACATGAGATCTTTTAATAGTATTGGGGCGAGACAATGAAGTACGGGATAGATTGGAGGCATGAAGATAGGGATGGGAAATTTTGGGTGCGTGTCCGGGATGAAAACTTTGTAAGGGCTCGCCGGTCGATAGCGTCATCATCTCATTCGGATAGCCCCTTTGATATTTTAGTCGACCAAGTTTATTGAGATTGATAAATCGGATGGTGACAAAACCCTGATGGGGACCGATGTGGTATTTACCGGCAAGATTTTCTTGACGGTGATGAACGTCGCCGATGAGATTTATGTAGGAATTTATTAAATAATGTGAATTTTGTGAATTAATAGCGGCTAGTGATTCTTCGAATGCTGGCGGAGTCCAGATCTCGTCGCCGTCTAAAATCATCAGCCAGTCGGAACGGGTCTGATCTAACATTTCCTGGCGGGCTTGGGTCATTTCCTGAGGAGTCGGGGCGAGACGAAGCTGGAATTTAATTTTGGGAGAAGAAATAGTTTTTATTATTTCAACAGTCGAGTCAGTGGAACCGGTGTCCCAGACCATTATTTCATCTACATAATCTATGACTGAATTTAGTGAGTACCAGATCCATTGGTCTTCGTTTTTAACAAGCGAGTGTGCAACCAGTTTCATGAAACTTTTTTAAAAAACCAAATGCTGGTAAAGAGTGTGAAGATGTGACTAATAAGTACTGAAAACGCGGCACCGGCCACGCCGTATGTGGGAATGAGAAAGAAGCTCGCGACAATCAAAACGGTCCCCTGACCCAGGTTGAGCCACCAAAAAAAGTCCGGGCGACGGTAATAATAAAGCAGGCAGTCTCTAAGGGGATTGGTGAACAGAAATATGGTGAAAGAAGCCAATAGGATAAGAAACGGGCTAAAAGAGGCCTGAAAGTCCCGACCAGTAAACCAAACGACGAGTAGCGCCGCCGGGATCATAATCAGAGCAACGCCGACGGCAGTCAAGATAACGAAGAGGGTGGATTTTTTTAAGTAACGGGAGGCAGAGGCCGCGTCTTGGAAGCCGGCAAACTTGGGCGAGGTGACAGCGCCTAATGCTCCCCCCAGTTGGGGAAGAAACGAGGCCATGGTTACTCCCAAAGAGTAGACTCCCACTTGGCTTAGGTCTCCGCTCCATTTGGCCAATAGAAAGATGTCCAGCCGGCTGACCAGGGAGGACAGAGCCATAAAGGCGGCGGTCCATTTGCTAAAGTCAAAAAAATCTTTGATATGTTGACTGCTAATTTTCGAAAAAATGAACCGGTAATCTAACCTGGCCCAGGAAACCACTGCTGCTAGAAAAATTGCCAAGGTGAAACCCAAGAGCACGTTTCGGGAAGACATGGTGAAGGCCAGGATGATAACGCCAAGTATAAGAAGCCGGATCAGATTCGATCCGACTTGAATTCCTCCCCAGAGGAGAAACCTCTGTTGTCCCTGGAGAATGACGAGTGCGAGAAAGAGTAAAAGTTGGAGAGGGATGGCTATTCCGATGACTGGCAGAAGAGGGGAAATTTCGGGATGACGAAAAAAATTGGCTATGGGAAAAGCCAATGTCCAAGCCGCAACAGCCATGATTAAACCCAGGAAAAGCTTTACAAACAACGCCAGTTTGGCATAAGGATAATAATAATTGGTATCAACGGAGGCACCAACAAACTTAATCAGGCTTTGGCCCATACCCACGTCTCCCACCGTCACTCCTATGGTAAAAAAGGTCAGACTCAAGGAAAATAGCCCATATTCTTTAACTCCCAGGGCTTTGGCTACAAAAAGGTAAAATACTGCTCCCAGTCCGGCTGTCAAAAAGGTAGAGAGTGAAGTAATGATGGAGCTTTTGAAAGTGTGAGTCTGGGCGATCGAGGTTATTTTTTTAAACATAAGTCTGCTACTTGTCGCCCTAATTCTACGGCATAATTAGTGCCTCTGTCCCAAGGGTAGACTTGCTGGATATTCGCGAGGTAGAGATTTGAGATGGAGGTAGAGAGAGGAGGAATGAGCTGGGAGTAGTTTTTAGTTATTATGGGTTGAGCAAATGGAGCCTTGAAAGCCCAAGATTTTCTAATCCATGATTGGGTGAATTTGGGGCTAATCATTTTTAAATAAGGCAAGAATTTTTGGACAAGGTCATTTTCTGAAAGCCGGAAAAACTCGTGATTGGAGGGTAAGTAGTTGCCTACATATAACAAATGTTCGCCGCCGTAGTGTTTCGGCTCAATAAAGTTGGTGTGTTCGACAACGGCCAGGAAAGGCATTTTTCGATCATTGATATTTAACCAATAAGATCCGTCGGTGAGAAATTGGTGTTTGAGGGCGAGGACTAGATTAACTGCCCCGATGCCTTCTAATTTGGGGTAGGTCAGGCCGGAAATTTTTTCGAATAGGGGCGTTGGCAAGGTGCAGATAACCTTGTCAAACTGCGGCAAAAGTTCGTTGATGTGACTGACTGGGTGATGATAATAGAATTTGGCTCCATAATTTATGGCTGCAAGTTCTAAAGATTTGGCAAATGAGAGAAATCCGCCTTCTGGATAACCCAAGGTCGGGCTTCTCTTGTAAATTCTGGCCCAGAGCCACGCTGCAGATATGTCCCCAGCATATTTATCGAATTTACCGACAAACAATGGTTCCCACAAATCCTTCCAAGAAGCTTCCCCCATAATCGCCCGAATATAACTTTTGGCAGTGAAATATTCGAAAGGCTGCCAAAAGGGGTTAAAACGCAACCCCGCTAAGCCAACTGCGGTTCGGAGGCGAGCTTCCATTGACAGATGAGAAAATTTGAGAAGACTGATGGGAGAGTCTAGTTGGGATATCCGGCCGTTTATCCACGTCGAGGTAACTGGGCGGGTGAAAGTTACCGAATGACCGATCTCGGTAGCTAAGTTGCGAATAGCCCAATCTGACTCGAACCAATGATGATAATGTTGTTCTAGTGGCCACTCCCAGTTGGGATCTTGAAAACCTATGGCTAGGCCGCCGGGTTGGGATTCTTTTTCAAAAACTTCAACGAGATGCCCAGCTTTGGATAAATAATAAGCCGCGGCCAAGCCAGTAAAGCCAGCGCCGATGATACATATTTTTAATTGTTTCTTTTGAGTACCCATACCTGATCGGAGATTTTATTATAAAGATAATAATTCTGGGTGAGAAATCTCCAAATAAGTTGAGGTTGATATGATCCGTAACCAGAGCTTTCAAGTGGATGAAAGATTATATACGGAGGCTGTTTATCTTGGAGATTGTTAATTATAGCTTCCTGAATACCTGGCGCGTTTAAAAAAATCGGGAATCCTGGAACAAACGGTCGTGTTGCGGGCAGTCGATTAGAGAGGGGGTAGAGATGATCCCAGTAGTTGAAAACATACAGTGTATCTTGGGGTTGGGTATAGACTTGGATGAATTTTGCAGCAAGGAGGGTGTCGACGTCGAAAAATCTGTCGGGGCGGTTCCAATCCCGAGTTAAAACTTTAAAGTACAAAAGACACAAGGGAACAAGCAAGGTAATAAACAGCCTCTTGTTTCTGATAGAGGCTTGGGCTAGTCCTAGAGCTATAAAAGGAATGGCTGGTTGAAAATGAAAGAGTTCCCATCGGGGAAATGTCCCCATGGAGGCAAAGAGGATCCAAGGTGCCAACCGGGGGTTAAGAAAAGCGGCTGCCAGTGGCAAAAAAAGAAATGCTGTAGCCGACGATAACGCCGGCCATTGTGACTGCCATTGAGTTCGAGATAGATTAAGCACGCCCGCTTGAATCGCCCAACGGTAAAAATTGTCTAAGGATCTTGTAGCTGCTAGGCCTGTAAGAATAATTAGAGATATGGCTGCCACCGAGACAAAAAAGCGTTTTGTAGACCGGCTGATAATTGTTTCCAAAAGAACTGGGACAATAAGCCAGAAAGCAGTTTGCTTGGTAAAGAGGGCGACTGCAAAAAAAACGCCAGCGAAGACCGGTTGACGTGATTTTAAGAAGTAATACGCCAAAAGAATTAGGGGGGCCAGGCCTAAGTCAAACCACATGCCGTTTCCTTGATAAACGGTTTGAAGCAGTGCATAGAAAATGACTGAAATCGTAGCTGTTTTTTTTCCTGACTGCTTAGCCGCAATCACCCAAAGGATAATGGCTGTGAGAAAAATATAGCTCCAGGTGAAAATTTTTAAGGACACCAATCCTGTGCCCATGACCCGATACCAAAGAGCTAAAGATGTATATAGTAAGGGGGCATGGGCGACGATGAGGTCAGAAAACGGCAGCCACCCATGATTTACTAACCAGGGCCAAAGAAGCATTTCCGGCCAAGGAGTAAACTGAATTTTGGAAAGAACGAAAATTTGAGTTAGCCCAATTGGAATCAGCGGCCAGAATTGGGAGAGGTTATTTTTAGTCATGAGATGTACAATTACCTATATTATGCCAAAGTTTCCCATATATCCCAAAGTAACTACAAGAAATTTTCGAAGATGGAATGAAGAAATGTTTTGCAAGTACAATAACGAGCGGGTTTATAATCATCCAAATTTGATAATCCGATTTGTAGAAAGTATGCGAGTTAAGCAACTTCTGAATCATCTGTTACCAATAAAAGACTCGGACAAAATTTTGGCTGCTGGTAGTGGAGAAGGACATATAGAAAGATACTTAAAAAATGGCGAGGTCTCATTGATTGATATTTCAAAAGAGGCCATCCGTAGGGCTAAAGATAATTTGGGAGTGCAAAATAATTATAAATTTATAGTTGGAGACTTGGAAAAAATACCGGTTAGGGACAATTATTTTGATAAAGTTGAATGCTCTGAGGTGATTGAACATGTTATGAGTCCAAAAAAAATGCTCAAGGAGTTATGCCGGGTATTAAAACCGAACGGGACGATGGTAATAACCTTTCCAAATGAGCCATTGATCAATTATCTCAAAGGCGCGTTAATTAAGTTACACTTGTTCAACTATTTTTTTCCTAATATTCCCAGAGACATGACGGAAGAATGGCACTTGCGGGCCTATGACCTGAGAAGTTTCAAGAAAGACTCAGAAAGTAGGTGGAGATTAGTTGACATTAAAGGAATCCCATTCTCTTTTTTTCCCGTAAGATATCTAGTGGTTTGTCGAAAGAAGTGATTTTTTAGGATGAAATATCTGGAAAAGAAGCCGAATGATCTTCTTCATTTCAGATATCAGGTGGTAGGTCAATCTCTTAACGCTTGTTTCCTGCCGTAAGCTGATTTTGTAATTAACAATTACAAACAGCACTCCTATAAACAGAAGAAGAAATGCCCATGCTCCGGTTTTTTCAGCAAAAATTGCCTGATTTAGTTCCAGTAAAATGGGGCTGGCAATTAAAAAAACTGAAGCTAAACCAATGAGTATGGATGTTTTTAGTTGGTAATGTCTTACTATCATTATCCAAAAGATGATTGTTTCTAAAGTGACGAAGTCGTCGGAGGTGGGCAGGTAAAATATTTCAAGAATTGTTACTAATAGCGGAAATAAAACGGGAAAATAAATTTTCCTTTTGACATGAGAGTGAACCCATAACCAATATTGGTAGACGAATAACGGTAGAAAATAAAAAACAACCGAGCGAGAAAGCTTGACATTAATAAAGATGTTTTCAACTTTCCTTAGGAAGTATTTAACGAATAAGGATTGCTGTGACTGTGCTTTGCCAAAATTTGTGGCCTTTTTTTGCAAGAAACCGACTAGAGTTTTGATTTGAATAGCGAGATCTTGTTCGTCAGTTTTGAGACTAGTTAGTTTTTTGGGCAGAAATGCATCAAGTTCATCCAACTCTCCCAGTATTTGATCCCTGGGGTATTTGTACCTGGTCGAGAACACTGGGTAGGCTGGATCAAGGCTGATTGAATTTCCTGGAACTCCGAATACTGATTCGACTTCAAAAATATATTCTTTCTGGGAAGACTTCGTGATTATAGGAAACCCGAAGGGGAAAAGTTGGTGAGGTTGAAATTGATCCACCTTGTATTTATTTTGGTAATACCACCGAGATGCGTCCTTTTCTCTTATCCGAAAAATCACCCAGTCGTCGTTTATTCTCAAGAGGTTGTCGAACCTGACGGCAACGATCCCCAGATAGCCGTCCTGGGCTGTAAATTGTCCTACTATTTTTTCTCCGGAGAGAAGCTCGCCGGTCTTCCAACTGACCAGTTGGGACATGGGGTGATCGAATGTCAAAGTAAGAAAGCTCACATCCTCGCGATAGATTTTAGCTAAAGACAGAAACACACCTATGGCGATTAACACCATGGGCGTTATAACGAAAAGGAACAGCCACCGGAGCGAGAATAATTTACGAAACATAAGTGGAGCTTACCTGCGGGCTAAAACCGCATAAGTATGGCTGAAAATGTTATCAGGGGGGCCAACGAAATTCAGTTTGTCGAGTGATGGAAATTTTAGAGACAGTGGATATGGAACTATCCTTTTATAGGAGGAGAAGTTTACGATTTTAAAACCGTGGTTAGTCAAAATTTCCAATAATCTTTTCTGGTTAAACCAATGAATATGCTGGGGATGAATATCATATAAAGTATTGCCATTCAATATTTGAAACCTGTTAATGAACCAAGACACGTTGGGGGTAGTGAGAAATAGATATCCGTTTTTCGTGAGAATCTCGTAAATATTCGATAACAAACTGTCTGGCCAAAAAACGTGTTCTATCACGTCGGTAAGCCAGACCAGGTCAAAGCTGCTTTTTTTGTACGGAAATTTTTTTTGGTTAAGATCAACGACTTTAGCATTAATTCCTTTTTTGGATGCCTTAATAACAGCGTTTGGAGAAATATCACATCCTTTCACTTCCGGCACTATCTTTTTCAGGCTTATACAGTTCGAGCCGTCTCCGCAACCTAAATCGAGACACCTTTTCGCTCCTATTTTACGTACCCAAGAATAGCCTAAGTCGGCCAACTCCTTTGACATCTGTAGACCTTCTATATGCTGCCAACTCTTTTCATAATACAGACCGATATCGGTAATGGGTTTAGCTGACGGCATTGGTTTTTTTCTTGAATATTAAGTCCAGTGAACCGATGCGATCTTGGTCATAATTTACGACTCCAAAATAAACAAGGAAGAAGCCGTGTTTTGCCATAACTCGCAAGACTCTTATTAAATTGGGAAGGAAGATGTCGGTTTCTATGATAACACAGTCAGAGATAGAGAGTGTCCGGTGCGCGCCTTTTAATACATGCACTTCGTAACCCTCGGTGTCTATCTTCAGTAAAGATATTTTCCGGATATGATTTAATTCCACCAAACGATCCAGAGTCACTTGGCTGACTTTTTTGTATTGCCCTTCTTTCCGGCCACCAACCTGCGAGCCCTCGGGGTATAGGTTATTGAAGTAATATCCGATCTGGGCATTCTTGTCCCCAACTGCGTTGTGAAAAAGATGAATTTTCTTTATTCCCGTGCAATTACCCTCCAATAAATTAAAGCTGGTCTTATCCATTTCTACTGAGTAAATGTCGCAATTTGGATTAAGATAGTGAACCATGGCTGAGAATGTCCCAAAACTGGCTCCCGCGTCTACAACGACTTCAGCCCCGGAATAATATTTAGAATAATATTTGAGATGGTTATAAATGTGATCAAGGAGTAAGTTTTTATGTATTCCAAAATATTTGAATTTTTTGCCGTCAATGAAGTGAAAGGTTTTTATTTGAGAAGGCAATATCAGATTGAAAAGCATGTCGCATATATACCTGATGATAAAAGCTGATTTGTGATGCAGGGAAATTTCATGGCTAACCAAAAGAGTCGTAAGCATTTTGTTTATTAAGAAAGCAGTTTTCATCATGCGGTGAAAGCAAAAAATGTTTGATGCATTTTTCGGGCAGTGGTGTCTATACTAAATATCCTCCCAGTTTCCCGACAACGCTCTCGCATCTTATAAGTAAAATTTGCGTCTCGAGTGTGTTTCAAGTAGATTTTATACAGAGCATCGCTTATGGACTTGCTGGTGATTTGGGGGATAAACCAGCCGTTTTTCCCGTTTACTAACATATCTATCGGTCCGGCGGTTCTGGTGGCCAATACCGGCAGTCCGCTGGCCCAAGCCTCCACCAGTACCAAACCGAACGGTTCCTCCCGGGAGCAGAGAAAGAATATGTCGTTTTGAGCGTAAAGTTTTGGCATTACTTCATATTTCATGTATCTCAGATTAATTATATTTTTGTGCCTTTTAGTATAATCGTCTATTATTTTTCCCAGTTCCCCGCTGCCGACAAAATTAAACTGGGCAGAGTTTTTTACCATCCTCCGGTTAAACATTTCGATGGCTCTAAGCTGGAGGTCGATCCCCTTTTGCCATGCGTACCGGCCAACGGATATAAACATTAACCCGGAATGGTTTTTTCTCTTCGACCTTAAAAATTTTTCGGTTCGGACACCGCTAGGGATAAAATAGACATTTTTAATTCCCCATCTGGTTTCCAGGAATTCTCTATCAGAAGAATTGAGAGTTTGGTGAGCGTCAAAATATCTAAAAACGTACCTGGAAACGTGTTGCATGTAAAGATTGTGGAGACGGGACGAATGGAAAATGGGGGCGTGGTGTCCAACAACTACTTTCTTCTGAGTTATAAATTTTAACACCGCAACAAGTAAATCTTGGCCAATAAATCCGCATATGAAATGGACAATGTCAGCGTTTCTAAATTTTTTCAGAAGGATAGAGAAGGCTGAAAAAGTTGGGAGAATGGCGCCAAACAATGTGGGATATTGGATTCTAGTGTATGAAATATCGCTTAGTTGGGTACTAAGATAATTCTCATTCCATCTTTTCTCACCCAGATTTCCAGTCACGATTTCGACTTCATGTCCATACTGCTTAACTAAAGAGTTAGTGATATCACAGTGCCATCTCTCACATCCGCCCCCGTGCAGCAAGTCCACCGGAGAATAAAATAAAATTCTCATGGATTAGAAATGCGAATAGGCTGGACGAGAAATAGATAAAATAAACAGGTGAAAAATGTCATCGCACTAACTATTAACCCCAGATTCTGGTAAGCTTGGGGACGGAAGTACATGGTGACCGAAACGTTCATGGACCCGTCGGGGTTTATATGGTAGCTACTGGGAGGATAGTTGTTTATCAAGTACTCGGGGTCAACCAAGAAGGAGTTGAATTGGGCTGGATTTTCGGTGTGGTATTTCTCTGGGAGAAAATAATCTTTTTGGAAAAAAATTTCTCTCCAGTTAAACTTACCGATGCGAATTTTCCAATCCGGATGGAATTTATCCGTATAGTTTAGGTAAACAGGGATTTTAATGTTTTCTAATTTGAGAGATACTTGGGTAGGACTGCTGGTTTGGTAGGTGATCTCACCTGGATCATTGCTCAAATAGATATGTGGTTTATAACCCGCGTTTTCAAAAACTAAGAGTTCTTGGGTGCCGATATTTATTGGTTTGAGATAGCTAAGTTTATTTATCTCGTCTAGATATGTTTGTCTTTTTCCATAATAGGCAAAGAAGTCGTCTTCGTTTTTAATATCGGCCAAAGGAATTACCACATATCTTATTGAAGAATAATCCAATAAATTGTCTGCCTCTTTGGACTTTAATAAGTCTAGTACTACTTCTTGTTCAGTTATCCGGGTACTTGTTTCTCTGAATTCTTCGGTCAGGGGTTTCCAGTCCGAGTTGACCAAGTCAATTGCGCTTAATTTGGGATGGTTATTAGTAAAAATTCCCCACTTCGAGTAGGTGGGCACCCAAATGGTTCTGAAGTAATCGGGCTGACTTAAAGTGAAGTCTTTAAAAACCAAATAATCCGCAGGGATTTGGCGGGGTATAAAAACGCTCTTGATTTCTCCCGTGATTAGAGGTTTGGCGTTCCACAAAAAAAGTGTGGCTATTGAGAAAGTCAGAACGTATCTACCCACAACGTGTTTGGGATAATAAAGCTTTTTTCTCCATAGCCAGTCAACAAGACCAGCAATCAAAATTGAGTATCCCAAAATAATTAAGAAAAAAAACTTGCTGGCTTCTCGAAAAGCGCTAAACCCGGGGAAGTGGCGGTAAAGCCACAAATAAAAGCCGGTAAAAGGGTGGCTGGATTGCTTGGCTAAAAAAATACCGATCAAAGAAACTAGGCCCATAAAAACGATGTTTTTGTTCCCTCGATTAACGACTAATCCCAAGACGGCGAGCAGGGGTATGAACCAAAAGTAAACCGGGGTTGGCTGAACGCTAAAGGCTTGAAAAGATCCAGTCCACCAAATATTCCAAGTAGTTAGGGACTTTAGAATGTCGTAATTGCCTGAGCCGAACAGTTGTCTGCCTAAAAAACCCAGACCCCCGATTGCCCCTGGCGAGATAGACTTAAACCCGACTACCCAATAAAAGTTTAGCAGTCCGATGATAGCGAATATAGGTAATAACAGGAGGGAATTTTTAATAAGTTGGCCGGTCCGTTTTTCTATGGCCCATGAATAGTAGACGAAGTAAAGCAAGATCACCAAAGCCAAAACATAGAACACTCGGAATTCATTAAAACTTACCACATAACCCAACAGGCCTGTGATAACAGCGTCTCTCGTTCTTTTGAGTTCAAGGGTTCTGATCAGAAACAAAATTACAAAGGGGGCGAAAGCCTGAGCTGATGCTATGGTCAAGTGTCCGGTACGAATTCCGATAGTGACAACGCTGAAGGAAAAAATGATGGAGGAAAAAAAACCGGCGATATCCGACTTGAGAATTTTTCTGCCCAGGAAAAAGAAACCCAGAGAAGAAAAAATAACTGTTGGCCAAAAATATGTCAGCTTATCGTTTAACTGGCTGGGGACATTGAATGATGCCAACAGCCCGTTGAATAGTAACTTGGGACCAAAAGTCAAACCAAGGTTTATTCCTCCAAACGATGTACTGGAAGTCCATATTTGGGGGAGAGACAAGTATTCTCTCAGAGTTTCGGGGAAGGCTGTTCCCCAGTCGCCGTACGTTAAGATATTGTTTCCCCAAAACCAGGCATGGTAAGCCACAAAATTTATAGCCAGGATAAGGGTAATAAACAGGAGGGTCTTATGTTTTCTCATTGATAGCTCAAACTACTTTGAATGGCCTAATTATGCTCGCTATCCTCGTGATAATTTCCCGGCAGGCAAGCTTTAATGCTGGACCCACAAATTTGAGACGACTTGAAAAAGAATAAATTAACTGAGTGTCGTTGCGCCACTTTTTGGTGTCTAGGTTAACCAAAACGCTAAGGTTATTTAAACGCGGGATATAACCCGAATTTAATAAGTCCTGGGAAAAAACGTGATCCTCCGGGCTTTGCCAATACATGGTTTCGTTTTGAGGACAAGCTAGAAGTATCCGGCGTTTACAGATTATCACTTGACCGTATAGGATTATATTCTCAAACCAGTCTCGCGGATCCAATCGAGCAGAAAAATGGAGAAGGGGTTTAACCAAATATCTAGAGATTTTTTTGTAAACAATTAGGGGAAAATATTCCCAATGGTTTCCCGTGTCACCAGTGATTTCCTGCCTTTGAATAACACTGAGAACCTCGAAACAGTTACCCCATTTTTTCATGCCCCGATACCAATTTTTGTCCGGCATCATCCTATCGTGGACGATACATAAGTTTTCGTACTGAGCATGCTGCGCAATTATGTTTTTTTTCCTAGTTATCCAACCCCGATCGTCCCTTTGGTTGAAAGGGACATATCTGAAATGTTTCTCTTTTCTGTCATAGTATGTCCCGCAAACTATAATTTCGTAATGGGGAATATTTTGACTTTTAATGGCCTGGATGATCCGTTCCAAAAGATCTTTCCGCTTACCGTTGGTGATGATACCGAACGACCATTTGTCTATGCTGTCTTCCAAGACAGCGGTTGATTGGATTTTTTGACAGATAAATCTCTGTTCTCCCGGTTGTTGGGTCGGACCATGGTAGAGGATTTCATACTTGCCTTTCCATAACCACCACATATTTTCTTCCAACTCCCGAAAGCTGAACGAACTGGAGGGTTGGTAATCTATAATTAGCTGCCCACCCAGTCCCACTAAATAAAACCACTCTTTCAATAAAATCGGGTCAAATTTTGTGGTGTTTAATAGTCCGCTTGAGTACACCACGTCCCACTTATCCTGCTCTAATTCTCCAGTAGGATGATATAGTTGGTTGACTTCAGCAAACCAATGTCTCGCCTGTTTTATCGCTAGTATCTCAGACAAATCCAGTGTCATTATGCCGAATCATATCAAAATAATTACTCATCGTGGCCTCGAATCTTCAAATCCTATTTTTCCACCCGAGAGCAGTCTCGAAGCTTTTAAGAGTCATATTGGTCGTGGTTTCGGCATTGAGTTTGACCCCAATTTTACCAAGTCTCAAATACTTATTTCCCATCATAAATTACCTGATCCCAGTTCGCCATCACTATCTCAGATCTTGAGTTTGATTAGAGCAGGAAATTCTCTTGCCACAAACGCTCTTCATCTTAAGGG
>MEXN01000005.1 GCA_001773695.1 Candidatus Amesbacteria bacterium RIFCSPLOWO2_01_FULL_48_25 | reverse complement strand
TTCCTCAGGGTAAAGGCGCGGAAAGCGCTACCTCCCGACCTCCTTCCAATTCTTACTGGCTGCGGGGCTTGGATTCGGACCAAGATAAACAGATCCAAAGTCTGCTGGCCTACCATTAGCCGACCCCGCAATCTCTCAATTTTACCCCAAATCAACCAACTGATGCTACAATTCGTCATCTGTGCCTAGAGAAATAGACCAAGAACGTTTCATGGACTATTACGACAAAAACGTCGGGAAAGTGTACGGATACGCCTACGAGGGAGCGGTCAAATCCCACTACCACCGGGCATTAACAAACTTGCAAAAGAAAATGAGATGAAAGTCGAAAAACGCACGTGTCCACTAACTGAGACCGGCTGTATTTACTCAAATGCCTCGGCAGCGATCTCGATCCTCTCTGCATTCAAAGCTGTGAACGGCTGGCAGCCTGGTTAAATCGCATATCCAAAAACGACACCGAAGAATTTTCAGCCTGGAAAATGGCCCTGACGAGTACCAGCTTATCGCTAGGTATTCCCACCGACGTCCTACGCCGCGAAATCCGCGCCGCCGGCCGCGACTACCGCGTTAAATTCCCCGATTTTTAAGCGTAAATAATCTCTCCCTGCGCACTCACTCCTTTTATCCTCCCCAACCCATGCTCTATTCTCAATTTGTTGCACCTCACCCCCCCAAAGTTAAAGCCTTCCCCACAAGCATCCGGCCTCTTCGGGACACTGCAACCAATTTCTGAGTTAAACACACACTTACCCTTCAAATAAAAAAAATCTCCTGAACCCCCCAGCTGATACACTCCGTCTTGTAAAGACCGCACCTCAGCCGCAAACTCTATTTGTTTCACATCTCCAAAAACCGGCCCTTGCCCACAAAAAAATAGATTACTACAGCACAAATCCGGACACCCGGATTCATGACACAAATTTCTCTCAATCATTTTGTGCCCCCGGACGGAATCGAACTGTCATCTTGTCCTTAGAAGGGACCTGCTCTGTCCATTGAGCTACGGGGGCGACACCCCCAATTTTACCCTTCTCTTTGTCCTTGCGCATCCCCAAAGCCTTCTGCTGGCTGTACTTGACCCTTTCTGTTCCTAACCAACCCAAACATTGTCAATGCAGCCGCGACGGCCACACCAACCGGCACCCAAGGGCTAACATCCTTGTTTTTACTCCCATCACTTCCGCCTTTAGGCTCAGTCGTCGCAGCCGGCAGTTGCACCTTCATGAGAGCAGTCTGAGTGCCCAAAATGACCACCTCATTTTCGGCAGCTACCGCCATTCTTCTCAAACTTTCAGCCTGGTCAGCTTCTGAAGTAGCAATACCACTCTGTATCGCAATCAAGGCTGGGTCTGCAGGGCAACACTGATAATCCTCACAATTGAAAACTACCTCCTCGCCACCAGGAAGCTGATTACCTCTGTCAACCACCAATGTATTTGAGAGAACCTGAGTAGTACCCGGAGCTACGGTCAAAATAGCCTCTTGTGTCGTTCTCTTTTCTTCAGTTGGCGCCACCGTTGCCGACTCCACAGGAGTAGCGGTTTTTCGGGGAGTGGGAGTAAATACTTGGGTTAGCCATGCTGTGGCTGTACTAAAAACAGTCGCAAGTGGGGTAGGAGGAATTTCAGTACTGATCGCAGTAGGTGCAATAGTGCTGGAAGCTCCGGGTGTCCCACTCGCTGCTGTAGTGGCCGCGGGCTCTGGTGTATTTGAGGCGGGGGGTAATTCTGGTGTTTCAGTAGGAGGAGCGGGCGTTTCAGTACAATCAGGCTCTCCATGAAAACAACCATTGGGATTAGGGTCACTGGGAGGACAACCCCCACCTTTCTCATCTCCCATTCCAGGAGTAGCAAGAGGATCAACCTCGCACGAATCGGTAGGCTTGCCCCCTCCATTCACACCTTGTTCCGCATAAGCAGCGCCAGCCGCCAAGGCCGCAACTCCCACTACCGCCAACGCAATCGTCGCATATTGCCACACTTTACCGACTCCATTCTCAGGCTTACTAGATCCCGCATCTTTTCTCACTACAAACCCATCCACACTATCAACTCCCGAAACTGGACCATTCTCAACTCTCACCAGCGGATCGATTGTTTGCCTGTAAAACCCATCCCAACCACCTTCTCCAAATTTTGCTTGAACAGCCGCATCTATCACAATTCCCACTTCTCCTCGGCGCAAAGCTTTTTTTTCATCAAGGGTCATCTGCTCCACATGTTTTCCCAACATTCTGGCAGCTTCCTCCTCACCCGCTACCCAATAATTCATCTGTTGGTTCACATCTTCTCCGGCCTTCTCCGCCGCATACGCAGCCAGCTTCAAATTAACCTGTGCCAATCCCCGAGCTAATTTTCCCTCCACAATTCTTTTTCCAACGCCATTTGTTCCGCTAGCTTCAACCAACTGTTTCAATACCGGTGCCCAAGGAGAAACATTTCCGTCCTTTATCCCATAAATCAATTCTGAGGTCGGGGTCACGCCAACAGCCAAAGCGGCCTCAGAGTTACTTATTGCCTCACGCAAGCTTGCCATATCCGCGTATTTTAAACCATCCCGGCAACTTTGTCAATACTACAGGCTCACAGAGAAATTGGGTCTATTGGGGTTGGGAAGTAGGGGATTGGGAGTACGCTCGCCAAATTCTAGCTTTCTTTTTCAGCTCTTCCAACCATGCCCCTATTGCTGCTTGCATTTTCTGATCCCGTAAAGCTTGATTTGCCTGCTCCAGCTTTGCTTCAGCTGTCATGTCCTTGGAAAAATACGCCGCGTTATCTTTAACATATTTCTCCGCCTCGTCAGACGCGATCCCGATCTTATCAGCCAGGGCCTTTTCTACTTGTAGCTGCAGTTTAATCTGATCGCGTAGTTCAGCTAGCGTCATCTGCCTAGTCGTAAGCGCTGCCTCCAAAGTCTGCCCTTCTGGTAAGCTTTTTTTGATCTCCTCAATTTTGGCCTCAATTTCCGAATCACCAGCTCGAACTTTCAATCTGGAAATCTCCTGCTTTACCAAGGCCTTTGTAATCAGCCCTTCCGCCACCATCTCACCTTGCTGTTTGTACAAAGCCCGGTCAACTTCATACCGCAGTACCGGTCGGCCGTTTACCATAGCAACCACCGGCCAACTCGCAGTCTTCCACCAAAAATACACTACAACAGCAATTAATCCACCCACCACCCACCACTTTCCTCCAACCTGTCCTCTATTCTCCCCAACCGGCAACTCACTCACCGATTGCTCAACTGGTAACTGATAACTATCAACTTTTCTCCTCGGCACATGCCCATGATATCATAAGCCAAGACCGTTTCAATGACCAAACTTGTCCCTCATAACTACTATCAAACCGCAGCCATCGTCCCCGGCCACGTCCTCCATCCCCAAAACCAAATCTGGATCCAATCCCACGATTTTTCTCTGGATCGCAGCACTCGCATTTTATATCTGGGCACTGCCGGTCAGTTGAGAATCTCGGGTACCACCGACTCCACTCACCCTCTGTTCGAAATCCTCTGGGACCGCCGCCGCGATACCTGGGGTAAACTTATGTCGCTAATCAGCCGCTTTCGACCCCATCATGACATATCTCCCCACACACTTATTTTTGAAATCATCCGCCCTGACCAGAACTTACCCATCTCCCCCGGAGACCTTATCGCCATCACCCCCGACTACCTCCCTGATCTTGCCCCAGTAGCGCTAACCCCCCATACAACCCCGCCTTCTCCCCCAAGCTCCTCCTGACAAGCATCGGCACCCAGGGATACACTTTTAGTCTAGAGGATACTTCCTCTATCATTTTTTCCCAGGGAATACTTCTGATTACCGACCCTCCCATCACCACAATATGAGGCGACCACAATAAAATCGTATTCACGACTCCTACCGCCAGATGCCGAGCTACCTCTTCCCATACCGCAGCGTCAGTAATATCCTCCGCTCTCTTGCCATATTTTTTCTCAAGACTCCGCCCTCCCACTAATTCTTCCAAGGTGCTTTCTCCGATATACTGGTGGCCCGGCTCAAACCCTAAGTTGTTTTCATCAATCTTACCATTAACAATTCTTGCTCCTCCCACTCCCGTCCCCACCGCCAAATACGCCACTATTTGTTTGTTCTTTCCAGCCCCGTATACCGCCTCACCCAACGCCCCCAACGCCGCATCGTTTTCCAGCCTCACTTCCACCCCCCACATCGCTTGCAATTTTTCTTTAATTGGAAAATCCACCCAAGAAGTCAAATTTGGTGAACCCAGAATTTTGGATTTCTCCGCATTCCACACTCCCGCCACTCCTCCCGCCACCGCCGTAATTTTCTCCTCGCCAACCATTCTTTTAGCCATATCTACGAGCGTCAGCATTCCCTCCTCCGGATTAACAGGCGTCACCACATCGGTCACCTGCACCAGCTCGCCCCCGTCAGCCGAAACCCCCACTCTCATGTGGCTCCCCCCCACATCAAACACCACTTTCATATTCAAATTCTCATTCGGCGGCTAATCCAAACTCCTCAAGATTAGATAATGTTTTTTTCACCGCCGCCAGGAAAAGATCAAAATCTCCCAAATCATCTTTTATTAGGCCGTACAATTCATCCGCCGTGATTTCCGCGTAAAAATGCACTAGTCTATTGCGATACTTGGCCATCTCCACCAACCTAGTTTGGGCAAACTCCTTCGGCACCAAACCTTTTTCTCCCATCTGCACGGCAATCTCTTTATACTGAGTAGCTACACCCCCCGGCAACCTGGAAAGTAAGTGGGTGCTGATATTAAACACTCCCTCCAATGCCCGGTGTAAATGAAACTGGGCCAACTTCCAGCCGGGCCCCTCGGTAAACTCCTCCAGGGGTTGTTTTGCCAACTCCGAAAGTTCCGCCACCTCCGCCTCAACTCCTCCCACCCGCTTATTCACCACATCTCTATCTACCAACAATTTAGTCATAGCGGTATGCGATCCATCGTCGCCTTTTGAAAAATATATCTGTGGGGAGCAAAATCAGCGTAATCCAGCATCAGCCGCTGCTTAAAATCGGCAAACACATTTGGCGACTCCTGGAAAAGCACCACCCCGTATTTGGCCACATGCTTTTGCAATTCCAACGGTGCTTCCCGCAAAAAGACAATGTCGATATCCACCAGCTGGTTTATTTTGGCCGTCATTATGTCATAAACCGCGTCGTAGGCCACCTTCGACTTCGACCCAATCACCGCCACATCCCAATCTCCGCCTTCCCGGGCTATCCCTAAAGCCTGTGAGCCGAACAAAATCACAGCCTTCACTCCCACCGCTTTCAATGGCTCAATATCTCTTCCATCCAACACAATTCGCCCCATACGCTATAATATATACCAACATGAACCAAAAGAATACCGGTGGTTGGGGAAGTATAATGTGCTGATAGATCCAGTCAGATTTGAAATGGCAATTAAGGAAACTGTTTTTAAGCCAACTTCTCTTGTGAACGAATTTTTAAGGAGGGTAGAGAAAAATGAGTTTGCGCCTGCGATAAATATGAGTTGATGGGTGGGGTGCTAGCCTGTAATATTGCCATCCTTGAAATGAAGTAGTATAATATACCAAGATAAAAGCCTGCTCTTTGACAATTTAAAAAGTAGTTGGAAATGAGGGTCGTGTACCTGTTTAGTCTCGATGGCGAGAATCGCCATTTGGCCTAAGGAGATACAAGAAACACATGACAACTACGTCTGCATCACCCTTATTTACGTTTACCGTTATCGAGCTTATTAATACTTAATTCCCGCCCCGAGGCGGGATTTTTTAAAAACATGGCAGTAGATAGACAGCCGCAAAAAGGACGGCAGCCGGCTAATTTAGAAGTTTGGGTAGGAACTGGCCTCCTCGTCACGGCCGTGGGTTTGTATGCTTGGTATCAAAGCTTGCAAGCAAGTGGCTTACCCAACAAAATCGAATTTCCCGCCATACCCGAGAAACCAACGGCCACGGTGCCTGCTCCGGTCGAGCCGGAATTTACAGCCACCTTACCCCCAACCGCTACTCAAACCCGTCTTCCCACCGCGTCCCTCGCTCCCATCCTTACCCCCATCCCCACAGATCGCCCCCCAAAGCCAGGTGAAACCCGTCCCCAGGATACAGGCAAGTTCACCGGCCAAATGCAAGTCTGGCTCAATCCAGAATACGATCACTACGGGTTTATTGATCCAGCCCAAGACATGCAAAAAGCTGTCCAGGACTGGCTGCTGGAATCCCTGGTAGAAGGAGGCACGTATCAAAGCAAAGAACAAGCTCTAGCAGATCTGATAGCCCGAAATGGCCAACTGCCCCCAAATCTTAAATGCCCAACCGTCGCTCCCAACGAATACACCCAGTGGATCTCATGTCCACCGAGCGCACACATCAGGGAAATTGAACTCAGACTCGAAACTCGAGGGAACAACCCCGATAAGGTAATTCCCGCAAACCCGGGTAATGAAGCTGGTGGATTAGGACTGGCCTTTGGCCCGGACGGTCACCTAATCGTTTACTACGCCTCCTTCCTACCGAAATTGGAAGTCATCGCAGCCATGAAAAAATACCCCACCTATCCCCGTGCCTTCGAAGAATCAGCAGAACTCATGATAAAAGGTTCATCGTATCTATTAAGTTTCCAAGGCAAATCCAGTGCGGCCACTAAAGCGGTCATCTTGCTAAATAAGTCTTACGCCGAGGCCAGGCGGGTACAAGTCTTCTCTCTCGACCAAGCAGTAATAGACCCCCAGCTCTCCAACAATTGACTCTTCCCCTCAAATCCAATAGCATAGACTTGTGAAGTCCAAAAAGCTTTCCCTTCTCCTTCTTGTTCTCTTACTAGTACTAATTGCTGTCGCATTTAAATTCTCGAGTTATTGGTACAGTGTGGAAGTTATTTCAGATATACCCAGTAAACAGGCAGTCATCGCCAACAAGGTACAATTGAAAGCCGTACTCAAGGAAATTTCTTTTTGGGACACTAAGGTCGGAGTTCCCACAGGTAAAGCGGGAGACATACTTTGGCACCGCCCCTGGGCCCTAAAAATAGTCCTTGCCCCATACCTTGACACTAATTACAACCTATACCTAAAACAAAACGGAGAGCGTCTCTCCTCAATCGATGCCAGTTTCGACAAATGGGGCCGGTTAACGCTCAAAATCTGGCTATCAGAAGACTTGTTAAATAACGATTCGATAGATCAAATTTTTTCCCAACGTGTCATTTCCGGCCTCTTCGCTCTTCGCAACTGGGGCTCTGTTCCCATAGAACAGAGCCTTCGAAACCTACAACCCTGGAACGACAGAATACTCAATAAACAAGAGCTTAATTTATTTGACATCAAATGAACCGAATCAAGCTTACGATTTTAGCACTATCTACAGTTGGGATAGTTGTAGTCGCAGCCACTTCCCCATCCCCAACAGTCGCCGACGTCTGCACCGGAACCTCAGAGTGCATGTGCAGCGGATCAGCATTAGCTTGCCGTAATGGCCCTAAAGCCGGTCAAGATTGTAACTCATCCTCTGACTGCGAAGGATATGACTGCCAGCCCTCCCCCGTTTGCTATACAGATACCAAGCAAACCGGGTGGTGCAGCGCCGGTTCTTGCACCCCGACTGTCAACTGCTCCGGCTGCACAGACGGAGTCTGCTCCAGCAATAGTTGCCAGTGGATACCACCCACCCCGACACCGCCTGCCAGTTGTGGCACCTGTTCAGACAACGGCAACTGCGGGAACACTTGTTCCGGGGATGCCTGCGGATGGTGCTCCAACGACAGCAGCATCGCCTGCAGTTGGGGTACTGTGGATTGTGGAGGAGGAGGCGAAACCTGTCCACCAGTTCCCCCATCCAATCTGACCAATTCCTGCCAGTCCAATAACACCATCGCTCATCTATCTTGGACATGGGGAGAC
The DNA here is from genome assembly GCA_001773695.1 of Candidatus Amesbacteria bacterium RIFCSPLOWO2_01_FULL_48_25. GTDB lineage: Bacteria > Patescibacteriota > Microgenomatia > CAZETR01 > Amesbacteraceae > WO2-48-25. The sequence continues at coordinate 209,231 of MEXN01000005.1, read as the reverse complement.
TCGCAAACTACCAGAATCAGAATAGACGATACTGAAAACGCGGCGGCTTGGAACGGGTCGTGTAGTACCTTTACTACCGACGATTATTGCGACAACAACGTCTGGGGCAGCAATATCCTGGACTACCCAATCGCCCCCGGTCACAAATACTCCTGGTACATGGGAGGCCGCACATCCGGATGCGGAACTGTCTACACACCCGCCCAGACTTTTATCTGTGCCAATCCCTCCCCATGCGGATTGCTAAATGACAGCCAGAGCGGATACGAGCTAGGTGAAGGGATGGGCGTGTGGAAAGGAGGAGGGGCGGGAACGATTGGCGATGGGAGAAGCGTTATTCAGGTCAACAGTGGGTATGGAGCCGACAGAATAGTGCTAAATGGCGAAATAACAAATTCGACTGTGTATACAAACGTATATCAAGCTCCGGCTTCAAACCAGCAAGTGCGTTTTACTGGCTATTACTACGTGCAGCAAGACCTGGACCCGGCATTGGTATCTATGTCAGCGTATGTAAATTTCTGGGATGCGGCCAATAACCAGGTTCCTGGTGCATGGCGGTCGGTAGCGTTGGACAAATCCGTGGGAGGTTGGAAACCGCAGTTTACCGTGGATGCGCCATATATCTCTGGGGTGGCTAGAGTTGAGGTAGGAATTAACATGATAGGGGCGGCAGGGGCTGGCCTGGGAGTGTACATTGACAATCTGTGTATGAACTTTATCACTCCGACCCCAGTCCCAACATCGACACCGATACCCACTCCTACTCCTTTTATAAACATTTACTCCCGCAATCCCGGGGGAACATTAGTCAATGTGTGGGGAATGGCCCCCAGCTACAATTGTGCAATTTGGCCTGTCTGTTTCAGTACCATATCCACAAACACCTCGACCGTAACCGGATACGCCCCGGGCGGGAACCTGGACAAAGGCGGTGGAATTGCTCTTTATTCCAACCAAATCCTCCTTGGCATCACCCCAGTTCCAGCCGGCGGGTACTTTACCCAAAGAACCAATGTTCTAGCGGGGCAACCTCAGCCAAGTTATAACTGGCCATGGCAAAACTACTGGTGGAGCGGGTTTACCACCGGCGGGCGCAGTCTTACTTTTATAGTGACCACTCCCACCCCCATCCCTACATTGACCCCGTGCCAGGTAACGACCAGCCCAGCGGTGTTGAATCTAACAGTAGGTGGATCGACGGGAACGGTTTCGGCAATCGTGTCCTCGGGTTTAGGATCGGCAACTATTAACTCAATGGCATTTGGGTCATACAACAATTCCTTGGCTTTAGTGAGCCCGACTTCGGACACGACGTCGCCGCATCAGACGTCAGTGACGGCTGTAGCTGCCGGATCCACGGCGGTATGGGGAACAGCTACCCTCTCTGACGGGAGGACGTGTCAATCCACAGGGACGACTGACACCGACGTCGTAGTGAGTAATCCAACGCCGACTACAGCCCCAACACCGACAACCATTATTACTCCTACTTCCTTACCCACCCCCACATCTGCGCCAACCCCCTTACCTACCCCCTACTGCAACATCGACGTTAGCCCACTGTCCTGCACCTTGTCTGTCCCACAAACCTGCGGCATAACGGCAAATGTAAGTTTGTTCAATGGAGCTACTCCCTCTCAAGTCAGATTCGGATCGTATAACACGTCCATAGCAGTAGTTACCCCGGCAGCAGACCCATCTTCGCCTTACCAGACAACAGCTACGGCGGTTTCTCCAGGGAATACTGCCGTCTGGGCCACAACCGATTTAGTTGGTGGACAAACCTGCTCAGTAACCGGAGCCACCGATACAGATATCTTTGTTTCCACTCCCACTCCCATCCCACCCACACCCACCACCGTCCCCACCTGCAATACCACTCTCCAGCCAAATCCCCTAAATATAACTTTAAACTCATCTGCCGTGGTCACGGGATATCCTGTGCCCACCGCCGGATTGGTCAATTACGTGGCGTTTTATTCAGCCAACTCCAGTATCGCCGCCGTGGCTACTCCCACCGGCGACCCCACCTCTCCCTACTCCAGGGCTATTCTAGGCAGAAATATAGGTACCACAAACCTTTACGCCCAGTGTTACATGGGCACGACTCCATATCCCACTAGCCTGCCGGTCACAGTTAATGTAGCGTGCCCATCCTTGGTCACTCCAGTCATCAGCTCCATTGCCGCTCCCGCCTGCGGAGTAACATCTGCGACCGTCAATTGGAACGTCATCTCCGGGGCTAACCAGTATGAGATCCAAAGATACAGCCTAGCTACAGGTTTGTGGTCAGGATCGACCCCCATTCTCACCCCCACTCCCCGGTGGACCGACACTAGTGTGGCTTGTAATTTGGGATACCAGTACCGGGTGCGGGCAATAACTGCCGGGGGAGCCACTTCGTGTTTGTCTCCCTGGTCGGCCGCATCCAACCAAATAACCGGCAAATGCGTGCCAACGGCTCCCTCGGGCATGACATTTACCGATAATTTCGACGGATCGGCTAATATCTCCTGGCTGGACGATCCCGATCCTACTCCCGGTTCAGGTGTACCCGCCTGGTTTCCTAACGAAACCGCATACAATATAAGTAGGTCTCCTCTGGCTTTTCCCTCTCCTACTCCGGGGACAGTGGTGTTACCTGCCGAATCGACCTCCTTTACCGATTACTCCTGCGGCCAGACTCTGACTTACTCGGTCACCCGAGGCAATGAATGTGGATTAAGTCCGGCCGGGTCAGTTTCTGGTGTGTGCCAGACGACTTTTTTCCAGACCCAGGGCGGGGACATGATGTGCCTAAATGGAGCAGTAGGCGCGAGCCTACCGTTAACTGTTCCAGCCACATACCTCAGTCTTCCCGGAGTCGGCCCAACACCGGGTGCAGGGGATACCTATACGTTGGACGGAGTCCTAATTTGTCAAAACAGTAATATCGAAAACGGCACCTGGAGTAACACAAACTGGACGGCTATTGGCACAGTCACATATCCGGGATATGCCTCATCCACTCTGACTTCGGTTTACAGCTATGCCAGTATCAAAAGCCGGATTCTGGATGTGGCCACACCCCAGAACTACCCCGGAGGTAGCCTGAATGCGGCATTTGATTTAGGTAGCACCCAGAAAATCGACGGGGTGGCCTACTTTAACGGCGGGGCAGGCCCGGCTTTAACAATTCCAACTTCGAGCGTCACCGCCAGCCAAAAAATTGTCGTGGTTTCAGACTTCCCGGTGACCATCACCGGAAGTATCACCGTGGAACCGGGAGGACTGGTGGTAATTATTTCCCAGGGTAATATCGATGTCGCTTCCGGAGTGGGGGTAGCAGCTAGTGACCCCAGAGCCAGGACTCCGGACTTGAGTGGGTTATTCGTAGCCGGGGGACAATTCAGAACCGGAGTAGGCGCAAATACATTGCACATCAAGGGCGTGGTGGTGGGCTTAGGTGGAGTGCTTTTGGAGCGGGATGTCTTTTCTAACCAGTATCCAGCCGAGTTTTTTGCCTACGACCCAGAACAAGTTTATCGCCTTCCCATTCTTCTCCGGCGTAAAAATCTAATCGAACAGCCTCTAATTCCTTAATCTCCGGCGCTTTTTAATTTTCCCCATTGATTTAAGTTTACACACGTCACATTATTATCTAGTGGCCAAACGAATTCTCATGTTGGGCTGGGAACTGCCACCCCACAACAGTGGGGGACTGGGCACCGCCTGTCTCGGCCTGAGCAGGGCCCTAACAAGACAAGGCCAACAAATACTGTTTGTCCTACCACACAAACTCCCCGTCTCGGATACTCCTTTTCCCGTCCTTTTTGCCGATGACCAAACTTTATCCGATACACCACTTTCTCCCTATCTTATTGCCAGTTCTGGCGGTGGTTTTGCTAGTCTCATAGCCCAAGTTCTAGCCTACGCTCAAAACGCGAAGACTTTGGCCAAAAAGCTCCAGTTCGACCTCATCCACGCGCACGACTGGCTCTGCATTCCAGCGGGCCTTGCTATCAAAGACGCGACCGGTAAACCCCTCATTATCCACGTCCACGCCACGGAGTTCGATAGAACCGGCGGAGACAATATTAATCCCGCCGTATTCCACATCGAACGCGAGGGATTTAATAAAGCCGACCTGGTCATAACTGTGAGCTCACGCACCAAAGACATCCTAGTTTCCAAGTATGGCATCACTCCGGACAAAATTAAGGTCGTCCACAACGGCATCGACGCTGGTGATTATCCCAAAGTAGCAGGACCCATCACCTTCCTTCACTCAGTCAAGGCGGCAGGCTTCAAGATCGTCCTTTTTGTCGGCCGCTTAACCTTGCAAAAAGGCCCCGACTATTTCATCAAAGCAGCCCACAAGGTTCTCCAGCATTTTAATCGCGTCTATTTCGTCCTTGCCGGTTCCGGAGAAATGGAACACCAGGTCATCGACCTTGTAGCAAAGCTTGGCATCTCCGACCACGTCCTCTTCCCCGGTTTCCTGCGCGGTGAACAGCTGACTCAGCTCTACAAAAGCGCGGATCTATTCATCCTTCCCTCAGTCTCTGAGCCCTTCGGTCTCGTACCTTTAGAATCCGTCATCAATGGCACCCCGGTTCTTATCTCCAAACAATCCGGCGTGTCCGAAGTCCTCTCCCATGCTCTCAAGGTCGATTTCTGGGACACGGACGAAATGGCCAACCAAATTTTAGCCGTCTTAAATTATTCTTCCCTCCCCCAAACCCTAATCACGGAAAGCTCACAGGAAGTTCAAAAACTCTCCTGGTCCTCCGCAGCAGATAAAGTCACCAACGTTTACAACCAACTATGAAAATTATTTGTAAATTGAAAATTGTAATTTAAAAATTTGTAACATGCCTGCTCTCTGCCTCTACTTTCAAGTCCACCAACCCCTCCGGTTAAAAAAATACCGGATGTTCGACATCGGCCACGACCATCAGTACTTCAACGACTCCTCGGACTCAAACCGCAACAATCTCAAAATTCTCTCCAAGGTGGCCGCCAAAAGCTACCTGCCCACCAACGCCATCCTAGCCAAGATCCTCAAAAATTATCCCCAATTCAAAGTCAGTTTTTCTTTTTCTGGAGTTTTTTTAGAGCAACTGGAAACCCATCTTCCCCACGTTCTCGAATCATTCCAAAGTCTTGTCAATACCGGTCGGGTCGAAATCCTATCCGAGACTTATTATCACTCTCTCTCGTTTCTGTATTCTCCGGAAGAGTTCGCCTCTCAAATCAAACTCCACCAAGCCAAAGTCAAGAAACTCTTCCGGGCCCATCCCCAAGTCTTCAGAAACACCGAGTTAATTTACAACAACGATCTAGCCAAGTATGTCGAAAGTTTGGGCTTTAAAGGTATTCTAGCCGAAGGCGTAGACCACATCTTAGGTTGGCGCAGCCCGAATTTTGTCTACCAGCCCCACGGAACAAAGGCCATCAAACTCCTCCTCAAAAATTACAGGCTTAGTGATGATATCGCTTTCCGTTTTTCTTCACATGACTGGCCAGAATATCCGCTAACAGCACCCAAATTCGCATCCTGGATCAATGGCGTCAACGGCAGCGGCGAAGTCGTCAATCTTTTTATGGACTACGAGACATTCGGCGAGCACCAATGGGCCGATACCGGCATTTTCGATTTTCTAGCCAGCTTTCCCGGTCAGATCCTCAAACACCCGGACAACTCATTTGTCACGCCTTCCGAAGCCATCGACACATACCCAATTCGCGACACTCTGGACATTCCAAATTTTATTTCCTGGGCGGACGTGGAACGCGACCTCTCCGCCTGGCTAGGCAATCCCATGCAGCACGATGCCCTCCATCATCTATATTCACTAGAATCCCAAGTCCTACGCACTAAGGATTATTCACTAATCGACGATTGGCGAAAACTTCAAATCTCGGATCATTTTTATTATATGTGTACAAAGTGGTTTTCTGACGGCGACGTCCACAAATATTTCAATCCCCACGATACCCCCTACGAAGCCTTCATCTCATTTATGAACGCCCTGCAAGATTTAAAACTGAGAATTAGTCAGTCAACCTCAAGCAACATCACCATTTAGATCAATTGGAAATTTTTCATGGCTCGTTTTATCAATTTAGGTAACGGAGAAATGCTTATCGGCCTGGACAACCACGGCCAGGTTCGCGATCTTTATTTTCCCTACGTCGGCCTGGAAAACCATGTGGACGGCCACTACGTCCACAAAATCGGCGTTTGGGTGGACAACCGCTTCAGCTGGCTAGACGACGGCCACTGGCACGTCACCATCAACTATCTCAAAGACACCATGGCCAGCTACCTAGTCGCAGTTCACGCCGACCTCCAGGTACAGTTAGACTTCACCGACACGGTATATAACGAAAAAAACATCTTTTTGCGAAAAGTTGTCCTCAAAAATCTTTCCGACCAAAACCGGACCATCAAACTCTTCTTCCACCAACAATTCGAAATTTACCAGGCCCGCCGGGGTGACACCGCTTATTTCGACCCCCAAACCCAAACTGTCATCCACTACAAGGGCCGCCGGGTATTTCTCATAAACGCCATCCACGGGGATCGAAGCTTCGACGACTATTCCGTAGGACTATTCAACATCGAAGGCCACGAAGGCACACACAAAGACGCCGAAGATGGGACTCTTTCCCAAAATCCCATAGAGCACGGCATGGTAGATTCGGTCATTGGCATCACCTGCCACTTGCGTCCCCACCAATCGGACAATATTTATTACTGGCTAGCGGCCTCGAAACAATTCCAGGAAGTTTTTGATCTCAACAGTTATGTTTTGTCCAAAACACCCCAATATCTCATCAAGTCCGCCCAGGACTTCTGGAAGGCCTGGGTCAACCGCCAGCGCTTCAATTTCAACCACCTCTCACCCCATCTGGTAGACCTGTTCAAAAAATCTCTTTTTGTCATCCGCTCCCATACCGACAACCGAGGGGCCGTCATCGCCTCGGGGGATTCGGATCTTCTCAAATACGGCCGGGACACCTATTCCTACGTCTGGCCTCGTGACGCCGCCTACTGCACTCTAACCATGATTTTAGCCGGCGAACTCAACTCCGCTCGCAGATTTTTCGAATACGCCAACTCCATTTTGTCCCCCGACGGCTATTTTATGCACAAATATCGCTCCGACCAATCCTTAGGCAGTTCTTGGCACCCCTGGGTCAGAGGAGGTCACGCCCAGTTGCCAATCCAAGAAGACGAGACCGCTCTCGTCATCTATGCCCTCTGGCAATATTATCTTCGTTCCCTGGATTTGGAATTTATCGAAACTGTTTACAACTCCCTCATCAAAAAGGCCTCGGATTTTCTAGTGGCTTACCGCGACCCCCACACCGGCTTACCCAAAGAAAGCTACGACTTGTGGGAAGAGCGGTATGGCGTTTTTACCTACACCGCCGCCGTAACTTACGCGGCTCTAATTTGCGCCGCCAAATTTGCCAAACTCTTAGGGAAAACCGAAGCCGAACGCAAATATGAAGACGCCGCCACCGAAATCAAATCGGCAACACTTAAGTATCTATTCAGTCCCGACACCGGGTTATTTTTCAAAAGTCTGTCCGGTACCGAGACCAACCACCCAGTTTCCGATCCCACTCCAGATATGTCTACAGCCTATGCCATTTTCAGATTCGGCCTGCTAGAAAAAGACGACCCCCGCCTGCACCCCGCTTTTACGGGAGTAGTAGATCAGCTCACTCTTCCCACATCGGTAGGTGGCCTGGCTAGATATCAAGGGGATATGTATTTCCGCTCCTCCGATAATATCCCCGGCAACCCCTGGGTAATTACCTCCCTTTGGCTGGCTCAATATCATCTCTTCCGAGCCAAATCAGAAGCCGATCTCGAGCCCGTCAAAAATTGGCTGGAATGGACCGCAAAGTCGGCCCTTCCCACCGGTATTCTACCCGAACAGCTTCATTCCCAAACCGGAAGTCCCTTGTCAGCCACCCCTCTAGCCTGGTCTCACGCCGAATTCGTTACCACCATTATTCAATATTTAGAAAAACTCGAATCCCTGGGCATCTCCCCCTCCCGCCTCCCCCAAAAATAACTCTATTCCTCTATCCCCATCGCCCTATCAATTACCGGAAACAACCCAAACTCTCCCAAGGCCATCACCCCGGCTAAACCCAAACCCAAAAACCCAGCATTCCACAAATGCCGAGTATCCAACCCCACCTGCCTCCCTTCAACATAACCTTTCAATTGTCTAGTCGCCCACAAGTATTTACTCACTTTAGTCAGCTCGACCGGTATCCTCATTGTCCCAACATGAACATCAAAAAACTTCAAAAACTTTCCTCCAGCCCTCTCACATTCCACCTGCACATCTTTCACCAATGGCCTAATTTCATCCCACCTCTCAATGTTGTCTCCTTTCTGGTCAAGGGCCGCATTGACCACTTTCTGAACACCGAGAACATGGTTTCCAACATCCACAGGGTCTACACCAAATTGGCGACGAAAAGCCTCTTCATCTTCCACATCCATTCCTTTTATCACATTCGCTGAATTTTCTTGAATATCTCCCAGAAGTGCCTTGTTACTTGTAGCTGTGAGATTTTGCAACCATCTGACAGCCGGGTATGCTCCGGCTGCTGCCGCCAACTTAAGAAATGTTCGTCTTTTCATATGGCTACTCGCCTTAAAGACAGGCAAATGATCAATCCCGCTTAACCATTCATCAAATTCTTCATAAAGCGCGTAAGCACCACCAACCAATCCATATCCTAAGCCCGCCAATATATTTTGTGTCCCAGCGTCCTGCTCGTGACCTGTATAACTTATGCTCCCCGTTCCTCTTTCCAAATCATAAGCCTCCGACCCATTCGCCGCCAAGTCATTAACTTTTCTCCCAAACCCATCCCCAAACTCTCTCCAATTTTTCAACGAATCATGATGCAACCCCTCCTCTTTCAACTCTCTTGGCTCATCCCAATACCAAACCGTCTTAAATCTCACTTCCGGTTTATTGTCCACAATAACAATGTATGTTTCGGTTTTGCTTTTATAATATTTACTTTTCCATTTCTCTTCCAAACTAGAAACAGCCGGTGTCAACACGCCTATCACCTCACCTAAACGATCGACTGAGCCCATTAGCTTTTCAAAATTTGGCGATCCTTTTACTCTCGGAGCATTCATCTCGTACCACACCAATCTGTCCCGGCTTCCCTGATAAGCCAGGAGTAACATCAATGCCACTGCCGCCGCCTCACCACCTATTTCAACCGCATTGTCAATCGCTTTTCCCTCAGGGGATCTCCCCGGGCCAGACACCAAGTCCCTCATCCACTTTCCAGTAATAAAATCCCTTCTGTTCATAACTACAGCCCATAGCATACTCATTCTGCTAAAATTGTCAACCGACCCTACTCACTTCCACTCCACGCCCGCAGAAAAACCGAAAAAAGTCCCTCATAGCTCCACCTTTACATCCCAAGCCTATAATATAAAATGGTCACATGGACAGAAAATTATTTCGGATAGTCATTAACAAAGAGGATCCCTACTCTGATCCCGCCTGCGAATTGGCTGAACATTTCTTCCTAGATCATTTACTTCACTTGATCGCAACCGGACAGCCAATGCAGCTAGCCCAGGGACTTATCCTCGCTCTGTCTGAATGGGAAGGAGAATGCACCTACTTCACCAAGTCAGCCGGCGTCCAATCGGCCCTTATTGTTCAAGGAAAAGGGGCTGGCTGCATCGCCTGGAGAGACAAAATACTCAGAATCCTCCACTCCAATCCCGTTATCCACGTTGTCAGCCTCACCAAATTTGAAGAGATTTCCCGCCGGGCAAACATAGACATCCACGATCAAAATAATTACATTCAACTCTTAGCCGCCCTCTTAAAAGCTCTACGCATCAGCCCAGACTTAACCACTATGGAAAGAAACTGCGATAATTTTACCAAAGAGCATGGCCACCTCTACCCACCTCTCAGCTATCCAGACACATTCAAAACTCTATATAAACCCATCTATCAGTAATTTTTATTCTCCTTCAGAATAAACTCCGTCAGTCTTGGGAAAATCTCGCTCGATTAATTCCACATCCGGAATAGTACAATGTCCGTCGATCGGGCCCGGAGTAGGGGACAGAACCGGCCGGATCACGTTCGGCCGCAATTTTTTATAGCCCTCATTGTAATTCTGGTTATGCCTGGTATACACCTGGTCAAAATCAACCCCCATTTTTCCACATATCTCGTCCATCCATTTACAAAAAACTATATTCCAAGCGTAATACACCAAATCTAGAAGTTTAGCGGCTTCAGAATTTTCCGAACTGCCATAAATTTCAATTTTCAAACCCAACTTTTTAAAATGTGCCTTGGCCAAAACCAATGATTTTTTATTAACAGGCCCGATAATTTTCCTGAACCGTAGCTTTATTGATTCATATAAATGGGGATGCACTCCAATTACGGGAGAGTGAACAATAGGCAATCCGACTTTCTCATAAATCTCCCGCGTCGCCCCCACCGAGCATGAGCTGTTTATGACAGTTAACTTCGGCCTCAACTCCCTGATATTTTTTACCACCACTCGGACAAAATCAGCTTTTACCTTTTCCGGAATGTTTACATGCAAATAATCGATTTGTTTTTCCGAAATCTCGTCATATTTCAACTCTCTGACCAACACTTTATATCCCGCCTCCCGGCAAATCCTACCCACCGCCCGACCAACTTCCCCCTTCCCCAATATTCCCACAACCTCACTCGCGCCGACCATAGACCATCATTTTACACCACACACCTCAAGCGGCCCCGGATACGGGGCCGCCATTCAGTCTAGATCTTTACCTACTATACCCACCTCTCCTATCTCCCCTGTCACCTCCACGGTTAAATCCTCCGGAAGGTCTGCTGTCCTCTGTCTTGGGTCTGGCTATATTCACGGCCAGTTTTCTGCCATCCAACTCATAACCGTTAAACTTCTGGATAGCCGCATTGGCTTCCCCATCGGAACTCATCTCCACAAATCCAAATCCTTTAGACCTGTTGGTGTCTCTGTCAACAATGATAGTCGCAGACACCACTGTTCCCGCTTGGGAAAAAAGGGATTTTAAAGCGTCTTCCGTGGTTTCCCACGACAATCCGCCTACAAATAATCTAGACATTTTACTTATTCACCTCAATTCGTTAGTAAGCTCTGCACCCGCTCCAACCTAAACTCTTTCGCGAAGTATCAGTAACTCTAGCCCCCTTTATATCACACCCCTGCAACATAATCAATGGGCATTGATTATTAATCCAATTCAGCATAAACTAGACCTGTAGATGAAAAAATCGCTCTTCACCTCCCTCCTATTTGTACTTCTGGCTACCTGGCCTTCTTCGGCTCTGGCTAATTCTGAAGGATTTAGTTTTACAGCCATTAGTGATTACCAGTCAACCAGCGATACTTCGGCAGTTCTAGCCAAAATTTCCCAAGCGGGGGCCGATTTTCACTTGGCAACAGGCGATTTCAGCTATGGCACTCTCTCACCCGAATCCGCCTGGTGTGATTACGTAAAAAGTTTCGTGGGCAGCACTTACCCATTTGAACTATTGTCAGGTAATCACGATTCCGATGGAGGAGAAGCCAATATCGACGCCTTCGCTGCCTGTCTGCCTGATCGCATCGGCGGTCTCGTTGGCGAGTATGGTAAAGAGTATTACTTCGACTACCAAAATCTTGCCCGGTTCATTTTATTCTCACCGGACCTGACTTTCGCGGGAGACTACTACGACTATAGCTCTGGCACCAGCCACTTCGATTGGCTGTCAAACGCAATTGATTCGGCCCGTAACCAGAACATTCCTTGGATAATTGTCGCCATGCACAAGCCCTGCCTGAATGCCGAAAATTCAGTCTGTCTCATTGGTCCCGACTTGGAAAATCTTTTAATCAGCAAAAAAGTCGACCTTGTCCTGCAAGCCCACAATCACAACTACCAAAGATCAAAACAGCTCATAAACGGCACCACATCCTGTCCCTCCGTCACCCCCGGCAGCTACAACAGCGACTGCGTCAATCAAACTGGCTTTACCGACGCTTACGCCAAAGGGTCCGGCCCGGTTTTTGTCATCGCCGGCACCGGCGGGAGAAACTTAAGTAACATCAACTTTTCCGACCCGGAAATTTCTTATTTTACAAGACTCATGGGCGCAAATCTTTACCCCACATTCGGCTTTCTAAAGTTCGACGTCAGTGACACTGCAATCTCGGGCCAATTTGTAGGCGTCGGATCGCCACCAGCTTTCTCAGATGCCTTTTCCATTACCTCGGACATAAATTCCGTCCAAAATCTAAGCCTGGTCTCCAAAGGCGACGGTTGGAAATATCTTGACAACGGCACCAAACCCGGATCCAGTTGGAAACAATCCTCATTCGACGATTCCGCCTGGAAAGAGGGGATCGCTCAATTTGGTTACGGTGACGGCGACGAAAAAACTGTCATTAGTTACGGACCTGACTCGGCAAACAAATATGTCACCACCTACTTTAGGAAAAACTTCTGGATCGATGATCCCGCCCGAGTAATCTCCCTAAAATTAGGTGTCCTCAGGGATGATGGCGCCGTCGTCTATCTCAACAATTCCGAGATTTACCGTACCAACATGCCCGGTGGGATCATATACAACTCGACTCTCGCCTCTTCCCTAATCGGCGGCACATATGAGACTACTTATTATTCCATCACTCTAAGTCCGGCCTTCTTAGTACCCGGCAATAACCAAATCGCCGTCGAAGTACACCAGGGTACAAGAGATAGTATCGACCTCAGTTTCGATTTTTATCTAGATGCGACCGCCGTCTCCAATTCACCCTCACCCACCCCGACTCCCATCTCTACGCCTACTCCCATCCCGACACCCTCATTGGAGCCCACACCAACTCCCACACCAGAACCTGACCCAACTCCCACCCCCGCACCCACATCCACCCCCACACCCACTCCCACAACCTCACCCGTTCCTTCAAACACCACCCTGGTCCAAAAAGAATCAGCCTGGAACTATCTTGACGATGGTTCAAACCGCGGTAGCTCATGGAGGCATTTGGGTTTTAACGACAGTTCCTGGAAACAGGGTGTAGCCCAATTTGGTTACGGTGACGGCGACGAAGCCACCATAGTAAGTTACGGTTCAAATTCGGCAAATAAGTACATAACCACTTATTTCAGAAAATACTTCGAGGTAGCGAACCCCGAGAGTCTCACCAGTCTCACCATCAATATTCTCAAAGATGACGGAGCCGTAGTTTATATAAACGGAAGTCAAGTCAGAATCACCAATATGCCTCCAGGCCCTATCGACTGGAAAACACTGGCCGCTACCAGTCTAGGCACACCGGAAGAATCTACATTCAATTCCAAAACCATTTCCCCCCAATCCATTTTAGTTAGCGGCACAAACGTAATCGCCGTAGAGGTTCATCAGGCCTCGGCAACAAGTGCAGATATGAGCTTCGACCTCGAGCTAATAGGCAACAACTAACCAAAAATAAAAATCTCCTGCCGGTTTGAACTTTCTCTCATGTTTTTAATATTCTTATTCACTATTTTTTCGATGTTCATTCGCGGTTACCAGTATGGCCAGGGCAACCAAATCCATTATCTAATTTACGCCAATTATCAAAAAAGTCCCTCCCTTTACCCCAGAGATTATCTGCTAGCCACACATAAGTTATCTCCCACTCTATTTCCCAGTTTTGTCAATTTCACCACCCAACTAACCCACTCCCAAGAACTGTCAGCCTTAGGCATTTACGTTATAACCCTCTTCGCATTCTATCGGGTCATTTTCAAAATCGGACAGGCTTTAGGTTTCGACAAAAAGACTATTTGGTTATCGTTATTTTTATTCATTTACCCATTTCCGGTAGCCCAAAGCAGCATCAACACTGTCGAAGCTTCTCTAATGCCCAGATTCTTAGGCGACGTTTTCTTACTGATCTCTGTTTACCTCCTACTCAAAAAAAGGTTTCGTCTCTCGATCTTGCCCGCCGTAATCGGCTTTCTCTTCCACCCCCTAACTCTCATCCCGTACCCACTTATTCTAGGGATACTCACGCTAACCGGTTACTTCAAACCACCAAAAATATTATATTGGCTCTTCGGGATTTCTCTACTATCACTTCCCTGGGCAATCAGCTACTATTTATCTCAATCTTCAAATCCCTTCTTTGTCGATCCCGCTTGGCGCGAAATACTAGTCTCCCGCATGCCTTATATATTTGCCCGAACGTGGTCATGGAAATGGCAAGTGGCCACTGCCCTAATTCCTCTTTTCTTTATTTACCTCAAAAAAATCCATCCCGTAGCCGTCACCGCCGTTTTCACTTCTTACTTATTATTTCTGATAAACATCATTTCGGATCTGTTATCAATTCATTTAGGCTTAGAGCTTCAACTCACACGAAACCTATATTTGGTTTTTATCTTTCTCATTCTTTATACCGCCAAAACCTTAACTTCAAGGATCAACAAAAAATTACTTACATCAGTAGTAATTGTTTTATCAATCGCGTCAATTCTGCTAACTCTAAAAAACAAATCGGATGAAAAGAGCTATGCTTACACGCCCCCAGCCGGTTATGTAAATTCGGCCCTCTGGGCCAAAACTAATACCCCAACAGATAGTCTATTTCTCGTCCCTCCGGAAATTTCTGGGTTTCGTTTCTTTAGCCAGCGTTCGGTCGTAGTCGAGCGCAAGGAAGGCGGCGATTCCCTCTATTCGCGAAAACTCGCCCTTGAGTGGGCCAAAAGACAACAGCGTCTTACAGACTACTACAATCTAGACAGTAAAAAAATTAACAAACTCATAACAGAATACGGCATAAACTACATCATAACGACCCAAATCATGCCCTACCCAACAATTTACTCATCCACAGACTGGAAGGTTTATAATGTCAAAGAGAAAGATGATTAGCCTGAAAAAACTTACTCAGCCGATAAAAGCCCTATACGTCTCGACATATATTCCCAGAAAGTGCGGTATAGCGACATTTACTAAAGATCTGACCAACGCCATCAATCTCCTAAACCCGCTGGCCCTGGCTCAGATCGCTGCCATGGACAATAAAATCACCGAGATTTTAAGGTACCCACATGAAGTCAGATTCAGGATAGGTCAGGAAGTAAAAGACGATTACGACGAGGTGGTCAAATATGTAAACGAGACCGGGGAAGTAGACATAGTAGTCATCCAGCATGAATTCGGCATTTTTGGAGGGGAGAGCGGAAATCTAATTTTAGAATTTATGGAAAAGCTCCAAAAACCGGTGATAGCTACCTTGCACACCGTTTTGGAAAAGCCGACGCCGAAAATGAAAGAAATAATAAGGCGCATAGGCCATAAAGCCAATTACTTGATAGTTATGCTGGAGACAGCCAGAGAAATGTTGGTCAATAAGTACAAAGTTGACCGACGTAAAGTAGTGGTCATTCCCCATGGAGTACCGGACTTTCCCAGATTTACAAATGGAAAAAAGAAACTCGGTCTCTATGGAAAGGTCGTCATGACCAGCGCCAATTTGGTCAGTTCTTCCAAAGGTATTGAGTACGTAATTGCCGCCATGCCTGAAATTATCAAGGAAATTCCCGAAATTGTGTATTTAGTGGTCGGAGAAACTCACCCGGTAGTCAAACTAACCGAGGGAGAAAAGTACCGCCACAAACTCAAAAAAATGGCCAAAGATCTGAATCTGGGCCGACACGTCAGATTCGTAAACAAGTACTTACCACTCCAAACACTAATCAAATATGTGGCTGCAAGCGATTTATATATCACTCCCTACTTGGACCCGCAGCAAGCAGCATCGGGTTCATTAGCCTACGCCATAGGAGCAGGCAAAGCCTGTATCTCCACCCCCTATTTGTACGCCCGGGAAATGTTTGACTTAGGTTGCGGTAAGCTGGTTCCATTTGCAGATAGCGAAGCCATCGCCCGGACAGTAATAGAAACGTGGAAGGATAAACAAAGCCGAGTCGAATGCGAAGGGAAAGCTTATGACCTAGGCCGGACAATGACCTGGTATTATGTTGGCCACCAGTACTATCACTTAATGCAACATGCCCTCAATAAACCTTGATCTGACCTTGTCGTACATTCGCAAAATGACCGACAAGACGGGCATATTAGAGCATGCTAAGTTGGGTAAACCAGACATTGCGGAGGGTTACACCACGGACGACAACGCTCGGGCATATCAGGTGATGTTGAAATTAGGACAACCTCGCAAGATTTATCTGGATTTCTTACGCAGGGCAGCAAATGTTAGTGGATTTCATAACGAAATGGACATACTTGGACAGTGGGTAGACAAGCCTGGATTGGGGGAATGGTTTGGGCGAGCAGTGGTGGCAGCAGGTCGGGGAATCAAGTCCGGCGACCGCAATGAAAAAATGGTGTGTCGGCAAATTTGGGATGCAGCCAAATCGCAGTTTGACAAAGTCACTTCGCCCAGGACAATTGCACAGTTAGCAATAGCCGGGGTACCACATATGACGGATAAACTAGTCGCCGCCTGGAAAAAATATCGGTCTGATGACTGGGAATGGTTTGAGCCGGGTTTATATTACGATAATGGCCGTTTACCTCATGCTTTGTTTATAACCGGTTATGAGGAAGTTGGACGAAAAACCCTCGACTGGTTAATCGACAAATTGTGGAGTAAACAAAAAAACTGTTTCAGTTTTGTCGGCCAGACCGGATGGTGGAAAAAAGGCGAAGCAAAAGCCGAATTTGATCAACAGCCGGTAGAAGCAGGCAGCATTGTGGAAGCCTGTGCGGTAGCCTATTCTACCACCAAAGACAAAAAGTACTTAGACTGGGCACACAAAGCCTGGCAGTGGTATTCCGGACGCAACATTATAGGTGAGAAGCTTATCGACAGCCGAACCGGAGGTATAAGAGACGGCTTTAGTCCACAAGGCTGCAGTTTAAACGAGGGAGCTGAAGCAGTGCTAAGCTTTGTTATAGCTCATATTGCATTAGAAGAAGTGACCAGCTAATCTAAAAACAATGAAGCTAATCAGACACGAAAATCCAATTCTGACATCAACGGGAAAACCTTGGGAAAACAAAGCAGTATTCAACCCTGCGGCCTCCCAATGGCGCGGAAATATCCACCTTGTGTACCGGGCCCAGGGAGAAGATGGAGTATCTAGGTTGGGAATAGTAAAATTAAGTTCACCAACAGAAATCGCAGAGAGGAAACCTGAACCTGTTTTCGAACCGGATCCGGACAGTGAATACGAAAGTATGGGAGTGGAAGATCCGCGCGTCACCCGAATCGATAACGAATACTTCATGCTGTATGTTGCGGCTTCAAAATACCCGACTTTAATGGCTATTCCAGCTCATCCCAGAGGGTCAGACTGGCGGGTCCGGGTAAGTTTATCTAAAACGTCAGACTTTTCCAGTTGGTCCAGATATGGAGTGATCATCAGCCATATCGACAGCAAAGATGCAGCCCTGTTCCCCGAAAAGATCGATGGAAATTTTTGCCTTCTACATCGAGTCCTCCCCCACGTCCGGATTTCCATATCCACCGACGGCCGCAGGTATAAAGAGAGAGGGCCGGTATTTGGGCCCAGGGAAAATATGTGGGATGAGGTCAAAGTTGGAGTAGGAGCCCCGCCAATCAGATGCCCTTATGGCTGGGTTTTGTTTTATCACGGCGTGGATAGAAACAAAGTTTACCGCCTAGGTGTTGCGCTATTAGATCTGCATGATCCAAGCTTAGTAATAGGGCGAACGGCAGAGCCGGTCCTAGAACCAGAAACGTCATGGGAAAAACAGGGACGGGTAAATAATGTCGTTTTTACTTGCGGCGTCATCGAAGACGACGGCAACTACTGGGTCTATTACGGAGGAGCCGACACCGTTATAGGAGTAGCCAGTATTACAAAAAAAGAGGTGTGGGATTGGGCCAAAGACGAATTGTCCAAATCCCGCTACCACGAATTCGACCAGATCGGCAAAGTCGAAACCGAAGAAACCGAAGAGAGAAGGAAATAACATCCGCTATCCCTTCTGATTTCTACCCAACCTTGCCATCAATCCATGAACGAACCTGGTCACGTCGCCAATCCCAAACACATTCAGAACAACGATATTTTCCCACATCACCTCCAATCCGCTCCTTATCCCATCAATTGCCTCCTTCACGTATCAAGAATAGCATAAGAACAAACGATCTGGGTGGTTGACGGGTGCTGCCCCCGCGACCTCTAGGTCCACAACCTAGCGTTCTACTGTTGAACTACAACCACCACCTATACCAATTTTACTACACTCTAACCCAGTCCTCTCTACCGCTCGGATCTCTTTAGCCCGGCCCCCTTCAGCTTGCCTGCAAACTCAGGACTCGTCAAGGCAATTTTATCCAAATCTATTCTCCCATCTCCACCTACAAATCTAGCCACCGACACCCGGCGCCCCTTTCTGTGCAAATACGGATCCTCCAATGTGGCATCGCCCCAATAAATTGCCATATCCAATAAAGCCCTGGACACATTCAAAGCCTTTACTGATACCATCCGACCTTGAAACTCGACTTCCGACATAAAGCTATTATAGCACCAGGACTACAACCACCACACCCTCTGTAATTTTACACTATATAGAGTTATACTCCCAGCCGTGGCCAGTCACAAAGACACAGAACGTCTCTTCAACGAGATGTATCCTTATGCCTACCGTTATGCTCGATCTTTGATAGGGAGAGATGCTTTTTTTGCCGACGATTTAGTCGCCGAAATTATGCTCGAACTACTTGTCTCCGAATTCATCTACACCACCGATCCCCAAGCCAGAGCCCTCCTTGGAATGAAAGTCCGATCTAGATGGGCCGATTATTTAAGAAGATCAGCTTACAGACACGCTTCTTCTCTCTCGCTAGACGACCTAGAAAACCAACTTACCGCCCCCTCACCTGAGCGAGTAATAGAAGAGCGTGATCAAACAAACCGCCTCCATGAAGCTATATCAAAACTTCCACCTAGACAGCAACTGGCCATCAACCTCAGGTATTTTCAGTCAGAACCTGTCCCAATCGAACAAATTGCCCAGATACTCGATACCACCCCAGGTGGGGTTAAATCTAGTCTCCACAAAGCCAAAGCGAGCCTCAAATGTTAAAATTTACCTACTGCCCTCGTAGCTCAACGGAAGCGCCTTCGGCTAATCCATTGGCTACTTGGCTCATTTCATTCGCCCTCGTAGCTCAACGGATAGAGTAACTGTCTTCGGAACAGTTGATAGAGGTTCGATTCCTCTCGGGGGCACAAGTGAAAAAAATTATCCTGTCCGCCGCTATAATTATCCCTCTAGTTTGGCTAGTCAACTTCTACTGGCAAAATCTCCGCGGTCTCAAGCCTGCAATTTTACCGGCACCAGCTATTCCTACCTCAACACAATCTCCGGGTATAAATTCCACCGGCCTGCCTCTGAGCCTGCCAAAAGGTTTCTCGATTTCTATTTTTGCCTCCGATTTAGGCAACCCTCGCGACCTTGAATTTGATCCAACAGGAAACTTACTAGTTAGCATTCCCAGTAGGGGACAAGTGGTACTTCTACCCGACAAAAAAATTATTGTCTCTGGCCTCAACCGGCCCCACGGACTAGCTTATACAAATGGACATCTCTACATCGCCGAAGAAGACAAGGTGACAATCGACGGCAAAAAAATCTTGGATTTACCGGAAGGGGGAAACCATGTCACCCGCTCACTCTTGGTCAAAGACAATCAGCTATACATCTCAATTGGGTCAAGTTGCAATGTTTGTCATGAACCAGATCCTCACCGTGCCGCCATCTACGTCTCAAACTTAGACGGTTCAAGTTTTCGCTCCTTCGCTACTGGATTACGAAATTCAGTCTTCATGACTCTTGATTCTCAAAAAAATATCTGGGCCACGGACATGGGTCGCGATCTAATCGGCAACGACACCCCCCCCGACGAAATCAATATTATTGGGGAGGGGAATTATGGCTGGCCCATCTGCTACGGCCAAAACATTCACGACACCAACTTCGACAAAAACACCTACATCAGAAATCCTTGCCAAGAGCCGCTCGAGAAACCCAGCTTTATCGACCTCCCCGCCCACTCCGCTCCCTTGGGACTAGCTTTTATCCCCGACAGCTGGCCTCAAAATTATCGAGGCAAACTTTTAGTCGCGTACCACGGTTCCTGGAACAGAAACCCGCCCACCGGCTACAAAATAGTCATCATCGATCCGAAAACTAAACAAATTACAGACTTTATCACCGGCTTCGAGCCAAAGGCCGACCAGCCTCTGGCTGGGGCTTTAGGCCGTCCAGTTGATCTCATCTTCGACTCTTCTGGGAATTTATATGTCTCCGACGACAAGAAGGGGGTCGTCTACCAAGTCATTCCCCCGACTCCAGAGCCTTAATTTCCGGCAAAGCCCGTCCAGTTACCCCCTGCAATTCCCCATACATCCCGGCCGTACTATCCATTATCTTTCGGATTTCTTTTTCCTGTCTAGCCCACTTCAAGCCAAACCACCTCTTTTCCTTTTCCAAATCTTCATTTAAGTTATTAAACGCTTCCACAATGCTTTCCACTCTGTGTCCAAATTCCAAACTATTTACATATTCATAAACTTCCTCAGCCTTTTCCTTCTTACCCTCATTTTGCCGGTTTTGTTTAAATACCTCCCAAAAATTCTTCCGCAACGCCCAAGCCAACCCCACCATACTCACCCGACCAGTCACCCACACTCCCTTATAAAATCCAAAAGTGCCAATCTCCCGTGGTAATTCCACCGACACCAGAACTGCCTCGTTGGCATTCAGCCGCCGCATGTCCTCACGCAGTTTGTCAATCCATCCCTCACTCCACTTGGCGTTTTTACTTTCCCACAAAACTACCCCCGTCCTTTTGCCAGTCTTTTCAAACACTTCCTGTACTACGTCCGCCCCCCGCATCCCTTTAGCCACTTCGGAAATCTTGTCATTGGGAAACTCCCGTTTCAGCATTTGCTCCAACTCCAACTCCAACACCTCTCCCTGTGTTTGCTGTGATCCTTGTTGCAGCTTATGCTTCAATTCGTCATTGACTTTAAGCGCGTCCGTCAGCTGTTTTTGCAACTCCAAAACTTTAAGATTCTGCTCTTCTTCTGCTTTCTTTTTCGCTTCCAATCTCATTTTATCCTCGACTTGCGATAGTTTTTTCTCCATTTCCAAACTCCGCTCTTCGTCCTTTCGCTTCAACTCCCTCAAATCTTTTTCTTTTTGCGCCAACTCATCAATATATTTCTTGCTTCTTATTCTCATTTCTGCTTCATATTTCATCCTCTCCGTCTGCTTAATTTTCTCCATCATCTCGTGCGACAAGGCTTCCGAAATCTCCACTTCCTTTCCGCAATTCGGGCACACCACCGTATCAATCATGATGTTAGAATTGTAACATGGGAATTTTAGCTTTAATTGGATCGGGAGAATTTACCCCTGCCGGCAACGAGGTTGATAAATTCCTGATTTCTCAGACCAAAAATCCCAAAATCGCCATTCTTCCCACCGCCGCCGGCCTCGAGCCCGACTTCCAAAAATGGATAAACGACGGCATAGCTCATTTCAAAAAACTCGGGGCCACCGCCACCGGCATCCACCTACTCAATCGCAAGGATGCTATGAACAATGAACTAAGTAACCATCTAACCAATTTTAATTTTTTCTATTTCTCAGGCGGCGATCCCGGCCATCTGTTAGACACCCTCAAAGGTTCTCCCGCCTGGAAAGTAATATTAAATAAGTTCAAATCCGGGGCCACTCTGGCAGCAGCTTCAGCCGGTGCCATGGTCATAGGTAATTCAGTTTGGGCTCGGGTTTACGCCTTTGACAAAAAAGGGGAAGTCCTACCCTGGGAACCGGGTCTAAATCTAGTCAACTTCGGTCTAATTCCCCATTTCAACGAAATCCCCCATTATTTCAACCCGGAACAAATCGAGCTTGTCAAAAAAAACCTACCCAAAATTGGAAAAATTATCGGCATCGACGAAAATACCGCTTATGTTAAAATAAAAAAATCCTGGCGCATCCTGGGCGCCGGCTCAATCCACAACGCCCGCACCACTCTCTAAATGACTAAAACTGCTTGGATCATAACTTCTCTAATTTTAGTAGCCGTCCTCACCGGGTCTTATTTCTGGCTTTCCAAACCCGCCCCCGATACTATACAATCACTTCCCAACCCCACACCCATGCTTGACCCCACTCCTCAACCCACATCCGGCCCACCCGCCATGCAAATCGACGCCCAAAAGTCCTACACAGCCGTTCTCCAAACTTCCACCGGCCCAATTATCATCTCCTTAAATGCCAAAGATACACCCATCACTGTCAATAATTTTATTTCCCTCGCCCGCAAAAACTTCTACGACAAAACCATCTTTCACCGAGTGATCAAGGGCTTTATGATCCAGGGCGGCGATCCCAACGGTGATGGGAGTGGGGGACCGGGCTACAAATTTGCCGACGAGCCCATAACGGGCGAATATTCCCGCGGCACCGTCGCCATGGCCAACTCCGGTCCCAACACCAATGGCTCCCAGTTTTTCATCATGCACGCCGACTATCCTCTGCCCAAAAACTATGTCATTTTCGGGAAAGTAACTGCAGGCCTCGAAGTCGTCGACAAAATCGCCACCGCCGAGGTTTCAGCCAACCGCTTCGGAGAAAATTCCCAACCAGTCTCTCCCGTCTCCATCACTTCCGTCCAAATCAACGAAGAAAAAATTTAACCAACACTACTCCCGCCGCAAATCCACCCACGTGGGCCATATAGGCAATCCCGCCCCCGTCCACACCTAAAGAGCCTAACGATCCAAACACCTGAAATATTATCCAATAAATTAGCATCGTCCAGGCCGGAAGCGTCAACTCTTCGAACCAAAACCCCCACGGAATCAAAACGTCAATTCTGTGCCGCGGAAACAACACCAGATATCCCCCCATCAATCCTGCGATCGCTCCGGAAGCCCCAAGCATGGGTATGGTAGAGGATGGATCCGCCCATATTTGCGCCACCGACCCCGCCACCCCGCTCACCAAATAGTAAATCAAATAACCAATATGACCCAGTCTGTCTTCCAAATTATCTCCAAAAATATGTAAGAAAAGCATGTTTCCCAATACGTGGGCGATTCCTCCATGCAAAAACATCGATGTCAGAAGAGTTACCAATCCCATCCCACTCATAATACTCGCCGGCCTCACCGACCACGTTTCCACAAATTCCTCCAGCCCAGATGGTGACATTCCCCACATCTGGAAAAAGACCCACAAATTAATACCGATAAGCAGGTATGTTACTACCGGCCATGTCAGACTCTTGTTATGGTCCCTCAAAGGAATCATCTAAAAGATCTACCCCCACCTCGGGGACTTCTGTTGTCTCGGCGATAATCGCCTCTTCCGCCACCGCCGCCACTTGGCCTACGGGAAAAGTTATTGTCCCGCGGGGCCTGGGGCCTGGCTTCATTAATCGCGATTGTCCGTCCATCCAGATTTTGACCATTTAGTTTGGCGATTGCCGCCTGAGCCTCCTCGTCCGAACTCATCTCCACAAATCCAAATCCCTTGGATCTACCGGAAAATTTATCAGAGATAACTGTCGCCGATACCACCGTTCCTGCTTGGGCAAAAAAATTGCGCAAGGAATCATCTGTCGTATCCCAAGAAAGCCCTCCTACAAAAAGTTTAGCTGCCACCTATATCTTCACCCCCAGTTCCATACTCCCATCATTATATCAGACCAAGCCCTGAGCGGGTGAAGGGAATCGGACCCTCGTCACCAGTTTGGAAAACTGGCGCTCTACCATTGAGCTACACCCGCACTGTATCTATTTTATCAAAAGATCCGCGAATTTAGCTCTCAGCTTGGCCAGTTTGGGGTTAATCACTACCTGGCAATAGGGTTTACCTTCATTTCTCTCGTAAAAATTTCGGTGATATTCTTCAGCCTCATAAAACTTTTCCAATCTCTTAACTTCTGTCACGATAGGGGAGTCAAAACTAGACCTTAATCTCTTAATCACTTCAGATATCTTTTCTCTTTGTTTATCATCTGCAAATAAAATTATCGATCGGTATTGGCTGCCCACGTCCGCCCCCTGCCTATTCATAGTAGTCGGATCATGCGTGGCAAAAAACACTTCCAGTATCGTCTCCAACCCGATCTGATCAGGGTCAAAGACGACTCTTATCACTTCCGCGTGTCCCGTTTGGCCTGTACTCACCTGCTCATAATCAGGGTTTTGGATATTTCCCCCCGCATATCCCGACATTACCGATATTACCCCTCGCAGCCGCTTCATAACGGTCTCCGTGCACCAAAAACACCCACCCCCCAGAACAATTGCTTCAGTCATAAACAAAGGGCGCGCAGATACTCCAGCAAAAACCGCCCGCAGCCGGACGCCGGCAAACGCCAGGCAGTCGAGGACGGATTTTTGCGAGTATCGAGCGCATTGTTTATGCTTTAAATCTCAAACTAATCGAGTTCACGCAATGTCTAGTGTTCGTATCCGTAAACCTTTCGCCCACAAACACATGCCCCAAATGGGCTCCGCACTTGGCACACTGAATTTCCGTTCTCATTCCGTCTTCATCCGGAAGTTGTTTAACTGCGCCCGGAATAAATTTATCAAATGCCGGCCAGCCGCAATGCGCCTCAAACTTATCCTCAGACCTAAAAAGTGGGGAGCCACACCTTCTACATACAAACACCCCCTTTTGCCAAAAATCATCATACTCTCCCGTCCCCGGCGCCTCCGTCCCCTTGTGAACAATGACCCTCTCCTCTTCCGGTGTAAGCTCATTGAGTTTCATGGTCATCACACTCAGTACCTAATCCTCCGACGCAATTCTCCGTCGGCGGCTTTCCCCGCTCGGGACAAGTTTCCGAATAAATACACGCTTTATCGGTAACCACCCCGTCCCCAAAAACTATTCTATCCAAATCGGCCGGCACGTAATCCCTCCAATCATCAACCAACTTGTCATTCACCTTGGGGATCAAGTCCAATTTCAATCCCAACGAGTCAATGAATACCCCCAAAGTCGCCCCCTTTTGATGAATATGCGCTACTTCACCGTTATTGTCGTGGAAATGCACCGCCGGATGTTTCTCTTGGTACTTATCCGCCGAAAAATCGAGTTTCTTCCCATCCACATAAACCGCTATGTCAAAATGCATATGCACTGTTTCCGGCTCGGGCAGACTAGCCACCTCTCCTTCGATTATTGCCTTAAATTTCTCATAACTTCCCGGCAAACCAATCTTTTCGCCGTTTAGAAAAAACGACGGCGTCCCCGTCACCCCCAAATCAATTCCCGAGTTTTGATCTTTTCTGACTTTTTCCTCAATCGACTTCTCACCCAAATCTTCCTTCCACTTAGTCACGTCTAACCCGATCCTAGAAGCATACCCGTCGAATTTTCCAGATTCAGTCCACTCCTTTTGATTTTCAAACAACACGTCATGCATCTCCCAAAACTTTCCCTGGCGTCCCGCCGCCTCGGCCGCCTCAGCCGCATCCCAGGCATTGGCATGAATCGTAGTCAGCGGAAACTGCCGCCACACCACCCGCAATCTGTCAGGAAATTCTTTCTCCAGCTGAAGTAATACCTGATAATACGCCCCGCAAGCCGGACACTGAAAATCCCCGTACTCAACCAGGGTAACCGGCGCCTCCCTCTTCCCCCTCACCCAATCACTCTCAGTGATTTCAATTGAATCTTGAATTTTAAGTTTTGAATCTTGTGTCGACGGTTTAGTCGACGTCATTTTCCACAACCCAACTCCCAGACCAATCACAACCAAAACCCCGATCAACCAATTCTTCATAACTCAGGGAATTATAACAGGCACCACTTTCCTTATCTTCATCGTCGCTACCCTGTTCACTTCCAACCCAAATACCTCTTGCAATAACCTCGGCAGCACCGTGGCATTCGCCGTATGGAAATATTTATTGGCATACAAGCGCAACATCATCTCCTCCTCAGTCTCAGTTCCACCCCCCACCCCCACGGCATACAAACTTACTTTCTGGCCCCGAACTCCCAGGTAACCGGTATTTTTACTGTCCGCGTCATCAGCGGCCGTACACTTTAGCATCTCCAAGGCAGCCGGCCTACAACCCGCCCCCGTACAAAGTACGCTTGGTGGACATGGGTCGTAAGGAATTCTGGAATTAGTCTGTTCTCCAGATACCAACACCACCGCCTGGGCCATTCCCTCTCCCGCCGAATCTTTTAGGCTCTCCAGAGAAAAAGACAAGCCCGAGCCCAGGCTCACCTCACCTGGCTCTCCCGAAAGACTCTGGCAAGCCGGACTGCTAGCTGTATCTTGTCTCAGGCCATCGTGCACCGCATCTTTAACCGCATTCATATCGTAAGTCGGTTCAATAAGCCACGCCGCACCCACGCGAAATACAGCAACGCCCAATTTAAACCGGGCATTCACCGGCCGAGAGATTACCGAGTTGATAAATTGCAGCGTCCCGTTTTTCTCCTCCACAATCCGCTTCCCGCAACCGGTCACGCACGTTGGATCAGCCTGCTCATCCATCCGAGCTGAACAGTCCAGTGCTAATACCACCTGAGCCTCCACTGGAAGTGTCTGTACTTCCCGCACCCCCCGGCTCATTTCCAAGCGGGTCATTGCGTATTCCCTATCTGCCGTCACCAATAGCTTTTGCCCCATTCCCTCGGTTACCCCCTCTACCGTAAGTGTCGTTCCATCATCAAGAGTTTTAGAAGTACTAAACGGAAACGCGAACGCCTGCGGATATCCCCCTAAAAATTTAGCCACAATGTCATAAACAGCCGACTCGGCTTTATACCCCGATACCACCCGGTCAGCTCCCGACTGACCCCGATATACCGCCAAAAGAAATTGCGATTGCATCACCGCCACCAAAAAAATGCCTATAAACATGACCACAAATACAGTAAGTAGTGTAGATATGCCCTGTTTCATAAGTCCGTCTCAATAGTTGTTTTGCGTCTGGAAACTACCAGTTTAATTTCATCCTTCACCTGTGGCAGTACCCGGCTCTCAATTTTCAGGCCCACGATCAAACTCGGATAGTCCTCAAGGGCAGAGTAATTCTCGATCCCCATTTCTGTTACCACCACATTTTCACCCAATAGACTCACTCCGTTCTTCAAAAATCTATCACCGCTTTTCTCATACACCACGTCTCCCACCTGTAACCTATTGTTATCCCAAGCCAGAATTCCCTCCCGCCACTTGACTATGTTTGATATGTCACTCGTCACATCGTCACGTGCCTGTTCCAAAGTCTGTTGGTGGCGGTTTTTTGTCCCCACTGTTAGTAGCGATACAGTCAAACCGGATACTACTACAAATATCAAGCCAGAAAGCCCAATCACCACCACCAATTCCACCAGTGTAAATCCTCTTCTAGTCATATTTTTGCCACCACCCAACTGGTAGTTAACTGGCGCGTCTGCCCGCTTTCACTCCAAATCACGGTCTCGGTCACCAATCTACTATATTCATCGATACTTTCTCCATTACCGCAATTGGGCCTTATATCGCCCGTCCGTGGATTCCGGCAAATATTACTTATCTCCAGCCGTCTGGTAAACCTGGTCTCGAGAGCTGTCTCTTCCCCCGAGATAAGCGTCCAATGTTTTGTACCCGGCCCCACAACCACCACCGGGTGATACACCCCTTCTTCCCAACCCGACCACCCGCTCAAAAATACGTTATACGTCGCCTCCATGCCTTCCTGTAATATTGCAGCCGCAACCGCCGCATGTTTCAATTGGTGCGACCTTTTAACCAAAGTCACAATCGCCGGGAAAAACACCGCCGACACCATCCCCAATATTACTAACGAGATCACAATCTCTAAAAGCAACGCCCCTTTTCTCATCATCTCTGTGCCTCCACTACCCCCGTTTCCAAAATGTTCACCCTCACCGCCCGACCATTAGAACTCCTAATTTTAATCTCCCTTTTATCTGTCAGCGCTCCCGTCCCCTGAGCAAATATTATCAACCCAAAATTATCTTCAAACACGCTGGGGCTTCCCAACTTGTAGCCGGCTCTAACTTCCACGGTCTCCCCGAAAGCGATTAAAGAATAACTATTTACCCCCTCATATCTTACTCCCCACGCCCGGTCATCCTTCTCTTCTCTGGCAAAAATGTGGGCTTGGCGGATAACCGTAGCAAATTTTTCCGCCGAAGCAACCATCGCCTGATTCAGTCTCACTCCTACCAAAACAGACATTCCTCCGGAGACCAACACCGCCAATACGGAAAGCAACAATAGAACTTCCACCAATGTCAGGGCAGGTATTTTTCGCATTATGTTTACCTCACTATCAAATTTGCCTTCCCCACCACGATCGGCAAGTCCGGCAATTTAGTATCAATGGAAGCTGGATCCAAACCCACTTCGAATTTCCCTCTTTTCAAAGCCACGACCGTAACTTTACCCAAACTCACTCGCCCGGAAAATGCCTGCATATAAGACACGTTGTCGGGAGATATCTCAACTTCCCCGGAGCCAACCACTCGCACCACCACCTGAGGCACCAACCGATTCGGTTCTCCATACTCAGCCAAAACAGTAAATTCCACTGGCACACCAACATCAGTTATCACTTCAGCTGGCTCCAACCATATTGAAAGCTCAAGTTGCGTGCTGGCGCCGATCAAAAACAGCACTTTATCCCGGTTCAATGCCCCAAACAAAACAACCGGCAACACCGCCGCCACTATCAATAACGACACAACCCCCTCCCATCTCTTCACCCTCCCAATATACCAAATTCGTGTAGAATATTACTAATAATGTTTAGCTCCAACGTCCTAGCTGGCATTCTCATCATCTTTTTCGCCGGCGCCATCGCCTATCGTTCTTCATTCCTCCACAACAAACACTTATTCCATATGTCCTTACTTCAAATTGTTTACCTCATTGTCATTCCAGGAACTGTCTTTCTCCTTCTCTACACTTACATGCAACAAATCGTCGAGCAACCTCCTGCACCTACCACTTTTATTTCCGATTCCATCCTGGTCAAAGCCACCCTTCTCTCCATGCTACTAGCTTACGGCGGTGCAGCCATCCATTCAGTCGCCAAGATGCTGGCAGAATCAGATCTCCGCTGGGACGAATCAGAAGTCGGTCAACTTAATCGATACTTTCACATGAACTTCTCCCATAATCTTATTCTGATGGGCACATTTTTTATCATGTCTGGGCTCGTTCTTCTAGAGCTTAACCACGTTCCGGATTTTAACTACGCTTCCTGGACCGGACCGATACTTACGGGCATTGGTATTGGCGCTCTAGCTTTCATTGCCATGTACCGCTACACTCACTCCAAGGACCAGTACGTCGGTCGCTGGGCGGATCTCAAGGCCACGTTTCTAGCCTGCTGGCTGGCTCTGGCTCTGATTTTCCAAAGCATCCGTCACACCAACCCCTCTTTTCGCCAATACCAGCTCCTTCTTCCCATGCTCTTGGGGCTATCAACGGTCGCCCTTCTCAACCTATTATTGGTCGCCCGCCGCGTCAAACGCACCGGATCCCTGCGCCTCAAACCCGAAAAAGGATCCCAAATATCTACTTAACCAACCTGATAGTCCGCACTGTATCCTCGTAGGCCTCGCCATTAGCAGTAATCAAAAACGCCCGGCCGCTCCCCGCATCGCACATTCCCCACGTTGTCGGAAACTGAGAATAACTGATCCCAACTAAAAACAAGCAAGACCGGCCGCCATACAAGTATTCTTTCTCGGTATAACCCGCCATTCGCTCCTCTGCTATAGGAACTCCCCCCATTGACTCGTATATAAACCTATGGCGTGACCCACCATCATACGGCAGCAACCGGACTACAATATGCGACCGCAAGATTACGTTCGGGTCATTGGGGGTCAACTCAATATCCACTCCCCGAACGGTGCTCGCCGATGAAACTTTCGGGTTATACCCCACCTCAAGTGTTCCGGCAGCATCAGTCATAGTCAGCCAACCACTGGGCAAGTAATAAGTAAGTCTCTTGACATTTTTCGCCGGAGCTAGAGTCGGCTCCGCCTGTAACCTCGAAAACTTCAAAGTTGAAAGAATTTGCTCAAACAACTTTCGACCTCCCCCAATATCGACAGCTTTTAGCTCCAGAGTATATATAGCCTTTGCGTCAACCGAGAAAAAAACGGCTGAGTTTACGTCCTCACTCCCAGCCCGAGGAAGCGGTTGCCTACCTTCCTGACCATCTGCCGTTACCGCACCAACTTTGTAAGGCATGCCCACAAATTCATCTATGGTCGCATAAGGTTTGCCTGTCACCTGGTTATAATTCCCAATGCTCGAAAATGAAAAAATGTATTTATCTTCCGGATCATCAAATTCCTGAGTAAAACCGCTTCCTTGGACAAGAACAGGCTTTTCTATCCAATTCGGCGGATACTCAAAAGCGATACCTCCGTTCTTGTAAGTTTTCCAAATAGTAGTGGGGTTCGATTCAGAAACAGTTGATACAGAACCAGGTCGGTTTTGTCTTATACCCAAATAATAGCCGACTAATCCAAAAACTAGCGAGCAAAAAATGGCCACCGCACCTATCACCAATTTGGTCGGAGACCAGGGAATTGAACCCTGCACCTCTCGGTCCCAAACCGAGCGTTCTACCGATGAACTAGTCTCCGCCACTCCCATATTTTACTCCTTCACCTCCCCGGAATCACCAGCGGCACCCCTTGCCACAGTACTTTCTGCCCATTCAGCACAAAAACCGCCTCCCCACCCTGCCCCACGTCGCTCAGCACAAATGTATGCCCGATTCTTGGTTCCACCTTGCCCAAGGCAAAGACCAAAGTGCTCTTATTCAAACCAGACGGCTTATACTCCATATAAGCCACCGCCGGCCGCGACAACGTCAGATAAATTACCAGCTCACCGGCCGTAGTTTGGTTTATCTCCACCGCCACGATACTCAGCTCCTCCGCCGCAATGTTTCTGAAACTGGTTCTTTCCAAAATCAACCTTACCCCCAGGGGCAGAGAGATCAACAATGCTGCAATTGTCAGTAATGCTCTCGCATCTCGCAATTTATCCCTAAATACCCACAAAAACGCTCCCACCCCCGCCACAATCACCCCAATAAATAACCCCAACCCCACATTTACCCAACCCAAACTTGCTTTAACAATCTCATCCGTCGGCCTCATACTCCACTTTTCATAATACACACTCCACAGCACGCAAGCAACCGTTTCACTTGTGCAGCAGGCAGGAGTCGAACCTGCATGGCCTGTTCTTCAGACAGGTGCCTTGACCACCTTGGCTACCGCTGCGGGAAACAAAATTATACTAATTAATGTGCCGGGAAGAGGACTCGAACCTCCACGCCATTGCTGACACATGCCCCTCAAGCATGCCTGTCTACCAGTTTCAGCATCCCGGCTTACCTGTCAATTATACCCCAAGACAAATCAAATCATCCCTAATACAAATGATAAAATACAACCAGAGCGGCGATGGCGAAATGGCAGACGCGCTGGCTTCAGGAGCCAGTGTCCGCAAGGACGTGTGGGTTCAACTCCCTCTCGCCGCACAAAAAATCTGGAGCCATGGCTCAGTTGGTAGAGCGTCTCTTTTACACAGAGAAGGTCACAGGTTCGAGTCCTGTTGGCTCCACCTAAAAAAAGCCGGGGTGGTGGAATGGTAGACACAGAGGCCTTAAGAGCCTCCGGATGAATAGTCCGTAAGGGTTCGACTCCCTTCCCCGGCACAAATGAATCTCCTGCGCAACAGTGAACCGGTTAGTAGCCTCACGGCTTTTATCGGATTTCTTCTTTCGATTGCTGGACTCGTGCTCCTGGTCGTCTTTGCTGCCCACTACGGTCAGACTCGTCACGTTGTTGGATTCTCTATTTTTGGTTCAGGGCTTATCCTCCTTTATCTCATCAGCACCATTTATCATCTCATTCCGAAAACGCATTGGGCCAAAGAAATTTTTCGAATCATCGACCACTCAATGATTTATATTTTCATCGCCAGTACATACACGCCAATCCTGTTGGTCCTGCCACAAAGAGGATGGGGATGGAGCCTCTTTAGCGTTGTCTGGGGCTTGGCGATTATCGGAATCGCGCTCAAGATCGCCGTCAAGAACGAGAAAGCCTGGCTCATCCCTCTCCCCTATGTGGCTCTAGGGTGGCTCGGGATCATTGCCTTACCGGTCCTTATCAAATCGTTGCCACTGGGCGGCCTCTGGTGGCTCATGTGGGGAGGCACCCTATACACCCTGGGGGTCATACCTTTCATTCTAGGTCGGGTTTTACCCCA
This sequence comes from Candidatus Amesbacteria bacterium RIFCSPLOWO2_01_FULL_48_25, assembly GCA_001773695.1. Lineage (GTDB taxonomy): Bacteria > Patescibacteriota > Microgenomatia > CAZETR01 > Amesbacteraceae > WO2-48-25. The sequence goes on along the minus strand of MEXN01000005.1, from coordinate 176,831 downwards.
GAAGAGCTGGTTTGGAATGCACGAACTGTTTCATCTTTTTGTCATCGCCGCCAGTTTTTCCCATTTCTGGCTCATGTTTAAATACGTGCTCTATATATGAACAAAAACCACCAAGACACACATATTTGGTAAAATCAAAAAGGAAGAAAATTCGCGGCTATGGTTCAATGGTAGAACTTCTCCTTGCCAAGGAGATGACACGGGTTCGATTCCCGTTAGCCGCTCAAATAATATGTCAAAACCATTTCTCCTGATTTCTTTTTTTACACTCACTCCAGTGGTCCTTATAACCAGCGCCTACATTCTCTACACCCAGCCCTTCTCCACCCCTCCCCAAGTTCTCTCCCTGTCAACCCAAAATCCCGCCGTTATTGCTACCTCTACCGACCCTGCTCCGTCCACCTTCGCCAGTTTCTCCGTCCGTGATGCCCGTCCAGTAATTATCAGACGGTATTTACACGAGTACGACTCCCCACTAGAACCTCACTCCGAATACCTGGTAGAAATCTCGGACAAATATCTTCTTGATTACAGACTACTGGTAGCTATTGCCCAACAAGAATCCAATCTGTGTAAAAAAATTCCCGCCGACTCCCATAATTGCTGGGGTTTTGGCATATACGGCGACAAAGTTACCCGCTTCGATAACTATCCCCAAGCCATCGAAACCGTAGCCAGCACTCTCAAAAAAAATTACATCGACCATGGCTTAAATACACCCGAAGAAATAATGGCCAAATATACCCCGCCGTCGGTGGAGAAAGGTGGTCCATGGGCCAAGGCCATTTCCCAATTCCTCTCCGACCTCCAGTAACATGACCCACTACGACGACCCCCGCTTCTCCTACCCCAAATACTGGTTAAGCAGGCAGTACGAGCACCAATCAGAAGTCACCGCTATTAGTAAACTCCTCAAATCTCTACGCTTCAACAAAGTTTACGACCTAGGTGGAGGATACGGCCGCCTGATACCCACTTTATCCCAATTTTCCCACCACATTACTTTAGTCGAGCCATCAGCCAAGCAAAGACAAGTCGCCCGCCGGTTTCTCAAGGGTCAGCCAAACTTAAATATCACCTCTGGCAACATCCAGCGCACCACCCTCCCCCGGACAAGCGCAGACCTAGTAGTTCTTGTTCGCGTCCTCCACCACTTGCCAAATCCTACTCCCGCCCTGTTAGAAATCCACCGACTACTAAAACCCGGGGGCCACCTCCTTCTAGAATTTGCCAACTCCTACCACTTCATGTCCAGAGTAAAAAGCCTGATTACCGGTCTTCCTGTTTCCACTGCCCCAATCGAAAAAAGGAGTCTAGCCAATATCCGCCGCCACACTATCCCCTTCGTCAACCATTATCCCCAGTCCATCCTCAATACCTTAAGCCTTTGCAATTTCAAGCCTTTGAGACTTTTATCCGTCTCCAACTTCCGCTCTCCAACGGTCAAACGGTTCATTCCCCCACCCATTCTCAATTATCTAGAATCCATATCCCAGAGTCCGCTAGCCAAAGTCTATTTCGGGCCCAGTATCTTCATCTTATGCAAGCGGGTTGACAAGCAGTCCACCCCATAGTACAATTCATCCACATTCTGCGGCTGAGTCGAAAGGCCTGGCGGCAGAATTTTATCAAAAAGCCTCGGCATCGGGCAGGAGCCGGGGTTTTTTGGTTGCACCAAAGGCAATGCTAAAATAACCTCACGCCTCCGTGGCGGAATTGGTATACGCGCAGGTTTTAGGAACCTGTGGGGTAACCCTTAGAGGTTCGAGTCCTCTCGGAGGCACATCTATGCCCTTTCTTTTTGCCATCATCCTCACTCTTCTTTCCCTCCAGTTCACTTACCGCATCCCTCTTCTCTCGCCCGCATACTCTCTGACCAAACCGGCATCAATTCCTCAACCCACCCCCCGAGAATTCTCCTATGTTTACCCAAACACCGATCCCTGGGGTCAGATTAAAAAAGTCAGCGACCACACCTACACCATCCGTGTTGAAAATGATGCCCAAATGACAACTGCCGATGAATTATTATCTGCCATAAACAACCTGCGCCAGAGTGTCGGCTCCCAGCCCCTAAAAACCGATCCCCGCCTTTGCGACTATACCCAAAGCCGGGCCCAACATTTCGAAAAAATTGAAGGCACCGATGCCCACGCTGGATTCCAGGACTTTCTAGAAAACGAAGATGGGTTTATCAAACTGGGTTACGGTAGGCTGGGGGAAAACTCTTCTTATGGCTTTATTCTCACCGGTGTCCACTTGGTAGAGTGGGTATATATGAGCTCGCCCGAACACAACGCCAACCAATTGGACCCCGCCTGGGATCACGGCTGCGCAGGTGTAGCAGGTATCTCCACCAACATCCTCTTCGCAACAGCCCCACTTTAATTGCACCTCCGCCATACATAGCCTATAATTAGCATGTGTATCCTGAGATGCCTGACTACTTGATCATCGACCCGAACAAAAAAAGGTCGTGGGAAAGATATCTGGCCAACAAAAGGCCATACGAAGCTCTCCGTACATTCCTCTGGGCATCTGCCATCACTTTGAGCCTCGCCACCTTCGCCTATTCTGTCACTCGCATGGAAGAAAGCTATTTATGGCTCTGCCCAAATATTCTCATTCTTCCGATGTATTGGGCTGCATCTCTTAAAGTCAACAAAGTTATCGGCGACAAAATTACCGAAATCAGGTACAGGGACTATCAATTTCCCCTCGAAATTCTCGAAAGGCAAACCGAGGCCAATAAATCCCAACCCAAATGAAAAACCCGTCATCTTGCGACAACGGGTTTTTCGGGAACACCATTGCTGAGGTTCCCACTATCTTGCGATAGCATACATATTATACCATATTCATCGATCACCTGCAAACCGATAGTATTTATCCCCTAAATACCCCGTCACCTCGGGCCGAACTAATTCGGTACCCAGTAGTGTCGCCGGATACAGCGTAAACAAGCCAAATTTTTGATTAACCTTATCTGTCGCATCAAGTAGTTGCCGCCTGTTATTAAACATTAAACATTGAGTATTAAACATTAAGTTACTAATCCACACTCCCGCTTGCCTTATATTCACTATCGGATTTTTCTCATACTCCCTATTTAACAAATCAAAAATAACTAGCGGATCGCTTGTCGGAGCTTCGACGGTCTTCCTGGCCCAGAAAGAATCCAGCGATAGGCAAAACGTCCTCCCCGCCATCCCCATCTCTCGGAGCTTCGCTGCCGCCTCCTCTACCAAATTTCTAATTAACTTTGTGACTTGGGATTTGTGGCTTGTGGCTTGAAACGTAGTGTATGTTCGGGACACCGACTTCGCCGGCTCCAAATCATCAATCGTCGTCAGTTCATCATTACTTCGCAGCCAAACCAACTCCCAAATCTCTCGGGGCAAGTCCAATTTCCGGGCCTGCCCAAGTGTATAAGCCCCTCGAGAGTTTAGGTATTTTGTTCTTGAATATCCTATTCCGCACACCTCCGATACCGCTACACATTTCGTCTCATCCAAATAGTTATCCGGTGTCAAAAAGGTCAATCCATCCGGCTTGTTCATTTCGGAGGCCAGTTTGGCCAATAATTTGGTAAATGAGACCCCGATCGAACACTTCATCCATTCTCCCAACTCCTCTCTCACCCGGGATTTTATCTCCAGTGCCATTTGATACATCCCGCCGCCAAAAAATTTTTGCGTCTCCGTCACATCTATAAAACATTCATCTATCGAGAACGCTTCCAAAGTGGGGGAGTAATCAGCCAAAATTTTTATCATCCGGTTCGTCAATGCAAAATATTTATCCATATCCGACGGCACAAAAATAATCCAAGGGCACATTTTCTTCGCTTCCCAGGTCGTACACCCTGTTCTCACTCCAAACTTTTTGGCCTCGACAGAAGCGGCAATCACACACCCGCGGCCTTCAGCCTTAATTATTCCCACCGGCCTACCCCGGTAAATAGGATTCGCCTGCTGCTCCGCCGTCGCGAAGTAGCTATTCATATCCAAATGTAATATCGTTTTCATATCGGTTCCCCCTCTTAGATTAAGAGGGGGTTATAGGTTGGAAATTGGTAATTGAAAACTGAAAATTCTGCGTGTCTAAAGAAAGTTCAGCTATCATGCCGTCAGTAGTCACGTTAAAACAGATGTATCTCCTCCCTCCGTCCTTTCTTTCAAAAACCATCGGCACTCTTTTTACTTGATACTCTCTCCCTCTCCACCCAAACCACCGCGGCGTTACTTTCCCCAGCGCAAACTCCACCCCCACCACAATTCTTTCATTAACGGTCTCCATCAACTCATTTGTAACCGAACAAAAGACGAAAGTCAAGAAGTAATCGTGGGTTTTTCCCAAACCCCCCGTCTAATAATTACATGGAAATCTCCCGCTATTGGCGCCTACAAAAAGCCCGCTACGGCCTGGTAGGCGAGGTTTGCACTCACTGCAAAAAGAAAATCTTTCCCCCCCGCGACGTCTGTCCCACTTGCGCAGCCGAAGCCAAAACCCCATACCAATTTTCCGGCAAAGGCAAAATATATTCTCACACTACCATCTACGACGCTCCCGAAGGGTTCGAAAATCATGTTCCTTACACTGTAGCCCACATAAAACTCGAGGAAGGTCCCATCATCACGGCCCAGCTCACGGATATAGACAGGAAATATAAACGGAAAGGAGACGCGCTGGTCTTAATCGGCCTAGTAGATGTCTTTGGGAAAAAAGTCGACATCGGCACACCCGTAGAAATGGTCACCCGATTTATCAAAGAAGATGGGGGCAGTAAAGGCATGCTCGTCTACGGATACAAATTTCGGCCAGTACTTGCAACAGAGTAAGACCCGTAGTAACATCGGCGCCAGATGACCCGGAGAAAATTAATAATAGGTGCTGCCGTTATTCTAGCCGCAATACTAGTTACCAGAAACATCAAAAACCTTAGTCTACCTAGCGGTAACCTCATCCAAAACGACCTTCCCTCATCCTCCCTCTCTGTTTCCCCAGAACCTCTCAAAGACCGTCCCCAAGTCGAAATCTCCACCCCCAAAGGCGTCTTTGTGATCGAACTCCGACCGGATCTGGCCCCCAAAACCATCACCAACTTTTTGTCCAAATGGGTAAACGGCTACTGCGACGGCAAAACTTTTCATCGGATAGAAGACTGGGTTGTCCAGGGCTGTGACCCCAAAGGTGACGGCACCGGTGGCGCCGACTCCCTGCCTACCGAAACTTCCGATACGTCTTTTACTGCCGGTTCTTTGGGTGTTGCCCGCAAGCCCTATCCCAAAACCGTCTCCAACGATTCCCAGTTTTTCATTACCAAGAAAGACTCTCTGTTCCTAAATGGCGACTACACCTACTTCGGCCGAGTCCTGTCCGGCATGGACGTTATAGAAAAACTCTCAGCTGGGGATAAAATAATCTCTACTACGATCCTCTCCAAGTAACAATGAATCAAGTAACCCGTCTGGACAACGGCACCATCGAATTGATTTTTTCTATTCCTTGGTCGGATATCCAAGCCGCCCGCGAAAAAGAAATTGTCAAGGCAGTAGAAGAGACAGAAATTTCAGGGTTCAGAAAAGGCAAGGCTCCGCGCGATATTGTTGAACCAAAACTGGACACAAACAAGCTCTTAACTGCCGCCCTCCAATCCCTCCTCCCGACGGCCTACCAGGCCATAGCAAACGCCCACAAACTCAAGCCGGTCCTCTACCCCCACATCAAAATCACCAAGGGCCAGCCCAACGAAGATTGGGAGTTCATAGCTACCACCTGCGAGGCCCCCCAGGTCAAACTGCCCCCGGACTACAAATCGGCCATAAAAAACCTAGAAATTAAAAACGCTAATCAAAAACTAACCGCCATCGTCGATTACCTGCGCCAACACTCTACACTCCAAATTCCCCATCTCCTAATCGAGGAAGAATCCAACCACAGGTTAGGGCACCTAGCCGAAAATCTGGCCCAGCTATCTCTGGACCTTCCCCGCTACCTCCAATCCAAAAAAATGACCACCGAAGACCTCCGGGCCCAAACGGCCTCCCAGGCCAAAATAGATTTGGAAATCGAGTTTATCCTTGAAACGGTACGTAACGGAGAACAGCTCCCAGATCGCAAAAAAACTCTTGATTTTTTAGCCTCTTTGGTATAACATCAGTTTATGCAAGTATCCCATAGTGTAAAGTCCAAGAGACCAGCTCCGGTCAACTTCCTGGAAGCTCTACGCGATTTAGGCTCAGATCTCAAATCCGAGGCCAAAATCCAGGTCAAAAAGATCGTCATCAGCGACCTTCCCGAGGCCATTGGTCTTACTCCCGCCTCAGGCACGCTCCAGCCTAACGAACAAATCTCAGTGGCCCAACTTCAGCAAGCAGAAAACCAAGGCGAAAAGAAAGCCGAAGCCCGCTTCCAGATGCGACTCCAGCAAATCAAGGCAGAGGAACAATCCTACCGCCAGAGGCAAGAAACTCAAATCCGCCAGACCATCCAGGCTATCCAGTCCGAAATCAAGTCCCTGGTCAAATCCGCAGGCGGTCTAGCTCATGAAGTCGAAATTGCTGCCTCCCAGGCTCCGGCCAATCCCGGCGTCTATCACGTTACGTTCTTCCACCAGCTCAAGGCCCTAATCGTCACCCTCAGGCGCAAGGTCGAGGATTCCCGCCACTGGCTGGCCACCACCAATTCCAGAGCTCAAAAGCGCTCCTACTACTGGGGTCAGGTCGGCAAATCCGGCACCAAGTACATGCTCAGCTCCGAGCGGTATATGGTAACATCTACTGGTTAATATCTCTTCTTAAAATCACGCAATAATCACGCAATAAATCGCGCAGGCGTCGTTCCTCACACTTTAGATATAACATAATACGTCGCCGGACCAGCCCCTTGCTTAGAAAGTACACCAATATCCTCCAATCGCTTCAGTTTAAACTGCGCCGTCCGTTTGGGAACCCGCAAAATATCCTCGGCATCAGAAGAGGTAACTCTCCCTACCGTCACCACAAAATCCACGATTCTCAATTCGTCCTCATCTAATATCTGTTGGGTCAAGCCCTTCTCTCCCACCACTTTCAAAGTTAGTATTTGCTCTTTCACCCGCAACACCTCGTCCCAAAACCCCCCCACAAAATACTCCAGCCAATCTGTTAAGTCCGCCCCCTGACGAGCGACATAAGTTTCCCCCGTTTGCAATGCCTGGTAATACCTACGTCTATCCCGGTTATAAAAATCCTCCAACACTAATACTTTTTTGAAATCCCAACCAGACTGATACAAATGCAAAAGTGTCATTAGCCGACCGGTTCGCCCGTTACCATCCGTAAATGGGTGAATACTCTCAAATTGATAGTGAAACAAACCCGCTCGAATTACCGGATGAATCTCCCCCGGATTTCTGATCCAATCCAAAAGTTCATCTACCAATACTTCCACATGCAAGGCAGTGGGGGGGGTGTAGGCCAGCTCCTCTCCCCCTTTGGGCAAAGTATTAACTATATACACCGGTCCGGATCTAAATCTTCCAGTTTTCTGTAAGTCAACTAGTCCCGAAATCACAGTTTTATGTATTTCCAATACTTCTGCCGTTCCAAAAGTCCTTTTTTCTCCAGAAATCCGGTCAATCTTCCCCAATGCCTCCAAATAATTCTGGACCTCCCGCACCTGATCTACATCTGCCTTCACTTTATTCCCCTGAGCCACTTCCCCAACCTGGTACTCATCCAGTTCATTTCCCTCAATCGAAGTGGAGGTATGCGCCATTTTGACTATGGCCGTCCGGCGCAAAAAAGCTTCCCGGGCTGGCAGCAGCCGGGACGACTCCACCATAGCCCTAATCTCTGCTATATCCGATAGCCACTTGGCCACCTTATCCGTAATTCTGTATCTGGGTGTAAACACTTATCTCTCAAGTATATCACGCCATAATCACGCAACATATCGCGCAAGCGTGGCGGGCAAGTCTTGACACAAACTCCCCCAATAAGAGTATAATCACCCCAATGTATCCGACCCAAGCGTTTACTTTTTTCTTTTTTACCTCGCAATTGCGGGGAGCTTTGGGTAATCTTTAACTAACCAAAATATTATTAAACCCAAAACCCCGCAACCAGCGGGGTTTTTTAGTTGTCCGAAAGGAGGTGAAAACCATGACCAAATTAGAAAAAGTTACCTACAAAGGATCCACTTATCTCGTAGCTCCTGCAAATGGAGCCGAAAAGTTATCCAAAGAAGCCATTCTTGGTGTCGGAGTCGCCAGGGAAGAGGAGCTCAAAGCACAGGCACAAGCCAACAATGGTCGTACTGACCATGAACAGGTTTTGTCCATTCACGCCAATCAATAATTATTTGAACCAGATTGGCACCCGACAAAAGGAGGTGATCAATAAAAATGTGCGAAATAGTAATTACATCAGAAGAGCGGACCAGGTTGGGCATGACCGCGGATGCAACTCCCACCGAGCGTGCCCCACAGTTAGAAAAACCCACCCTCAACCCGCTCCAAAAACTACTTGCCCAGCTTAATCCTATCTGTTTCATATTTGGAATCGTGAGGAAAGACGAGTGGAAGCCTGATGGGAGGAATCTGATCTAATCTTCTGCTAAAATAGCCCATATAGGGCACTTAGCTCAGGAGTAGAGCATTGCATTGACATTGCAAGGGTCGGGGGTGCAAAGCCTCCAGTGCCCACCATGCATTTAGGTGGTCACGTCTCTATAGCCGGTAGCTTTGACAAGTGCATAGATAGAATAGCCGAAATTGGTGGCAACTGTCTTATGACTTTCGCCTCCTCCCCCCGCTCACTCCAATTCAAAAACATCGATCCCAAACTCATTCAAAAATACCTGGATAAAAAGGACGAATCAGGAATCGGTCCTCATTTCTTCCATGGAGTCTATCTGGTCAATCTAGCCTCAAAAAGCAAGTCGTACCTAAAAGCCAGTATCAATTCTCTCATCTTCTATCAACAACTAGCTGGAGAAATAAATGCCGTGGGAACTATTTTCCACATCGGCAGCCACATGGGAGAAGGCTTGGAAAAAACCATCGACCAAGTTGTTGCCGCCATTAACTTTACTCTGGATAGCAGCCCCAAGGGTGTCAGACTCATTTTAGAAAACGCAGCTGGCCAAGGTGGCGCTATTGGGGAAAAATTTGAGGATTTAGCTCAAATAATCAGTAGAGTAGGGGATAAATCCAAAATCGGTGTCTGCCTGGATACCCAACACTGTTTCGCAGCCGGTTACACTCTCGACACTGTTCTCGAAAAATTCGATCGAATCATAGGTCTAAAACGGCTCTCGGTCATTCATCTCAACGATTCTAAAACCGAGTTTGGATCCAAAATTGATCGTCACGAAAACATTGGTCTTGGAAAAATAGGCGAAGTCAGCCTGGCAAAATTTGCGAGTGACGCAAGACTAAAAACTATCCCGTTTATTCTTGAGGTTCCCGGGGATGGAAACGGCCCCAGAAAACAAGACATCGACACCTTGAAATCCATGCTATCATGAACCCATGGCCCCATCATTAAACAAAGACGATATCAATCTCCTTAAAGGTGTGTTTGCAACCAAAATCGATTTATCCGCCATGGAAAAACGCCAGGATCAGAAATTTGTCACTAAAACAGATCTAGGTGGCCTGTGGCAAAAAGTAGAACGCAAATTCGAACAACTCGAGGGAATACTCGTCAAATCTTTCCAAGAAACCGAAGGCCGACTTCAGCTTCTAGAAAAAGAGGTTGGCATTCCTAGCCATAACTGATATAATAAAGACAGTAAAGAAAATTTAATTTGGCGCTCGCATGAGACTTAACCAACCTCAAAGCCAAACAAATTTAATCAAGCCACCTAGTAACTCGTTGGAACCCCGGGACGAGTGAAAGAGTGGCTCATTTTGTATATGCCTGATCAAAATCTCGACAACCTCAGACACTCAGCGGCTCATTTATTAGCCGCCGCCGTTATGGAGCTTTATCCCAAGGCTCTTCGCACCATCGGTCCAGCTATCGAAAACGGTTTCTACTACGACTTCGACAATTTGAAAATTTCTGAAGCAGATTTTCCTGCCATCGAAGCCAAAATGCACCAACTATCCCCAACCTGGAAATCTTTCGAACGAATAGAGACCGCTCCCGAAGATGCCAAAAAGAAATTTAGTGATAATCCCTACAAACTCGAACTGATTAACGAATTCACCGATCAGCCTATCACAATCTATAAATCCGGCAGCTTCGAGGACCTCTGTCGCGGCGGCCATATAGACTTAGTATCTCAATCTCTTAATCACTTCAAACTTCTCTCAATTGCTGGTGCCTACTGGCGCGGTGACGAAAAAAACAAAATGCTCACCCGTATCTACGGCACGATTTTCCCAACCAAGGACGAGCTGGATAAATATCTCTGGCAGCAGGAAGAAGCCAAAAAACGCGACCACCGCAAGATTGGCATCCAGCTAGGACTCTGGACATTTTCCGATTATGTCGGGGGCGGATTACCTCTATTTACACCAAAAGGGGCTCTCATTCGCCAGCTCATTAACGAGTTTGTCGAGGAGCTGCAAAGTAAACAAGATATCACCCAAGTCTGGACTCCTCAAATCGCCAAGGCCGAACTTTTTAAAATATCAGGTCACTACGACAAATACCGCGAAAATTTATTCTCGGTCCGTTCCAATTACTCCAATGAGGAGTTCTTCCTAAAACCCATGAATTGTCCACAACATACCCAAATTTATGCCTCACAATCCAGAAGTTATCGCGATCTGCCCATCAGATTAGCCGACTTTGCCATGCTCTATCGCGACGAAAAACCCGGTGAACTAATTGGACTCACTCGTACCAGATCTTTTTCCCAAGACGACTGTCACATCTTTTGCCGACCTGACCAAGTTGAAGAAGAAATGAACAAAGCCTTGGACATGACTAAACAAATTATGGAAACATACGGATTTAAATATAAGTACCGTCTGTCGCTTCATGATCCCCAGCATCCCGAAAAGTATCTAGGTGATGCCGAAACATGGGCCAAATCAGAAAAACTCTCCGAAAAAATTCTCGAAGACCGGGGCATGGAGTATTTTCCGGGAGTAGGGGAAGCCGCTTTCTATGCACCCAAGCTCGACCTCATCGCCACTGATTCGCTCGGCCGGGAGTGGCAACTTTCCACACTCCAAATAGATTTCTTCATGCCTCAAAGATTTGGTCTATCATATATCGACGAAAAAGGTCAAAAACAAACCCCGGTTATGCTCCACCGGGCCATCTCAGGATCACCAGAACGGCTTATGGCCATCCTTATCGAACATTACGCAGGCGCCTTTCCCACCTGGCTAGCGCCAATTCAAGTCGTCGTCCTCCCCATTTCCGACAAACATCTCGACTACGCCAAAAAAGTTGAGGCCGAACTCAAATCCCAAAATATCCGCGTCGAGCTCAACGATAAATCTGAGCCTTTAAATGCCCGGGTCAGAGACGCTGAAATGCAAAAAATCTCCTATATTTTGGTCGTCGGCGACCGCGAATCCGAGGCCAAATCGGTTTCCGTCCGCCGCCACAGCTCCAAAGAGTCCCAATCCCTATCTCTATCTCAATTCTCTAGCTCTATCTCCGAGGAAATCTCCTCTAGAACAAGTACCACTACCACTACCACTACCACTCCCAACGTCTAACCCAGATCCGCTAAAAGATCAGTGGCCCAAAAGAAAGCAACCCAAATTACAGGCTGACGAAGACTCCCCCGGCCATTGCCAAACTTGGTATACTAAAACCATGTCAGCAAAAAAGATTACTATGCAAGATGTCTTCAAAAATCCTCGCTACCGGGGAAAACACGTTATATTGGCCGCGGGTAAGGTTTTCACTGCCAATACTGGTAGTGGTGCCGCCGAAATACTCAGAAAAGTTCGCAAACAATACCCCAACGTCACTCCACAAGTCGCATACCTCCCCAAAGCCCACTCCCTAATACTATAGATTTAGAGATTTCACTCGAGAAAGATTGCTTAAAAGACGCCACTGTTGGAGTAGGGGGAGAACAGCCTATTTATCTCCTAAAAGACAGGATTACAACAAAAATCGGAAATTTCAACCGTGACGCTCCACTGGCTTTCTTTGCCAGCGACGAGATCCCCCCATTATTGGGTAGACTTGGGTTTTTGGAAACTTTCGACGTGGAGTTTCTCAAATCCCTCAACGTTGTCTTTAAAGAGTAGTATTGATATAATCTACAAGTCTTGAGTACGGCCCAATTCAAAATCAACCATCAAATCAAAGCCAGCCAGGTTCGCCTTTTGCGCGAAGATGGAACTCAAATTGGAGTAGTACCACTAACAGAAGCACTTTCCCAAGCCCAATCCGCAGGAGTCGACGCGGTGGAAATCGCCCCCAACGCGGTCCCGCCGGTAGTCAAAATCATCGACTACAAAAAATACTTGTACCAGCTAGCCAAAAAGGACCAAGCCGCCAAGGCCGCTCAAAAAAAAGTCGATCTCAAAGAAATTCGTCTCACGCCATTCATGGCCGAAAACGATTTTTCAATTAAAATTGACCGGGCCCGGGAATTTTTGACCGAAGGGCACAAACTACGCCTCACTATCAAATTCGTCGGCCGTCAGCTCACGCACAAAGAGTTCGGCCCGCAAATGTTGGACAAAGCTCTACTAGCTCTGGCTGATCTTGCCACCATAGATCAAGCCGGCAAGTGGATGGGCAAACAATATATCGCTACCTTTACACCCATTAAAAAGAAATGAAACAAAAAACCAAAAAATCAGCTGCCCGCCGTTTTAAAATCACCGGATCGGGCAAGGTCCTGCGTCGGGTAGCATTCGGCCGCCATTTGCGCCGTTCTAAATCTGCCGCTCAAAAACGCCGTTACTCAAGTCACCACTTAGTCACCGGCCCCAGGGCCCGTAAAATAAAAAGGTTATTAGCCCTCGCATAGATTATGAGAGTCAAATCACCCCGTCTTCAAAGACACAAAAAAATCCTGAAGTTAGCCCGTGGTTACCGAATGACTCGTCATCGGCTATACAAGGTCGCCCACGAGGCAGTCCGCCACGCCGGTCAATACGCCTTCGCCGGTCGTCGCCTTCGCCGCCGAGATCTGCGCCGCACGTGGATTGTCCGCATCAACTCCGCCCTAAGTACCATGGGCATTAAATACTCCAAATTTATTCCCGCCCTAAAAAAAGCCAACATCGATATCGACCGCAAAATCCTCTCCGACCTGGCCACCCGCCAACCACAAACCTTCGCATCCATCGTCAAATCCGCCGGCCTCACCATCTACAAATAAGATATAATTTCCCAAGAATGCGGGAAAAACTTCTCAATCTCAAAAACGAGGCGCTGGCCCAAATCATCCAGGCAACCGATCCCGAAGAACTGGAAAGGCTGCGCGCCCACTACTTAGGTAAATCCGGAGTTCTCAATCAAATTTCAAAAGAATTTAAGAGTTTGTTCGATGAGGAAAAAACCGAAACCGGCCGACTCTTCAATGAAATCAAATCGGCAATCAGCCAGGCTCTCCAACCCAAACTGGAAAACTGGAAAACTGGAAAACTGGAAAACTTAGACATCACACTACCAGGAATTAGGCCTCCCCAAGGACACTTACATCCTGTCACCAGTGCCATCGAAGAAATTTCCAGTATTTTCGAAAAAATCGGCTTTATCAGAGTGCGCTATCCTGAAGTCGACTGGGACTGGTATGCATTCGAAAGTCTGAATATGCCGGCTAGTCATCCAGCCCGTGATGACTGGGAAACTTTTATAGTTGATGCGCCAGAACACCCAAAACTGGGGAAGATCGTTCTCACACCTCATACCTCAAACGGCCAAGTCCGGGAAATGGAACGCCTGGGCCACCCACCCATCCGCATGGTCAATATCGCCAAATGTTATCGCCGCCAATCGGACGTCTCCCACACTCCCATGTTCCATCAATTTGAAGGGCTTGTCATCGACGAAAATATAAATATTACCCACCTCAAGGGCACGATAGATTATTTCGTCAAACAATTTTTTGGGCCTAATAGAAAATCCAGGTTAAGACCATATCATTTTCAGTTTACCGAACCATCATTTGAAGTTGACGTCACCTGCGATATTTGTTTAGGTAAGGGCTGTAAGTTGTGCAAAGAAGGTTGGTTGGAGCTGGGTGGTGCCGGCATGGTCCATCCAAATGTTTTGAAGGCCGGAAAAATCGATTCCGAAAAATACACCGGTTTTGCTTTCGGTTGGGGAGTAGAACGCACTTATATGATGAAATCCGGCCTCAAAATCCCAGACTTAAGACTGTTATACTCCAACGACATTAGATTCCTAAATCAATTTTGATATGCAAATATTGATTCCTGATTCGTGGCTTAGAGAGTACTTGCAAACAGATGCCAAGCTCAAAGAAATTCAAAAAGCTCTGTCTCTTTGCGGTCCGTCGGTTGAACGGATGCATAAATCCGGGGATGATTTTATTTATGACATTGAGGTCACAACCAACCGGGTAGACTGCATGAGCGTTTACGGCATCGCCCGCGAAGCCGCTGCCATTTTGCCCAGGTTCAACCATCCAACCAAGTTGCTATCCGACCCATTTGACACCAAACTTTCTTTCAAAACCGCGGATTCCGTCGACTACCTAAAAGTCAAAATAGATCCAACCCTTTGTTCAAGATTTTCGGCAATTTTAATCAAAAACGTCTCTGTCAAACCACCCCCAAATTGGCTCATCAAAAAGCTTGAATCAGTTGGAATGCGCGGACTAAACAACGTCGTCGACATCAGCAATCTGCTAATGCATGAGTTGGGCCAGCCCACCCACACATTCGACTATGACAAAATCGCAGATCGCCTCATGACCCTTCGCGAAAGCAGGGTAGGGGAGTCAATTATTACTTTGGATGGCAAGACCCACAAGCTTCCCGGCCAAGACATTGTTATCGAAGACGGCTCTGGAAAATTAATCGATCTGTGCGGCATTATGGGCGGATTGAACTCTGCAGTAGGGAACGATACCAAAAATGTCTTACTTTTCGTCCAAACATACAAACCCAACCACATCCGTAGAACATCTATGGCCCTGGCTCATCGAACCTCAGCCGCAGTCCTATTCGAAAAAGGACTGCCGTCAGAAAGCGTCCTTCCCACCATGGAGAAAGCTCTTCAATTATTTAAAGACCTAACTGGAGGTCAACCTGAAACTACCGCCATCGATATCATCAACGAGAAAGCTTATTCCAAGTCCGTCACAGCCTCGCCAGATTTTATCAACTCCCGGCTGGGGATAGACCTTGCCCCCAAAGAAATAAAGGACATTTTAGCCAGCATTGGCATTACTGACAAAATTCCCTGGTGGCGAAAATCTGACATCAATATCCCCGAGGACTTGGTCGAAGAAGTGGCTCGTATTTATGGTTACCACAACCTCCCCTCACAGCTCATGTCCGGACCACTACCCACCAATCGCGCCAATGACTCAGAATTTTACTGGATCTCGCGCATCAAATCCGCCCTCAAACATTGGGGTTTCACCGAAACCTATACCTATTCTCTGGTCCGGGAAGACTCTGGCCTCAGACTCAAAAATCCGCTGTCCTCCGAATGGACTTATTTGCGCACCTCTCTCTCTCACTCCCAAGTCATCTCGGAAAACCTAGGCCGGGTCAAACAGTTAAATTTGTTCGAGATCGCAAACGTGTATTTGCCCCAGAAAAATGGCTTACCCACGGAAGAAATGCATCTCCTAATTTCAACAACCGATCTAAATCACTCAAAACTTAAGGGGACAATCGAGGCTCTTCAGATAGACCTTGGAGCCGATTTCCACTTTCAAATTGATGCCAATCCGACTTGTTTAAGTTGCGAAATCGATCTATCCAAGATCTTACCCACTGCTACCAGCCTGCGCAAATTCACTCCCATATCCCAATTCCCGCCCATTATCGAAGACATCAACGTCACGCTAAACACCAATTACGATACTTTAATTAATCAAATCAAAAAAATTAGCCCTCTTATTAAGCAAGTCGACCTCATTGACAAGTTCGGCGACAAATTTACTCTCCGTCTCACCTTCCACTCCGACACCAAACAACTCTCATCTTCCGACATTGCCCCCATCCGCGAAAAACTCTTCCGTCTCTAACTTGACTCGTCATCCAACAAACCCAAGGACTCCAACGCCCCGTTTACCAACCATGATACGTTTTGTCTCGAGCAACCCCATCTTTCAGCCAATTCGCCCGAAGTTCCGGTTTTGCCCCCCCAGTTCTTCAATATGAAGATAATTAATCAACGCCCTATATCTACCCGAGTGACGTTCCTTCAACCTCTCTAAAGAGTCGGGGTTGGCCCTATATAACGTGACTACTCGTTGCCAATCCTTCCACCTCGCCACCCGCAATTCCCTGGGTGGCAGTTCATCTCCCACAGAACACTCGCTCCTCAACCTATCCCGCTCCTTCCCCTGGGCCTCAGCCTTTTCCAATCTCAATACCAACTTTTCCAAATTAGCCGCTCGCCTTTGTGCTATTTTATCTTGGATTGGACGCCCCGCCCAACACATCAAAGCCGATATGCATCTCTGCACCCGACTTAACGGCAAACCCAACTCGCTCGCCACATCAGACAACGACTTCCAAGAACCACTCAAATACTCTTTTGCTACCAAAGCTTCGTTCAACTCATGCTTCTCCATCAAAGCGAATATTTCACCTTTTCGGCCACCTTCCAATAAAGCGGCGTAAACCTCTTTCTTTTCCCGATAACCATCTTCATGCTCCATCTTTCCTCCGCCCCCGTCATCATAAAATGGTATATCCCTTACCCTTCCAATCCTCAATTCGATACCACGTTTTTCCAAAATCGCTCGAATTCCCGGGCCCACCATCCTCATATGACTCTCTGGGATCTGCAACACTTTCAAATTCGGATGAGCCCGCAAAAGCCTGTCGATAACCGCCTTATTAATTAACTCCTGTGCCGACAAGTGCACCGTCTCCACACCCGCAGGCAATGACATTATTTCTTTTTTCGAAAATACTGCCCCAAAATTTGGGCCAAAATCTTCTTGCCCACGCCTAGAGCTCTTTATCGAAGCCGCTTGACCAAAGTTGGCTCTACTCTGTTCCTCATCCAACTTCTCATGCAACAACATTAACGGACTCCTCCCCCCCAGCTGTGGACTCGCCTTAACTAAAAATTCCCCCTCTCTTTGGGCTAACACATCATTCAAAACTCCACGGTCGTTAGGATCCTGGCGCACCTTTCGCAATCCATCTAGTGCACGGTAAAGAACATCCAGTTTATCCCCTTGGCCCGAATACAACTTAAATAAATCGACCTCTTCCCCAGACGCACCCATTCCCTTGTTGCGCTCAAGTCTTGACATGCAAACATTGTATCAACCCCGTCAACTCACCAAATCTACAGCCGACTCTCACCCGTCTAAATCCCGTTCTCAGCCATAATCTGGGTGATCAAAACAATAGCGTTATCCAATTTGTCATTTCCCTCAGGCAGTCCTGATTCAAACTCCACCCTCCTTTTATCAAAAGCTTTCCCATCACGACTCACCAACAACTCACTCCTAATCACATACCAAGCACTCAACAGCTCCAAATCTCCAGCCGGGATTTCTCCTCGATACACTTTCTGGCCCAAAAGCTCCCGCGCCTTTTCCCACCCAGACCGAAAGCTCTCCCTCTCATGGTGCACCGCACCCGCTATCCCTACCTTAGGCGGATAACTCATTCACCCTGATTGTATCAAATACGTCAAGGGGCTGGGGTGGGAGACTGCCAGTCTTGATTCACCCCGATATCAACAAACCTCGAACCGTCAAACCCTTTCTCATCCTTCGCTTTGACACCAATTCTGTGCACACCGTCGGGTACGGTCAAAGTCACCGTCCATGGCTCATTATTCAAAACTGTCTTCAAGCTTTCATCTACATACACTTCCACCTGCGTCACTTTATAGTTATCCAACACCTCAATCCTCACTTCCACATCGTTAGTGTTCACTCGAGATTTGTCGCCCGGAGATAGAATATTAATCCACAGAGAACTTGTTCCGGAGCAATACTCCGTCGGCGGGTGATATTTAGGATCTTGTTGCTCGTTCAGCCAACCCAAAAGACCCTCCTGCCACTTATTAACATTACCATTAGCGGCAAAAAACGGATCCTCTTCCTTAAAGTAATAGGCCTCTTTTTCCTCGTAATTCCCGCTTCCCACGTCAGTCACCGTAGCTAGCTTGCCTTCGCCTTTACATACTTTTATTTTTTTATGCACCGGATCATCCCCGGTCGGCTCCGTCCCAGATACGAAATATTCCTTTTTAGAAGCAAAACCATCATGGGATGGATACCCAGATAAGACGTCAACATCCACTTCAACCACATCACCAGGCTTTTCAAATGGCCGGTTCGCGCTGTTTCCGATAGCCGCCAGTATCACTTTCCTCCAAATTGGAGCCGCACCCGTCACTCCCGACGCCACTTCTTTCATGGAAGAGTTGTCATTATTGCCCACCCACACCCCGGCAATTACCCCGCGGTTTGTCCACCCTAAAGTCCAATTGTCCCGCTTGTCGTTGGTAGTTCCGGTCTTGACAGCAATCGACCGCCCCTCTACATTAATCGAACTCCTCGTCCCGAAAGTTAAGGACCTCGCTGCCCCGTCAGATAAAATCGACGAAACAATAAATGCCTCACCCTCCGAAATTACTTTTCTTCTAGGTTCGTCCCGCCATTCCTCAAGTACCTTTCCCTCACTATCCGTCACTTTAAGTATCGCCACCGGCTCAACCTTTGTTCCGCCATTTCCAAACGCGCTATACGCCGTCACCAGATCCAGAAGCCGTACTTCCCCGCCTCCCAGTGTCACCGACAAACCTACTCTTTTTAAAAGTTCCGCAGTCGGTTCCAGCGTTGTCACACCCAAGTCATATGCCACGGTTAGCATCTCTTTTATCCCCACGAGTGACAGCATCTTCACCGCCGGCACGTTAATAGAATTACCCAGGGCTTCCCGCACCAGCATTGGTCCATGGTATTTGCCGTCATAGTTTTCCGGAACATATTCCGGCTTATCTCCCCCGGGAAAAGAAGTTTTCGTATCCAAAAGAAGCGTAGCCGCCGTGTACCCCTTGCGCAAACCTGCCAGGTAAGTAACCGGCTTTATAGCCGATCCCGGCTGCCTCTTTGCCGTAGCCACATTGTATTTCCCGTCATAATCCGGGTCATCCCATCCCCGGCTGCCCACCATTGCCATTATCTGACCAGTATTCACATCTTCGACTACTGCCGCTCCGTTAGTGATTTTCAGGTGCTTAACCTTAGATATCTCCTCCGTAACAGCTTTTTGCACCTTCTCCTGCAAGTCCAGATCAAGCGTCGTCGTCACTTTCAATCCGCCCGTTTCCACGATCTTCTCCCCGTATCTTTCGCTCAAGCGTTGCTTAACATAAAACACGAAATGCGGTGCTTTCAACACGCCGGACTGACTGGCAATAACCAGATTTGGTAACTGCACTTTCGCTTCTTTCTCCTGCTGGGAAGTGATATATCCATCTTCTCGCATCCGCCGCAATACTTCCCCCGCCCGGCCAATGTACAGCTGGCCCGCAAAGGGCGAATACGTCGAAGGCGACTGGGGCAAACCAGCTAGCACTGCTGCCTCGGCCAAATTCACATCTTTCACCGGCTTATTAAAATACGTTTCCGCCGCCGCCTCTACCCCCCCTGCCGTTCCCCCGTATGCCACCTCATTCAAATACATCTGCAAAATCTGATCCTTGGAATACCGATTCTCCACTTGAAGCGTCAAAATAAATTCTTTGATCTTACGCGACAACGTCCGGCTAGAAGTCAAAAGCGTGTTCTTTACCAATTGCTGGGTCAACGTGGAACCGCCCTGCAATCGCCTGTAAACTACGGTCTTTACAGCCGCGCGGAAAATTCCCCAGGGGTCAAACCCCTGATGCGAGTAAAAATTTCGGTCTTCAATAGCTATAGTAGCCTGGCGTAATACTTCCGGCACATCGGTCAAGCTCACTGGAATCCGCCTTTCATTCTCAAACACGTCGTACAATTGTTTTCCGTTCCGGTCATAAATCTTTGTCGAAAAACCCTCTCTCCTTACCACCCGATCTGGACTAGGCAAGTCCCGGGCAATGTAAGCTAGTCCCGCCACCATTCCCACTACCCCCACCACCAAGCTAATCAGCACCAAAGCGGCCAGCCTCACCATCCACCTCCCCCCGATATAAATCTTCGTCCGGGGTTTAAGATATCTTAATTTCATTTGCTTTTCTCGCAACAACTCCCACCAGTCCACAGTTGTATAATAATACCAAATATGACCCTCAACCGTCGTCAAAAACGCCTCTGGACCATCATGGTCGTAGTTGCCTCCCTAGCACTTCTCGCCACTTCTATCCTTCCGTACATATCGTTTTAAAAAATGGACCTCGCATCTCCCGTCACCTCCCTTCCCGGTGTCGGTCCCATCATGGCCAAAAAACTGAGTAAGTTGGGCCTCTCGTCCATCTTCGATCTCCTCTATCATCTGCCCTTCCGCTATGAAGACCGGTCCCAAATTTCTTCCCTCTTTACTGTCCAGCCCGGGGAAACAGTCACCATCATCGGCAAAATTGAATCGATCAAAAATGAGTTCACCCGCAGCCGCAAACTCATCCAAAAAGCCGTCGTTTCCGACGATTCAGGACCCATTGACATAGTCTGGTTCAACCAGACTTTTCTGACTCGCACCCTAAGAGTGGGGGACATCATCGGACTCCACGGAAAAGTAGATTTCTTCGGCCCCAAAAAGTCCATTATTTCCCCCGATTATGAGCAAACGACTAATAACCCAGCGCTTATCCACATGGGAAGAATCGTCCCGATTTACCCGGAAACGGCAGGGGTAAGCTCCAAATGGCTCCGCGCCAAAATATTCCCTCTCCTTGGCCATCTTGACAATATTCCCCCGTTTGACCCCAACTCCCTAAGACATATTCATTTCCCCGAAAGCCTGGATCAGGTCGCTCCCGCCCATCGTCGCTTGGCTTTTGATGAGCTATTTTTACTTCAACTCACATCACTCATTCACAAACAATCCTGGCACCAAATCAAGCTTACCCATCCTTTCCACATCGACCAAGCCAAAATTCTCCAGTTTGTCTCTTCCCTGCCATTCACTCTAACTCCTTCACAAAACCAAAGCCTGAAAGAAATTCTTGCCGATCTCTCTTTACCTCATCCCATGAACCGGCTTCTGGAAGGCGACGTCGGCTCAGGTAAAACTGTAGTCGCCACTATCGCCGCTTACAGCACTCACCTCAATGGCTTCCAAACACTCATTTTAGCCCCCACCCAGATACTTGCCTCCCAACACTACATCACTCTCAAATCCCTCTTCGAACCATTAGGTATCAATGTCGACATAATAACCTCCAGCCATAAAGCCATTCAGCAAGCAAGCCATGTCATAGTCGGTACTCACGCTCTCCTTAATAAATCTTTCAACCGGATAGGTCTCGTAGTTATCGACGAACAGCACCGTTTTGGCGTCACCCAACGCACCCTTGCGGCTTCCAAAGGAGAATCTCCCCATATCCTCACCATGACCGCCACCCCCATTCCCAGAACTGTCGCTCTGTCTCTATATGGAGATCTGGACCTCTCAGTCCTAACTGACCCCCCCCAAGGAAGGCTCAAAGTCAAAACCTGGGTCGTCCCCGAAACCAAACGCGCCGCCGCTTATGAGTGGATCAAATCACTAATCACCGATCGCCAATCACAAGCTTTTATCGTCTGTCCATTTATCGAAGAAAGCGAGTCTGTCAAATCAGTCAAAGCAGCCACTGTCGAATTTAAAAAATTAAAAGAAACGTTTGCCAAAAATAGGCTTGGTCTTCTTCACGGCAAGTTAAAGGCAAAAGAAAAGGATGAAGTCATAAATAAATTCAGAGCCGGGGAGTTAGATATATTAGTTACTACTCCGGTCGTCGAAGTCGGACTGGACATCCCCAATGCCACACTCATGGTTATCGAGGCTGCCGAGCGCTTCGGCCTGGCCCAGCTTCATCAACTTCGCGGCCGCGTAGGTCGCTCTTCCGACCAGTCCTACTGCCTCTTATTTTCCGATTCAGATACACAAAGACTTAAAGCCTTGGAAACCCACCACTCCGGTATCGAGCTTGCCGAAATTGACCTCCGCCTTCGCGGCCCCGGTCAAATTTACGGCACCGCCCAGCACGGCACACCCCAACTCAAAATCGCCGCCTACACCGACCTATCGCTCATTGAAAAGGCCAAAAAGGAAGCCAAAGAAATCTTTCCTGACCTAGACCAATACCCGCTTTTGCACAAACTCACTCAAAAAGATAAGATTGCCCTTGTCCAGCCCAACTAAATGTCATCAGAATCATCTTTTTCAGTAGGAATAGGAGTCCTCAAAGACGCTGGTAATCGATTTGCCAATCACATGCTGGCTCCCATTTTCCCCCAAATCACGAGTCCCAATTCTAAAGCTGAAATACCTTCAACTGCTCAGAACAACCAAAAAAAACTCCTCCAACACGGATTTAGGGTTTGCGCCGCCGGGTTTATCATATCGCTTACCGCTACCGCCAGCGAACATATACCTCCCCTCATTGCCGGTCTATTGTTATTAGCACCTGAGCTTCTTTATCTCGGCTACGAAATAACGGACGTCCTCTTGACCGGTGTCGCACTGCTAGGCGTCAACCATCAAACTAGGCAAATTCCAAAATAGGCTATATAATCTAGCCACATGACTCCACTTCCCAAGCGTCGCTGGTCCACTCATCGCCAAGGCAAACGCCGGGCCACTCACAAAATCTCCATTCCAGCCCTGGTTCCTTGCTCCAACTGCCACCAACCCACCCGCCCCCACCGCGTCTGCTCCCACTGCGGCTACTATCACGGTAGAGATATGAGATCGTGACCATAACTACCATATCAATGCGATTTCATACAAAGGCCCAAAGGTGAAATGAAAACCCGCTCAGATCCCAGACACCAACGCCGCACCAAGATAATCCAACATCTCTTTTCATCCTCGTTTCAAAACAAACCGGACCCTCTCGTCACAGATCTCTGGAAACAGTTGCCCCAAATAGACCCACTCATTGCTGCCGCTGCCCCGGAGTGGCCCATCGACAAGCTCAACCCCATCGACCTGGCCATTCTCAGGCTGGCCGTCTACGAATTGACCGTTGACAAAAAAGCCCCTTACAAGGTTATCATTGATGAGGCCATCGAGTTAGCCAAAGAATACGGCGGGGCAAACTCACCGGCATTCATAAACGGTGCTCTGGGCCACATTATCAAATCCCATATGAACCCAAACCTCAAATCCGCTATATTAAACTTTCTCGCCGACGAATTCAAAAAAGACCTGGCGACGGTTACCCCTGACCTCAACTTTACGACTGACTTGGACCTAACCGAGCAAAATGTGTCAGACTTACTCCAACGCCTCCAGGATTCACTTAACGTCATCTTACCAGAAGACAAACTGGCTCAAATACTCACGGTTGGCGACCTAATAAACGCCTTGGAACAAGATTCTGAGCCAGACTCCCCACCCTCATGAACCTCGCCTCACTTTTTCACGAGCCCAACAACCTCAAGTCCGCCCTTGTCCACCGGTCCTACTGCAATGAACACCCTGGAATCAGTTCCAACGAACGGCTAGAATTTTTAGGCGACGCCATTCTCTCGTTTGTAATTTCCCACCGCCTTTACCGCCTTCTCCCCGATATTACCGAGGGTGAGCTCACAAATCGTAGGTCCTATCTGGTTCAAACTTCCACTCTGTCCCAAAAAGCACTCTCCTTAGGCTTAGACAAAATGCTTCTCTTAAGTCGTGGCGAAGAAGACTCTGGGGGCAGGTCCAACCCCTCCCTCTTGGCCAACACTTTCGAAGCGGTTTTGGGTGCTCTTTATCTCGATTCCGGGCTACCAACTTGCGAGACTTACCTAACCCAGGTTTTCCCAGATTCAGTTCTTACCAGCGATCTTCCCACCAAAGACCCCAAAAGCCTTCTTCAGGAAAAATCCCAAAGCCAGGGTCTCGGCACCCCTGCATACCATGTAAACTCAACCAGCGGGCCGGATCACGCCAAAACTTTCACAGTCCAAGTACAAATCCCAGGGCATACACTTGTTACCGGCACCGGCCCCAGCAAGCAAAAGGCCGAAACTGCTGCAGCCATCGCTGCTCTGGATAAACTATTTCCCAGCTGATATAATAACCCCATATTTATGCTCAAAATTAAGCTTTCTCCCACAGGAAAAAAGCACGATATCCACTACCGGGTAGTAGTCATGGAAGAAAATTCCAAAATTACTGGTCGCTTTATTGCCTCCTTAGGTCACTACCACCCAGACTCCAAAAAGCTGACAGTGGACCATAACCTTCTTAAGTCCTGGGTAAAAAAGGGTGCCCAACCCACCAACTCCCTCCGAAAACTATGGAAGAATTTTTAACCTTTCTTATCCGCCCGCTCCTTTCCAAGCCCGAATCACTACAAATCTCCACTAACCCCGGCAACATATCGATTTCAGTCAGCCCCGAGGATACAGGCCGGGTAATAGGCAAACACGGCCAAATCATAAACAGCCTCAGAACTCTTTTCAAAGCTTACTGTAGCCTCCATAATCTCCCCCCCACATCCCTCACCTTAAATGCTCCACCCATCTCTAAAACAGACTCCCGCCCAGATTCCCACTAGCCGTCCCTATTTCCTCAGCCTCTGCCATGTTCGACTGGGACAATCTTTCATACAACTCCAGTTTGTTCTTCACCTGTAACAGTTTCGACTGATAGTCTGGCAATGGCTGGTCTACTGTCGCTCCCGACTTCACCCACGGGGAATAACCCTGTTTCACCGTCACCCGAACTCCACTTTTTCCCCCAAACTCAACTTCAGTCACTCTAGCGACGGGCAACTGCCGTTCCAGCACCTCCAAAAACTCCCGTAATTGATGCAGATCAAACACATTCAAAAGCACTGCCAATTGTAGCGCATCGGAATTGGCTTTCTGAGCACTCACCGTCGCCTCACGGATGTCACCCACCTGCGCACTGTATTTTTCCAACTTGATCCCCGACACTGTCGCGGCCATCCTCACCTGGGCGACAGCTGCAAACAACTGCTTAGATACCGGCACGGCCGTAATCAGTTCCGACAAGTCAGCTTCCATCTCATCCTCCGATAACTTTCTCAATATCGCAAGCTTTGCCTCCAACCTAGAAACGGTCTGCTGCTCCTCAGCTACCCTCTTTTGTCTCTCTCGTGTTTGGCTCCAGCCAAAACTTTTAGCATCGATCACCGACTTAACCGTAAACAATATAAACAACCCCACTAACACCGGGTAAACCGCCCACCCCCATTTAGACTTCACGTATTGGTTCCTCCTTCCAGTACGATATCTACTTTCCAGTCACCTCCCGCGGTCCAAGAAACTGTCCCCGCCTTCAAATTGGGGTAAATCTTTTGCAATTTCTCCATATAATCTTCCAAATCAGTAGGATTTGCTGCCGAAACTGTCAGCCTGTAAACCCCACCCAACCTATAATTCCATGCTGATACCACCACGCGCTCGTCCAAGACTTGGGGGATCAAGCCCGAAATCTTCTTTTCTTCCAAAGCCGTCCCTACTACCTCCAAACGAGCAGCTATCTGTCTCACCAGCCCCTCTTTAACCGCCATCCTTTCTATTTCCCGGTTTAGATTTTCAACCTGCAAAGATACCGAACTTTCACGTCTCGCCAAATACGCCCACCACCCCATCCAACCAGCCCCAGCTACGATATATAATGTCAACACCACTGTGGTTGACGTCACGACCAACCGCTGTATCCCAGCCAATTTAGCTTTCTTTTGCTGTTCCCGCGGCAGAAAATTTATCATATTTCCCTCATAGACAAACCAATCGAAACTGCATAAAACGGACCACCGTCCGCCAACTGCCGAGCTTGCATCTGATCCACCGCCACTCGCAAAAACGGGTTGCCCACTGTGACCTCCAACCCCAGTAATTCCGACAGCGCCCCCACAATATCTGGTAAAGCTGCGATTCCCCCGGACAATATCACCATCCGGATCACTTCTCCTGCATGCTTAGATACATAAAAATCAATCGTCTTTTTAATCTCGGAAGCAATGACCATCATTACCGGCTTCATAGCCGCTGTCAACTTTCCCTGCAATTGAGTAGCCGAAAAACCATACGTGTTCTTATATTGTTCTGCCTGTTTAGTATCCAACCCCAAAGTAGTTTCAATCGCCCTCGTAAATGCTTGGCCGGCAGTCGGAATCGTCCTGGCAAATACCAGTTGTCCCCCCACGATCACTCCCACGTCAGTGCTTTTTGCTCCCACATCCACAATCAAAGAAGGCGGCGTCGCCTCAGGTACCACCGCCCGGGCAGTCGCCATCAACTCCGTTTCCATGGCCACCACCTCCAACCCCGCCTGTTCCACCACTTGCCGATACGTCTCCACCATCCGGCGGGCCGCCGCCGCTAAAAGCACTTCCATTCCTCCTCCTCCATTCCCCGGTAGCTCCCGACGAATAATCTGATAGCTCCACACCGCCTGGTCCGCCGGAATCGGAATATATTGCTCCACCTGCCACTGTAGCGCCTGCTCCACCTCCGCCTCACTCATCACCGGCATCTCCACCACATGAGAAGAAATCTGGTCCTCAGGCAGCGCCACTATCGCCTTTCGGCTCCTCACTCCCGCCTCGCGCAGTATCTTGACAATGGCATTGGTTATCGCCGCCTGATTGCTCGCTCCTGCCATTACTCCTCCCACCGGCACCACCGACGACGCCGCCGCCAGTAATTTCCACCGACCTTTAGAAACCGGCGCTAATTCCACCACCTTAATAGTAGCCGATCCGATATCAATTCCGATTTTGGGCAGATTAGACATAAACTTCTAAATATCAATTGGAATGACCAACCGATCCCGAGCCAGAAAATATCACATCGGCAAATATCGGCCACGGATCGGCAAAGGACTCAGTCACCTGTAACCGCTTAGTCACTTGCCCCGCCACCCCCACCGCCGTTATCGTTTTGCCCTGCATCGGAAAAAACCAGCACCACCCGGCCCCACCGCACGGGGAGCCGTTTACCGTCGACACTCCTACCTGTTGGGGTGTTTCGCCGTTATATAAAGTCCTTACTTGTAAGTACAACGGCTTCGTGGCAACTTTTCCTATCACCGGCTCAGCATAATACCTAAAACTTCCCCCACTATCCGGTCGTGGACACATCGTCGGGTTAGGTGTAGCCACCGGCGGAGCCATAAAGTTATTCGAACCCCTTCTCGACCCGTCCGGATCATAAGCCCACCTTCTGACAAAGTAGTCCTTAGGATTAGGGTTTTGCCGAGACAAAAGCGATACCTCCACGGCCGAACTTACCCCCGCCTCGCCCCAACATACCCTCACCCGGGCATTCGGCCCACCCGGCCCCTCATTCGGAGTCGGAGTCGGTGTTCCCGGACCAACTGTGGAAGGTATATCCTCAATATTAAACGTCGCGATATCACCTCCCACCAGATAAGTCCTCGACACTAGTTGTTGCAATCCGGCCACCGTTTGCACATTCACTGAGTATGTATCAATTGGGTTAGTATCCACCGGCTGATCGACCACATTGCCAACCACCACCCCCCCCAAAGCTTTTTCAATTCCCGTCTCGGCCGCCTCCAACGCTCTGGCCGCTTCTTGTTGCGTTGTCGAAATTTCCACTTCGGTTGTGCTTCGAGAAGCGATCGATATCCCAATAGTCAGAGCCACCCCCAACATTAGAAGCACTACCAAAAGCGCCTGACCACTCTTAAACATTAATCCATTATAGAGACATCAGTCCTTATTTCTCAATACCACCTTCGTTTGAAACTGAATCCCGCTACTTACCCCCACCTTCTCGCTCACATCCAATCCTCCCGGCACATCCGCCCAAAAACAAATATCCACGGTCTGGGGATCCGGACATGTAAAAACCGTGGTTCCACTACAAGCCGTAAGTGTTACTCTGCTAGAATTTAAGGGGGTCGCCAACGCTCCGCTCTCTGAGCTTATCCGAGGTAGGGGAGTTAGATAATATCTATAATTAATAATGTCACCGTTTTGTTTCGTAACCTCCAAAGTTTGACCTCCCGCGTCGGCAGCAGAGCACACCACCTCCCCTGCATACCTGACCATCTCTGCCATCGCCATCAATGCATACTCACCTTCAGTCTTAGCAATTCCCAGAACCGCCGCCTTGCGAGCGCTGCGAAGTAATGACGCCACCAATGCCGTCACCGAAACAGCCAAAATCACAAATAGCGTCATGGACACCAGTATTTCCACTAATGTAAACCCTCGTCTTTTCATATCAATGCGGTGTAAATACCGCGGTTAACCTCCTCCTCACCAATCTTTCCCCCTCTCTCCACCTCACCTCCACATCCGCTACAATTTGGTCGATGGGGGTACCCGCCGGGGTAGGATAATAGGTCACTCCCGTTACCGTCACCCCCCTAACATACTCGGTCCCGGACAACAAGCCACAGTTTGCCAAATCCACAGCCGTCGTACCCCAATCAAAACTGT
Organism: Candidatus Amesbacteria bacterium RIFCSPLOWO2_01_FULL_48_25; assembly: GCA_001773695.1. Classification (GTDB taxonomy): domain Bacteria; phylum Patescibacteriota; class Microgenomatia; order CAZETR01; family Amesbacteraceae; genus WO2-48-25. Next base: position 148,179 of record MEXN01000005.1, on the reverse strand, counting down.
CAACGCCAGGTAAACAATATACAGATCCTCTTTTGGCAGAAAATTCAGTCCAACTAAGAGTACTTCTCTGGCTCTTCACCCAAGCCATAGCTTGCGAGGCATAAGCCGTTGCCTGGGCCTCACGTTGGGACAAACCGGAATTAGAAGTAGACTTGGTGGCCACCGTTACCAATCCCACCAACGCCACCAGCATAAGGGCAAAAGATATTATTACCTCCACTAGCGCTTGGCCGTTCCTCATATCTATGGCATCACCCCCGAACCTATCCGGATATCGTCCACGGTTATCCCAATATTGTTCACGGTTGGTCCTACCGTTACCCGGCTAATCGATGCTGTAAATGTCTGAGTCGAACTAGCAGCAAATGGCCCACCAAAAGCCACTTCTCCAGCTACTACAAATGCTTCCAAAATCCCGTTTCCCGATCCCACCTTCTCGTGAATTCCGACTCGGTATATGGTCCCCGGAGTTAGTGCCGGAGAGTCAGAGCCCACCACAGATCCGTTGTTACTCAGCCTCAACTTACTCGCCGTAGTTACTTGAAGCATACCCTTCCTCGCAGTTCCCGTGTCCCTCAAATCAAACATCGTAGCGTTAGTCGTAGGTAAAGTGTTCACCCTCAGGTAAAAGGATACATACACATCACTCACCGCTGGTGAAAAATTCTCAACCATGTAAGCCACACCAGAATTTACTGGAGTTGCGGAATAAGTCCCCTTAAGTGGCGAGGTCGTCTCCAAGTCCACGGTCCCCACCGTACTATCCACACCATTTGCGGCGTTAACAATCGTTCCGCCTTCAAAGGTGATGGCTTTTACAATCGCCGCTGAGGTAGTCGGTGTGGGAGTCGGAGCCGGCGGAGTAGATGTAGGTAACGGCGGAACCGGAGTACTAGTAGACGTCGCTGGAGTGGCCGTAGGCGAGGAAGGAGTAGCCGTCGCAACCGCCCCGGTCGGAATCGGTGTCGGCACAGGAGGCTTTATCTCCCCACCTGTAGTAACCGAGAACCCTCTAGCCGCAACCCCCGGCTGATATACCACCACAGAGTAATTTGCAGCCAAATTCGTCCCTTGTCCAAGTGGCTTAAACATTACCGAATTACCAGGGTTATAAGAGACCACTATCCCCCCGGGCAGCGGCTGCACCCCCGAAGTGTAAAAGTATGTCGTCCCGCACTTTCCCGACAATGTATAACTACTAGTAGTCATCGTTACTTCCCAGCCCTCCAAAGCCAAGTCGGTACTCGCCCCGGTGCACCCGCACACCGCACAATCTTTCTTGCCCGCCTGGGCATTAGTTTTAGCTTCCTGCAAAACTTGGTTTATTCTTTCCGCCGTCTGGTCAACTGCCTGCCTCCTGACAGTACTCTGAAAAGTTGATGCCCCGAAACCCAAAAGTATCACTGACAATCCCATAGCTAAAATCACCTCCACTAATGTAAATCCTTTAGTCATGGATTGGTTACCCGAAAACTGCAACTAACCGCCCCGCCGCACGACCCGCAAACGGGATAACTAGCAGGTATTGGAGTAGTATTTCTCTCCAGGGCCGCGCACAAGGCAAACCCGGGACACCTATTGGGAGCCACGCACGGCGTCGGCCCCGCCCCCGCCCCGCCAAAGTAATAAGACGTGTAAGCATATTGCCTTCCCGTCGTTACGTCCGTAGGCACATTCCTCAAGTACCCGGTCCCGGTAAGGATTGTTGTCAAGCTTGCCCAACTGCTGCCTGGAGGATACGTCCCGTTATCCGTTCTGTACAACTCAACAGCCGAAGCTATAGATTGTAAATCCGCCTGCCGTCTGGCATCCCGCCCATACCTCTGCTGTCCCGGCCCCAAAAAAGACATCGATGCCGCCGCCAACACCGCAATTAAAGCAATAACAATTATTAACTCTATAAGCGAATATCCTCTAATCAGAAACATACCACTTACATTGTATCCCTACTCCGCACTCCTTTGTCAAACCCGTCTTCGCACCTGGATCCCGCCCGTACTCCAGCCCTACGTATATTCTAAATTTCTGCCCCTCCCCGCCTGTTTCATATGTGTACTCCCAACCCCTAAAAGCTAGGGGGTCAACCGGCAACTTTTTCAAATAAACTACGTTATCACCGTCTACCATACTGCCCTCCCCCCATTCGCACGTTGCAAGGCCACGGTCTCCGCAAGACACAATTTTCCCCTCACTGCCAATCGGGTACTGGCCATAGTCTGCGTAATATCTCTCCATAGCCCTGGCGACCAGCTCCACATCTGCCTTCCGTTGTGCATCCCTAGTCTTCATCTCCCCAATCTTCAACTGGAAAACCGAAACCCCCAAAACAATTGTCAAAACTACTCCAACAAAAACTATCTCGCGTCTTTTCCAGTCTAAAATATCAAATTCCATAAGTTGCTTCCCCAAATATAACCAATCCAAGCGCCAATTATCAAAAACGGCCCAAACGCTATCTCGCTCTTCAACCTAGCTTTGCCAACTGATAACTGATAACTGCCAACTATAGCTCCAATTATAAAAGCCACCCATAACCCTACGGCAATTTTAGGCCACCCCAACCACCATCCCATAACCGCCGCGATCTCCACATCCCCAAATCCCATCGCCCGCCCGCGAGATACCGCCCACACCCCCCCAATCAGCCCCACCCCCACTGCAGTCCCAATCAACTGTGCAACCGTAAAACTGTGCAACTGTAAAACTACTAGTATTCCCCATATCAAAACCAATAATTCAGAAACAAGTTTAGTTTCCCAATCCATCACAGCAATCACCACAGTTACCCAAAAAATTGCCCACAACTGCCACGGCAACATCACGAATCCTAACCCCATCATCAGTTCTACCCAAAAATTTCTTACCACAATCGGTTCCCGACAATATCTGCATTTCCCACCCAAAAACACAAAAGAGAGTAGGGGAATCAAATCCCAAAATCCTAAAGTGTGTTTACATTTATCACAGTGTGACCTGCCGCGTAGCCAACTTTCATTTCTCGGCAAGCGGTCTATAACCGCATTCGCCGCACTCCCCGCAACCGCCCCCAAAACAAAAAAGATCAAACCCATTCGCTAAGTATAAACCAAACACTGCCCCTCCCGGGGCAGTGCGCCACACCACATACCAAAACCTCTAAGGAGCACAGCCGAATGCTGCTGTAACAGCCACTGTTAGACCGCTAGCCGATCTCCAACACCAGAAGGAAGGAGCACCACCCACCAAATTCCTAGTCGCCTGGAGATTTGAATGCAACTCTGCAGCCGCATTACCTGCACTCACACTGTAAACCCAACCACCTGCGCCAGGAGCCGCCGGCGGTAAAACTGTCATTTCCCCATCCGTAACCAGAGTAGCCAATGCGGCCGGATATAACCCATTATTTACTGCCGCCCACGACTGTAAAGCGGTAGCTATCTGGCCTACTCCACTTTGCGTCTGCGCGTCCCGGGCCTGGAATATCTTCTGCTGCGGATTAATGGTCGCAATTACTCCCGCCGCAACCACTGCCAAGACACCTATCGTCACCAGTAGTTCGATAAGGGTGAAACCTTGCCTGCCGGCAGGCAGGCCTTTTTTAAATAGTGTCATAAATTTATTTCGGTTTCACCTCCTTTCAAAAACTACAAACTATTCGTAATACTATAAAGTGGCATAACTACAGCGTACATCAAAAATCCTACCCCTACTGCTAATACCATTATTATTATTGGCTCAATTGCCGTTGTCAAGCCTTTAACCCGTTGTTCAGATTCGGACTCGAAATAAGTAGACATTTTGGTGAGTACCTCGTCCATTTTTCCGGTTTCCTCACCCACGGCTATCATCTGCCCGACAATTGCCGGAAACACCATGCTTTCCGAAAAAGAAATCGACACCGGAAATCCCTTCTCCACCTGCCGGGAAATCCGTCGCAAATCCCGTTCTACAATCACGTTTCCCGCCGCCTCGGAAACGATCGTTAGCGCCTCGACGATGGACACTCCCGCCGAAACCAATAATCCCAAAGTCCGCGTCACCTCGGTCAGCATCACTTTTTGCACCAGTTCCCCCCATACTGGAATCTTGACTACCAGTCTGTCTTTAATCTCCCGGCCATTTGGAGTTCGTAAAAAAGCAACGATCCCAAATACCGCTCCCACCCCCATTGCAATAGCCAGCCACCAGTAATTTATAGCAAAATCCGATACCGCTATCAGTACCTGAGTTGCCGCCGGTAACTCGGCATCAAAGTCCTCATACAACGCGGTCAGCTTCGGGATAACTACCACCACCATGATAATCACAACGGCCACCATACCGATCAGGATTATTATCGGATAAATCATTGCCCCAATCACTTTAGATCGGAACTCCCGCCCTTTTTCCAAAGTATCCGCCAGCCTGTTCATAATCGTCTCCATCACCCCTGCCGCCTCCCCCGCCCGAACCAAAGAGATATAAACTTTGGAAAAAACCTGCGGGTGTTTGCCCAAAGCCCCAGAAAGTGACACCCCGCCCTGCACATCCGCCATTACCGCCCCGATAATGGGCGAAAACGCTCTTCCGGACTGGGCTTTCAATAAATTCAGTGCATCGGTTAGAGGCAACCCTGCGGTAATCATCGTCGACAGCTGCCGGGTAAACGTCGCCAGCTCGGCCGTCCCCACTTTCCCAAACATCGAAAACACATTACCCAAATTCACTCCTCCTCCGGTCTCATTAATAGAAATCGGCGTCAGCTTTTGCTCCCGCAACACCCCCGCCGCGGACAACGCCGTTATCGCCTCCACCACTCCCGCTACCGGTTGCCCCAGTTCATTTCTCGCCCGGTACTTATACCTCATGTCAAACCCCTATCCTCCTTTAAGAAACCGCGTCAGATCAGCCGGCCTAAACGAATAAGACAGCGCCACATCCTCAGAAATTTTTCCGGACTTTACCAACTGCGCCAAAGACGCCTCCAGGGTAAACATTCCATATTCCGCCGATGTCATTATCACGTTATCAATCGTATGCGTCCGCCCATCCCGAATTGCCGTCCGAACCGCCGCCGTCCCCAGCATGACCTCGGAAGCCACCGTCCTCCCCCCGGCAATCAAAGGCACGAGCCTCTGAGAAAATACCGCCTCTAGGCTTCCCGACAACTGCTGCCTAATTTGCGGCTGCTGGTTTTCCGGGAATACGTCTACAATCCGATCGATCGTCTGTGCCGCCGAATTAGTGTGCAGTGTAGCCAATACCAAGTGTCCCGTCTCCGCAATAGTCAAAGCCGCCGCGATCGTCTCAAAATCGCGCATCTCGCCGATCAGTACCACATCCGGGTCTTCCCTCAGCACTGATCGCAGCGCCACCTCCCAAGAATGCGTGTCTCCGTGAATCTCTCGTTGGGAGACAATGGACTTAATCGGAGTGTATACATACTCGATCGGGTCCTCAATCGTTACCACATGCACCGCCCTGGTCTTATTTATCTCGTCAATCATGGCAGCCAGCGTCGTCGACTTTCCCTGACCAGTCGGCCCGGTCACCAGCACAAATCCCTGCTTCAGCCGGGTCAAATTGCGAATAATCGCCGGTAAACCTAAGGAATCGATACCCGCCACCTCCACCGGAATAAACCGGAAACTCCCAGCCACAGTGTTTTTCTGATGATACACATTCGCCCTAAACCTGGCGTGTTCCCCCAAGGTAAACGAAAAATCCAATTCCTTGTTTACAGATAATATCTGCTTCTGCTCCACCGACATTACTCCATGCAACAGTTGCTCCACCTCGGATACGTTAAGCGGTTTCTCCCCATCCGCCGGTGCCAACACTCCGTCTATCCGCACAATTGGCGGCGATCCCACCAGCAAGTGTAAATCCGACGCCTTCTTTTCAATTACATATTTCAATAGTTGTTGGATAGTCATTTTATTCTTGCGCCACCCGCAGCACCTCTTCAATAGTAGTTATTCCTTCCACCACTTTCAAGTAGCCATCTTGTTTCATGGTAATCATCCCTTCGTCTATAGCCAACTTCTCGATTTCCGATGCTGGCGCGTGTTCAAGTATCAAACGGCCTATCTTTTCCGTCACCGGCAGAACCTCATAAATCCCGACCCGCCCCCGATAGCCGGTATTAGCGCACTCGCTACACCCAGCCCCTCTATACAACTGCACCGCTTGCCCTGAGCTTGTCGAAGGAGTCCATAGCTTCCCCAACACTTTCTTCATATCCATAACCACTTCCGGCGCCGGTTCATACGGTTTTTTGCACACACCGCACACCTGGCGGCATACCCGCTGACCCACAATGGCCGTGATAGTAGACGCCAGCAAATACGGCTCCGCGTGCATGTCCAGCATCCGCGGCAGTGCCCCGGCCGATGAATTAGTGTGCAGCGTGGAAAACACCAAGTGACCGGTGAGTGACGCCTGAACCGCCAGCTCCACCGTCTCCTCGTCCCGAATCTCTCCCACCATGATCACATTCGGGTCTTGCCGCAAAAACGATCTTAACCCAGAGGCAAACGTCAGCCCCGCCTGGGGATTTATTTGCACCTGGTTCACCCCGCCAATCTGATATTCCACCGGATCCTCCAAAGTCACCACGTTGACTTTAATGGTATTAATTCGCGACAAAAGCGAATACAAAGTCGTGGTTTTTCCCGATCCGGTAGGTCCTGTAGCCAGAATAATCCCGTGCGGCCGCAAAACTGCTTCTTCCAGGTTTTTCAAGGCCCGCCCCCGAAGTCCCAACTCAACCAAAGTCGGCACTCCGCCGGTTTTTTTAAGTAACCGCATCACCACTTTCTCCCCATGCACCGTCGGCAACGTCGATATCCTCAGGTCCACTTCCTCCGTATCCGTCTGGAAGTTAAACCTCCCGTCCTGGGGAATCCGTCTCTCATCGATCTTCATATCCGACAAAATCTTGATCCTCGACACCAACGAATCATGGATTTTTTTGGGCAATACCAACTTCTCATGCAAGATCCCGTCAATCCGGTACCGCACTCGCGTCCTGTCCTCCAACGGTTCAATATGCACATCTGACGCCCGGGATTTAATAGCAAATTCCAATATCGTCGTCACAATCTTAGCAATGGGCGCCTCCCGAATAAACTCTCCCACCTTCCTGATATTTATCGTCTTTACTTCCTCTCCAGCCGCTCCTCCCGCCTCTTTAAGCGCCGCCGTCACCTCAGTCGTCAACGTCTGTTCATATCTTGTCTCCACCGCCTCTGCCACCTCGGCCGGTATGGCCGCAAACGGCTTGATCCTCATTCCGGTTTTCTTCTCCAAAAACTCGATCGCAGCCAGGTCCACCGGGTTGGCCATCGCCACCGACAACTCCTGCTTCACATTGTCATAGTTAAATGGTAATAGCTGGTATCGGGCCGCCAAACCTTTGTCCACATACCCCAAGGCCACCGGCGAAACCGCGGTCTCAGTAAGGCGCAAGAACGGAACGTTGTAATACTTCGCCCGGGCCGCCACCACATCCTCCACTCGGACAATTTTTTGTTGCAACAAAAATGCAGTCGCCGGTACACCTGTAGTCACAAAAGAGTCGTTTGCTCTTTTGGCCTGCTCCGCCGTTATCTTCCCATCCCGAACCAACACTTCAACAATCGCCGCGGATTCCACATCACCACTTCCGCCAATTCTCTGGGCAGGCATACATATATAATACTACACATGCACGCCTTCCTAACCAGCGTCCTTGACCTTCCCGACAGTCCAGATACTCTTAAAGTTACCCCCGACACATCAATAGGCATTGAAGAGGTTCGTCAAATTCAAACTTTCCTATCCCGAAAGTCCTTAGGGAGTCACAATACCGTCATAATTTACGCCGCCGAAAAGCTGACTCTCCCTGCCCAACACGCCTTGTTAAAAACCCTAGAAGAGCCCCCCGGCAATTCCCTCATTTATCTTGTTACTTCGTACCCTGACACTCTCCTCCCCACCATCCTCTCCCGTGTTCAAATCATTTCTTCTCCCTATACGTCCAATTCGTCCTATGCGTCTTATATTCCGCAACTTATTTCTGCCGGAGTAGGGGACCGCCTCAAAATTTTAGACTCCCAATCCTTCACCCGCGAAACGGCCTTAAAATTCCTAGATGAAATAGAGTATTACATCCACGCCTCGTTAAATAACTCCCCCTTACGTCCCCCTCTTAATTTAAGAGGGGGATCAGAGGGGGCGTTATATTCCCTACTCACGGAGTGTAGAAAATTCCTTAAATCCAACTGCAACGTCAAACTCGTCATAGACCACCTGGCTCTCAACCTTGACTTCCGGCCGATCAGAGAATAAATTCAAACATAATATGTCTGCACCTGACCGAAAAATCCACTACTTAAAAATTGATTTAAAAAAACCGTTGGCGAAAAACGGTCTTCCAGAGGCTTCAGGACTCATAACCTGCGCTGAAGTACCAGAAGATTCGGGTATCCCTTTTATGAGAATCCATCACAATCTGCCTGGACAATATCCTATGAGACTAGACACGGGTAAACAGAGAATAATAGACCACCTCCCCGACCGTGAATTAGATCAAATTGTCGCCCAAGCCACTCCGGCTATCATGGATGCCATCATCGATGGATACCAAGATTGGGATCGGCTTCCAGGCTTCGTCAAGGCCATAATCCGCCTCTTTCCCCAACGCTTTGATTAACCACCCATCCCCTCATTTCCTCAGTTTGTCAAGTTGAACGTACCCTAGCTTCCTGCTAATATACTTCCGCCATGGCCAAACCCACCAATTACGACGCTTCGGCTATCCAGGTCCTCGAGGGCCTGGAGCCGGTCCGGAAACGCCCGGGGATGTACATCGGTTCGACCGACCAAAAAGGTCTGCAGCACCTGGTTACCGAGATTATCGATAACTCTGTAGACGAAGCTCTAGCCGGCGCCGCCTCCCACATCTGGGTCATCCTCCATAAAGACGGCTCGGTATCGGTCCAAGACGACGGCCGCGGTATCCCGGTAGACATGCATCCCAAAGCCAAGGTCTCCGCTCTCCAAGTCACCCTGACCACCCTTCACGCCGGAGGCAAATTTGACGAAAAAGCCTACAAAGTTTCCGGCGGTCTCCACGGCGTTGGCGCCTCGGTTGTCAATGCCCTTTCGGATCACTTGAGAGTAGAGGTTCGCCGTGACAGCAAAATCTACTTCCAAGAACACAAACGAGGCGTCCCTGAAGGAAAGGTCGCCACCACCGACAAACCGGAATCACCCAATCTCTCGAAAACCGGCACTTATGTCCATTTTCATCCCGATCCCACTATGTTCACTTCTGTCGAATTCGATCCCCAAACTATCGAGAATTCTATAAGAAACCGCGCTTACCTGATTGCCGGAGTCCACTTCTACTTCACCAACGAAATTTCCGACATTACCAAACAATATTACTTTGAGGGCGGCATCAAATCCTTAGTTGCCCACACCAACCGCGACAAAAAAGTTCTTCACGACCCCATTTACATCAAAAAAACCGCGGATCACACCGACGTCGAGGTAGCAGTCCAATACAACGATAGCTTTTCCGAAATGGTTACCTCTTTTGTCAACGTGGTCGAAACCGTCGACGGCGGCACCCACGTCACCGGCTTTAGGATTGCTTTAACCCGGGCCATCAACGACTATGCCAAAAAAATCGGCGCCTTTAAAAATGGTGAAGAATCCTTAACTGGCGACGACGTCCGTGAAGGCTTGACCGCCGTCATTTATGTCAAAATTCCCACCCAGGCTATCCAGTTCGAATCCCAAACCAAGGCCAAGCTCAATAATCCCGAAGTCCAAGGCTATGTCAACGCTGTCGTCAAAGAAGGCCTGGATACTTATTTTGAGGAAAATCCGGCCGACGCTCGCCGCATTTTAGAAAAAGTCATGCTGGCCGCCCGGGCCCGCTTGGCCGCCCGGGCCGCCAAAGACGCGGTTTTGCGAAAAGGCGCTCTCGAAGGCATGACCCTCCCTGGCAAGCTAGCCGACTGTCAATCCCGCATCGCTTCAGAGTGCGAGCTCTACTTAGTCGAAGGCCAATCCGCAGGCGGCAGTGCCAAAAACGGTCGCGACCGCAAGTTCCAAGCTATATTGCCTCTTCGGGGAAAAGTCCTAAATACCGAGCGGGCTCAACTAGACCGCGTCATCGCTTTCGAGGAATTGAAAATTTTAACTATCGCCGTGGGCATGGGGATAGGAGACACCATCAATCCCGAAAAGCTCCGTTATCATCGGATTATTATTATGACCGACGCCGACGTCGACGGCTCGCATATCGCTTGCCTCCTCATGACTTTCTTTTACCGCCACCTGCCTTACATCGTCCAAAATGGTCATCTTTATTTGGCTATGCCCCCCCTCTACAAAATTGACATCGCCAAGCAATCCTTCTGGGCCTACTCTGACGAGGAGCGAGACGCCATTTTAAAAGCTCACCCCGATTCCAAATTTACCATCCAGCGCTATAAAGGTTTGGGGGAAATGAACGCCACCGAGCTTTGGGACACCACCATGAATCCGGAAAACCGGACTTTGAAAAAAGTGGAAATATCAGACGCCGCCCACGCCGACCATGTTTTCTCCACCCTCATGGGTGACGACGTCCCCCCCAGAAAGAAATTTATTACAACTCACGCGAGAAGCGCGAATCTCGATATCTAATCAACTCAACAGGCATGTCCGAAAGAAGGCTTTGGCCAAACCCCACCCAAGTTAGCATAGTTGAATGGACAGCTGCCGTACTCGCCAACGAGACAGAAATGATATTAGCTGACCAACGTCAACGCATGCTTCCAACTTCCATGACCTTCAGAGGATTTCCGATCGTCATATTTGGTGGACGATCGTGGGTCAAAACTCCAGAAGGCATGTTTTCTCTTGTACGTGAACTGGGCATCGAGTAAAATCGCACAATGAATCTCCAGCTTATTGCTTTAACCGCCGCTCCCATAACCGCCATCTGCGCTTTGGTCTACGGCATTTACCTCTCCCGCAAAGTTTTAGCCGCTCCGGTGGGTAACGCCAAAATCGCCGAAATCGGCGCCGCTATTGAGTCCGGCGCCATGGCCTATTTAAAAAGTCAATTTCGAATTATCACCATCTTTGTCGCGGTTTTAGCAGGACTTATTTATTTATTTTTAAGCCCCGGTATCGCCGCCACTTTCTTGCTCGGTGCAGTTTTTAGCGGTCTCATCGGTTATTTCGGCATGCTTATCGCCGTCAAGGCCAATACTAGGACTGCCAACGCCGCCCAAACCGGCCTCAACGCCGCCCTCCAAATTTCTTTCGGCGCCGGCACCGTCAACGGCATGCTCGTCGTCGGGTTAGGGCTATTAGGCGCTTCAGTCGTCTACATTATTAGTTATGTCCTCAAAATCTCCCAAGGTGACGCCGCTGTCACCAAACTGGCCACAGAGGTATTAGTCGGCTATGGTTTCGGCGCTGCCCTCTTGGCCCTATTCATGCGCGTGGGCGGAGGCATTTTTACCAAAGCCGCCGACGTCGGTGCTGATCTCGTCGGCAAAGTCGAGAAAGGCATTCCCGAAGATGATCCTAGAAATCCCGCCGTCATCGCAGATAACGTGGGGGACAACGTGGGCGACTGCGCCGGTATGGCCGCCGATGTCTTCGAGTCGTATGCCGTCACTATTGTCGCCGCCATGATTTTGGGCGGCTCGCTTTTTGGCCTTAAAGGCGTCGTTTTCCCGCTTCTGGCTCGCTCCGGAGCCGTGTGGACATCAATCCTGGGCACCTTTTTCGTCAAGGCCAAATCCGATACTGAAAACCCCCTTAATCCTCTCATGCGCGGCTTTACCATTTCCGCCGTCTCGGCCCTGATCATCTTCATGGTTCTATCGGTCTATCTATTGGGCGAACCCAAAGCCGGTCTGGCCGCCGCTTCCGGTCTGGTCGCCATGATGGCCCTTCTGTACATTACCAAGTACTACACCGGACCCGGCGAAAAGCCGGTTGTGGAGATAGCCCGTGCCTCCCAAACCGGGGCCGGAACCAATCTCATTTCCGGTTTAGCCTTTGGTATGGAGTCTACTCTGGCATCGGCTGTTGTGGTCGTTCTGGCCATTCTCGCCGGCTATGCCCTGATGGGCTATTACGGCATCGGTCTGGCCGGCATGGGCATGCTGGCCACGACAGGAATTATCATGTCCCTCGATACCTTCGGCCCCATCTCAGATAACGCCCAAGGCATAGTAGAAATGGCCGGCTTAAACAAAAAGGCCAATGAAGTCACCTCCGCCCTCGACGCCGTCGGCAACACCACCAAAGCCCTCACCAAAGGCTTTGCCATAGGTAGTGCCGCCGTGGCCGCCTCTTCACTATTTGCCACTTTCTTTGAAAGCACCCATCTTGACTCCATAAATATCGCTCACCCCACCGTCTTCGCCGGGGCAATTTTAGGGGCCACCATACCCTATATTTTCAGCTCCCGTCTCATTTCCTCGGTCGGCCGGGCCGCTTACGAAATGATTGAGGAAGTCCGCCGCCAGTGGAAATCCATCAAGGGCATCATGGCAGGCACCGCCAAGCCCGATTATGCCCGCTGTGTGGCCATTTCTACCGCCGCCGCCCAAAGGGAACTGCTGGTTCCCGCCGCCATCACCGTCCTTTCTCCTATAGCCGTCGGCCTAATTCTGGGACCGGAAGCCCTGGGCGGTTTCCTGGCCGGAGTCATTATTTCCGGACTCCTTCTAGCCTTCTTTATGGCCAATACCGGCGGCGCCTGGGATAATGCCAAAAAATACATCGAAGACGGCCACTTCGGGGGAAAGGGGAGTGACACCCACAAAGCCGCAGTTGTCGGCGACACTGTCGGTGATCCCTTGAAAGACACCTCCGGTCCGGCCATCAACCCCATGATCAAAATAATAAACATCGTCGCCCTGTTACTAGCCCCCTTGCTGGTATAATCAAAAAATGTCCACTTCCGCCATTGAAGCCAAAATTAAATCTGCGGCCGATGTAACTGGATGGGGAAGAAAAGGCTATCAATGGAATCCAGCGGACCAAGAGTACGAAGCCATCTTCCCTCAACCTTCAGCCTCAAAATAACCCCTTTCGCCCTTGCTTCAACTGGTCAAACTACGTGGTACAATAAACTTCCTATAATTCCAGCTCTTGCCTAACTACCATCATCCAGCCAAGCCAAAAATCGCACTTACTTTCCACTTTTTTCCCTCGCCAATTGAATCCCCATCAAAATAACAGAGGCGGCAATTAATCCCAAACCATTTATACAATTCAACGTGGCTAGCTCCGAACTATTTAAAACCGTCGCGTCAACAATCGCAATACCGCTACTAATCACTCCACTTACACCAAGAAGTCCAACTGAAACCCAACCCCACGCAGGAGAGTTCTTTTTAAAACTCTCATGAATTTTCCTTAATGTATCCATACTACAGGGCATTATATATTGCAGCAAAAAACCTGTCAATCTCGACTTCCCCATACCTAAACCGAAAGATCCCCCTGGGCATAAGTCATTCAATCGTAAATATCACCCGCCCGACCCCAGTCGTTCCAGACTCTATCTATCTTCTCAACCTCACTCCAAGCTCCGAAATTGAACTTCTAGAGGAGGGCGCGTCTCTGCTTTGATTCCAGCCTCAAAATAATCTCTTTCACCCTTGCTTCAACTGGTCAAAAAAGGTAAGATAATTAGGTTCAAAATATGCCTGATGATAATAACCCTATCGGCAAAATCCAGCCCGTGGAAATCACCACGGAAATGCAGAAAAACTTTCTGGACTACGCCATGTCCGTCATAGTAGCCAGAGCACTTCCGGACGTTCGCGATGGCCTAAAACCCGTCCACCGCCGCATTCTTTATGCTATGTGGGACACTGGTCTTCGTTCTTCTGGCAAACACAAAAAATCCGCTACCGTGGTCGGTGAGGTATTAGGCAAATATCATCCCCATGGCGATGTCCCGGTCTATGATGCTTTAGTCAGGTTAGCCCAAGACTTCTCGATGCGCTATCCACTCGTGGACGGCCAGGGAAATTTTGGCTCAATAGATGGCGACTCTCCCGCCGCCATGCGTTATACCGAAGCTAAACTTTCTAAAATTGCCGAAGAAATACTCGTCGACATCGAGAAAGAAACCGTAAATATGGTTCCCAACTTCGATGGGACACACAATGAACCCGAATTTCTGCCGGCCAAGCTTCCTAACCTTCTTCTCATGGGATCGGATGGAATTGCCGTCGGTATGGCCACCAAAATCCCACCCCACAACCTAGGCGAAATTGTAGACGCTATTACCCACTTAGTCGACAATCCTGACGCATCCGTCGAAGATTTACTCCAATTTGTCAAAGGCCCAGACTTCCCCACCTACGGCGCCATTTATGATGCTAAAGCGATAGCCGAAGTCTACGCTACCGGTCGAGGGCGTATCATCGTCCGAGGCAAAGCCGAAATCGAGGAAAACAAAGCCGGTAAACAGCAAATAATTATTACCGAGGTCCCGTATCAGGTTAACAAAGCTGAAATGGTAGCCAGAATTGCCGACCTGGTCCACGAGAAAAAAATCGAAGGCATTTCCGACCTGCGAGATGAGTCAGATCGCACCGGGTTGCGGGTGGTTATCGAGCTCAAGAGAGACGCCAAACCCAAATCCATCTTAAACAACATTTACAAGCACACCGCCCTGCAAACCTCCTTCCCTGCTAATTTTGTTGCCCTCATAGACGGCACACCCCAAACCCTAAATCTCAAACAAATACTGGCCGAATATATCCGCCACCGTCAGCAGGTTATTACCAGGCGAACCGAATATGACCTCAAAATTGCCCGCGCCCGCGCTCATATTTTAGAAGGCCTCAAAATTGCTCTAGACCACCTGGACGCGGTCATAAAAACCATTCGCGAGTCCAGAGATTCAGATGTGGCCAAAACCAACCTCGTGCAGAGATTTGGTCTGTCAGAACTTCAAGCCACGGCCATTTTGGATATGCAGCTTCGTCGTCTGGCCGCACTTGAACGCCAAAAAATTGAGGACGAATACAAAGAAGTCACCAAGACCATCGCCGCTCTCGAAGATCTTCTGGCGCACCCGGCCAAAATCCTGGCCGTCATCAAGGCAGAAATAGCCGATTTAAAGGCCAAATTCGGTGATCCTCGCCGTACCCGAGTCTATAAACAGGGAATAGGGGAGTTCTCAGAAGAAGATTTAATCCCTTCCGAGGACACTGTCGTCACAGTGACGGCTACCGGCTACATCAAACGCCAGCACCCCTCCGCTTTTAGAACCCAAGCCCGGGGAGGTAAGGGCGTCACCGGCATGACCACAAAAGAAGAGGACGAGGTTTCCCACATTCTATCCGCCAATACCCACGACGATATTTATTTCTTCACCTCAAAGGGCCGGGTCTTCAAAATCAAAGCGTATGACCTACCGGAAGGCTCCCGCCAGGCGAAGGGTCAGGCCGTCGTCAACCTTATAAATATCGAGGTTGACGAAAAACTTACTACAGTTCTCTCCTTAGGCAAAGACGATCAGTATAAATTCTTGTTGATGGCCACCGACCGCGGCACTGTCAAAAAAACCAAACTCACAGAATTCGACTCCATTCGCCAAAGCGGCAAAATCGCTATCAAATTGGAAGCCAACGACAGTCTGAAATGGGTCAAGCCAACGACCAGCACCGACCAGATTCTCCTGGTTTCCTACGAGGGCAAATCAATCAGGTTTCGCGAAGAGGACGTTCGTCCTACCGCCCGTGACACAATGGGTGTCCGTGGCATAGAACTCAAACCCGGCGATTACGTCGTAGGTATGGAAGTCTTCCCCTCGACCAAACAACCACCCACAGATAAAAGACGCAAGGTTTTTGAAGACGTCCTGATAATTACTCAAAACGGCCTAGGGAAAAGAACTTCCGTCAAAGGCTGGCCCTTACAAAAAAGAGGCGGTCAAGGTGTCAAAGCTGCCCAGATCACCGCCAAAACCGGCAAAATTGTCAGTTGTATAGCCGTAGATGAAACCATTGACCAAGTAGTTTTGACCAGCCGCCAAGCCCAAATAATTAAGCTCCCCCTAAGAAATATTCCCCAACTTGGCCGGGATACCCAAGGAGTAATCTTAATGCGCTTTAGTAAAAAGGGAGACAGCGTCTCCTCCATCACCTGCCTGGAAAAAGATCAGGAAAATAACGTAAAATAATCTATGCCAGATTCAGGATTGTCAGAACAAGATTACACAGAGGTACCTAGAATCCAGGAAAAGTTCTATGGTGAAACTGCCGCTATTCGCCCTTTCGACCCCAGTGACAAACATGATATTGAAGCACTCCTAAAAATCTCCACCGATCCCGAGGTCAAGAAGTGGATGGACATGTCAGAAATTCAAGACAAAGAAGGCGACATTGATCCTAATAAGGTCTTCAACTGGGCCAAGGAGCGGTCAGGCAATAAAATTTTATACGCAATCTCCGGCTCCCCAGTACATGTTGGCCAAGAAAACGTAGGAGAAATACAAGGATTTGTTTATATTTATCCCGTAAGCCAGGAATCAATGGATTGTTTCAAGAAGGGAGGAATTAATATACCAGATACTAAACTTTCAGAAGTCAGCTTTGCTGCTCTCCCGGGAGCCAAACCTAATCAAGTAGCCAGTGCCACCAGGCAAGCCATAAAGGCCTATGCGAGTGGCAAAGGACTCACACACCACGAGACAATTTTTATAGCCACCATCGATCCTCAAAATATAAAATCCCGAAACGTTCTCCGAGCCTGCGGATTCGGTAAAGTAGGTGAAGCCTACTACGACAGGGACGCTGAGAAACAAGAAAAAAAGGACGAAGTTCATAAATTAAATTCGGACAAGTTGGACCAAATACTAATTTCCCACTTAATTACAACTCAATAATAAAGGGCTATTCCATCTCCTCAGTCACCTGCCTGGAAAAAGAAAACGAAGTAAAATAATGTTGTGTTCGCACTAGCTCTCACCCTCGGCCTCTATTCATACACCATTTTTTTCCTCGGCGTACTCCACCTCCTCACCAAAACCAATATTATTTTAGTCACTATCCCCCTAGCGCTCTGGCTGTTTAATAAATTAAAGAATCTCTCTTTTAAACTTCCGGAAGATAAATTATCAAAAATATTACTTAGTCTTTTAATCACTCAGTTACTTGTAAACTTGGTTGGCGCTCTTGGCCCGGAAATCGGTTTCGACGCTCTCTGGTATCATCTCACTCTTCCCAAAATCTGGCTTCAACGAGGTGAAATGATTTTCATCCCCGGCGCGCAGTTTAAATACTCCGTCATGCCCATGCTCACCGAAATGTTTTACTTTATTTTCCCGGGCAAGCTTATTCATTACTTGTTCGGAGTTTTAACTCTTATCGTCACCTACAAACTTTCCCGCTCACTCTTAGCTGTTCTCATATTATCAGCCAATCTTGTATTTGGCTGGCAACAAACTTCGGCCTACATAGATTTATCCAGGGCCTTTTTTGAAATCATGGCCCTTTATATGTTCACCCAGAACAAAATATACAAATCCGCCGTCATGCTAGGACTCGCCGCCTCCACCAAGCTTTTAGCCCTCACCTCCCTCCCCATCTTCTGGCTACTTCTCTGGTTCAAAGAAAAATCATTCAAACCCCTCATACGTTATACGTTATACGTAATACTCGTTTTAAGCCCTTGGCTTCTCCGTGCCTATTATCACACTAGCAACCCATTTTATCCCTTCTTTTCATCTCTCTACACTGACACGCACATTTCACTAGATCCCAGAAATTTATTAAATTTACTTACCCACGCCGTCGATCCCATCCACCCCATCTATCTGGTTTCACTACTTTTAATCCCGACTTTAAAAATTAAAAATCATAAATTAAAAATTATTATTCTCTATTCTCTATTATCTTTAATAATTTGGATCTTGACCCCCAATACCGGTGGCGGCCGCTTCATCCTGCCCTACCTCCCCGCCCTATCCATCGTCGCGGCATCGATAGCATCAAAACACAAGGCCCTTATAGTATTCTGTATTCTGTATTCGGTATTCAGCATCTCTTATCGTTTCGCTGCTAATTTAAAATATCTCCAACCCAAAGAAAAACTCCTTGCCTCCAAACTCGCATTCGACTTTGGAGATTACTACGACTTCGATCATTTTTTCAAAGACACAGATAAAGTTCTACCTATCGGCATTAATAATTTATTCTACCTAAACGCTTACATTGCAACGCCTTCCGGAAACCTCGATTACCTCCTTGTCCGCGGTCAACTTCCCACCGAATATAAAGAATGGAAACTTGTTTCACAAAATGATATAACCAAAACAGGGATATATGAAAGGCCTAATTAATATTTTCTCCATATTCATTCTGGCCTACCTCCTTCTGCGCTTCGCTCCAGCCATACCAATTTCTTCTACCGTCACCCAAAAACAAGATTTATTCACCGTCACTGGCACCGGCAAAGTTACAGTCATCCCCGACACAGCCATCATCAGCCTAGGCATCACGGTCTCCCGTCCCACTGTCAAGGCAGCCCAAACAGAAGCCAACACTATAATCAACCGGATTACTTCCAGCCTGAAAAGTGCTGGCATTGCCGAAAAGGACATTAAGACCGATCAATATTCCATCTATCCTCAATACGACTACCAAAGCGGCACCAATCGCATCACTGGCTACCAAGTATCTACCAGTCTTACTGTCACCGTCAGAAATCTTGAAAAAATAAACGAGGCCATAGATACAGCCACAGCCCAAGGTGCCAATACAATTAGCTCAGTCCAATTTACCGTAGACGAAACCCGCCAAAAAGAACTATCACAACAAGCCCGGCAAGAGGCAGTCAAAGAAGCCAAAATCAAGGCGGAAAGCCTGTCCCGCTCAGCTGGACTTACCCTGGGTCGAATCGTCAATGTCCAGGAATCGGAGCCTTCATTTCCCAGACCCTACCTAGCACTATCCGAAAAGGCCATAGGCCGTGGGGGAGGGGATACCCAAGTAGAACCCGGCTCCACTGACATCACCTCCGTTGTAACACTTTCCTACGAAACGAGGTAGCTCCAAACCAGTTCTTAGTAAACTCCGCCGCAGCATCCGCATCAAACCATTTGCACGAAAAAATATTAATGTAACAGGATTTTTTGTATTCAGAAAAGTGTCCCGAGACGCAGCTAGTCTCTATAAGTTGCACCACCGAGTATCCCGCTGTAATTGGATTATCATGTCCGAAATGTTCAATCAACGGCCCTTTATATCTCTTCATCAAAATCACTTCATCACACAATTTAACAATATATTTTCGGATATGCTCCCCGTCAGAAATTCTTTTCAAATCGCACTCGTACAAGTCCAGTATAAGCTCTTGACCGAACTGGGTGTTAGTTTTTCCGTCTTCAAGTATCATGCCGTCAGCATCAATTGCCGCTCGCGAATCCGGTCCGGCAACCTCCCATAAACACGTTTATAAGTAATCGCCACTAAGGTCTCCACAAATTGCTCATACGTCCAGTCCAATGCATAAACGGACGCCAGCGTCGCATCCTGATCGTCAAATTTATTTAGGCTGGGGTTCATATTTACATCGACAATAAACGGTCGGTCCTTTTCATTAAGCCTTAAGTCTATTCTGGCAATATCCCGACACCCAAATGCCCTATACGCACCGATAGCCAGTTTCTCTATCTTTTCCTCCAGTTTGCGGGGCAATTTCGCCGGTGCCTCCACCCGCGCGTCCCAATACTCCCAAGACTTCTTATCCCACTTAGCCTCATAGGAATATACATCCCAATTGTCTACAAACTCTCCCCCAAAACTTACTTCACTCGCTGGCAGCGCCACCACCCGCCTATTATTACCCATCAAAGTGACGTGAATTTCCCGCCCATCTACAAACTCTTCCGCAATTACTTCTCCGGGAAAATTACTAAACAAATACTTCACTCTTTCTTCCAATTCCTGCTGGTCAATCACCACCGAGTCCTGGGAAATCCCAATCCCAGCGTGCTGCCTGGACGGCTTAACCATTAATGGAAATTCAAGTCCCCGCACCTGACTAAACTTAGATCTCCGGTTAAATATCCTAAAATTCGGGGTGCTTATTCCCAATTTTTGCATCCGATTTTTTACCCACGCCTTACGTGTCGCATACTTGAAACATTTCATATCATGTCCCACCTGAGCTCTCCCCAGCATTTCCAACCTTTGCCCCACTTTTACGTACAACTCCCACATTGGATCTTCCACCAAATTAAACACCACCTCACCCGGCGTCCGAACCGCCCTCAACCAATTTCTTTCATTCACCAACATCGTCCGGACCACGTGTCCGTTTTCTTCCAGAGCTTGGGTAATTCCTTCTACTGCCTCCTCAGTATCCTGTAAATCACCGGCTTCCCCCCCGTAATACAATACCGCCACGGAAATCGGATAATCAAAATGTAATGGAGTCATACAAACCTCCTCCAAGCGTTTTCCACAATGTGTTTCAGTAAGTCTTCCCAATTCAAACTCACCGCTCTTGCAGACACACCAATACCGCTTTCAACATCGTAATCAATACCCGGATTGTTATTTATCTCCAACACAAAAATCTCATTATCCCTAATTCTTAGATCCAAACGGGGATAATCCCTTCCCCCCAATTCCAAATAGCACTTTTTAGCGATTCTCCCTACCTCTTTCTCAAGCCTCTTATCCAATTTCGCCACCTGCATCCTAGCCATTTTGTACTCTTCCGACTTCTCGTTCCACTTCATTTCGTAGGACAAAATCGGCACATGCCCTTCTTTTTTCTCATAAATCACCTCGGCAGGTGGCAGCACCCACGGTTCCCCGTTTTTTTCCAGAATAGTCACATGCAACTCCCGCCCGTCGATATATTCTTCCACCAACACCGGTTGTTTATATTTTTCCATCATTTCTTGTACCTTGTTTCTTGTGTCTTGGTCGTTGTAGCAAACACTGGTTTGCGAAATTCCTATCCCACAATGCTCAAGCACGGGTTTCACAATCACCGGAAATTTCAACTTGCCCTCGTTTACAAACCATCTTGGTGTAGGAATATTTTTTTTATCCATCTCTTCTTTCATAATTTTTTTATTACATGACAACCAATACCCCCAAGAGTTAGAACCAGAGTAGGGGAGACCGGCCTTTTCCAAAGTCTCGATAACTTTCACTCCCCATTGCGAATTTAGTCCCGACCACTCGACCAGATTAAACACAAAATCCGTTTTTAAATTCATCAAATTACCAATATCGTTACTATCAATTCCCAATATTCTAACGTCATAATATCGCTTCAATTCCTCCGCCACTCTCTGAGCCGATTTTTGCGTATCAGTGTCCGATTCATCACTCAATTCGGGTAAGTTATATAATACAGTTATCGAATTTATTCTTTTCATTAACGGCTTTTGAAATTTTCATTTCAAACAAACACTATACAACTAATACAATTGAGTCTGAATAATAATCAATTTTATGTCAAGTTTTTTTATGGCCCTACTAAGGCGTTAAATATCATATTTGTGCGTAATAAATTATTGAAATAAAATTAATGATTAAAACTTTTGTAAAAAAATCTCATATCCACAATTTCGGAATTTTTGCGGGTCAAGATATCCCGGTCGGCACTCGGATAATTGAATATACTGGAGAGTTAATTGACAAAAAAGAGGAAGCACGTCGCGAAAAACAAAACGAAAAAATTGGTATCACATATATCTTCGACGTCAACGACAGATACAGTATCGACGCTGCAATCGGAGGTAACAACTCAAAATATATAAATCACTCCTGTGATCCGAATTGCGACGCTGAAAGATTTAAAAATCGGGTTTTTCTTTATTCCAACAAATTTATTCCGAAAGGCAACGAACTAACTGTCGACTACGCCTTCGATTCCAAAGAACCATTGGAAGTTTGCCACTGTGGTTCGCCTAAATGCCGTGGATTTATTAACGAAATTTAAATTTCCACAAAATTGTTTTCACAAACAGGGGACTGGAGTAGGGGACCAGGGGCTATTTTACCGGATGAAATTTTCGGTGCGTCTCTTCAGCAAATTTATCCGACGCATGGACATAACGAGTTGTAGTATCCAAAGATTCGTGACCCAACAATACCTGTATTGCCGCCGGGTTTGCACCACTTTCCGCCAGATAAGTTGCAAACCCATGTCTCAACGAATGAGCCGAGGTTGGTACATTTATCCTTAGTTTCTCCCTGTACTCCTTAATTTTCGCTTGTAAGTAATTGGTGGAAATCCGCCTAATCATTTTGCCAGCATTATTCCCCCGGTACGGCACAAACATCGCCGGCGCCGGATCCACCCTTCGGGTTAAGTATTGGTTCAGCCAATACACCGCCCTGTCGGTCAAATAAACAAACCTCTCTTTGCGTCCCTTACCGCGGATAAACAATCTACCCGTACCATCTAGCTGGTTTTTATTAAGTGACACCAGTTCCGAAATTCGCATCCCGGTGGATAACAAAACTTCGAGCATCGCCCGATTGCGAATCCCAATCAATTGATCTTTCTCAAGCCGCATCGGACTTTCGATAAGAGAAATTAGTTCAGCCAGCTCCGCCACTTGCGGGTGTTTCTTATCTGTCTTCACCAACTTTACTGCATCCGGCGGCACCGGAACCTTCCGATCCATATCGATGAGATATCGCAAATAAGTCCTAAAGGTCGATAAGTTGCGATTTACCGATCTCGCTTCAAGCTTACGACCCGCTGTAAGCCCCGTAAACGGCTGTTTTCGCTCCCGGCTGACCAGATACGCCTTATAATGGTTAACCTTTTCTTTATTCAAGGCTAGAAAGTCAATTTCTTCTTCTTCTAAAAAATGTTCCAGCTGTTTTAAATCCGCCTCGTAGTTATACAAAGTTTCTTCGGAATAGTTTTGGGTCTTGAGAAATAAGAGGAATTCATCAAAGTAGGGTAATCTCACTTTTGACTTCTGGGGAACCTCGTCATTCATAGGAAAATTATCACTCGGATTAATAACTCTTAGACTAGGTCTCCTCCGATCAAAGGTAACCGAGCCTAAGAGATATTATACCCAGTTACTGTAATGCCGTCAAGTACCACTAGGGAAGAACAACAACCCTTCTTTCTATATCTCTATTACTATTCACTATCACTTTATTAATTGCTCTTACTAGTCCCCAGTCCCCAAACCTTAATCCATAACTCTCTCTCCGGCATTTTCCTAGCACTTATCCACAAATTGTGCTCAACAAGGGAGCACCCCCCTACTCGGGGATACACATCAAACTATATCATTTAAATCTAAGATTAGTGTAATCTAACCCATGTTAAGCCCCAATATCACTTCCCAAGTGCAACAGGATAGTCCCATAGTAATATCACCTAGTTGTGAAAACTCTCCCCTCCCCGCGTGAAAAGCGACTACCCTACTTCCCATTGACCCCAAAAAATTTCATCCCCTCACCCACCAATCTGTCGTATACTGGGTTAAAATTTCCCAGTAACTCTTCCTTCAACTGGCTTTTTGACATCCGTTGTCCTCCCCTCCCCAAGAAAGCCAAGGCAGCCCCAGCCACGCTCAGTAAGATCGGTTGCAATTCCCGCAAACCTTCCACATTTACATGAACTAATCGGTGTTCATGACCATAACAAAAAAATAATTCCCTAATCGTAGCTCCAGCTATTGCTATGCAGACAGCCTGAACAGCATCTATTTTCTCTTCACCTCTGCGCATTTTCCCCTCAACAACCACACGGCCATCACCATTCTCCACAACCACATCCAGTCGAGCCTTCACTTCCCACGGAAAACTCACCGCTCTCTTTACCGTAACCTCTTTCTTTACATTTCTCCCGTCAATATCAATCAGCCCGCCACCCAGAACTAACGAAAACAAACGCCTATGGTACTCTTGCCCCGCTCTAGCCAATTCTTTACTTCTTTCGTCCAGTTTCATCGGCCCATACTTAGCCTCTCTAATCATCGAAGGCGTAATTACTCTCCGCTCCCAATCCGGAAACATATCTGGAATTTTAAACCAAACTGTGTCTATAATCTCAACCACATGCCCCCGCCCCCGGCCGAGGTAAGAGTCAGAATCAAATCAATCACCAGAGGCACCCCTGCCGGCTGGACTGCTACCCTGCCCGAACAACCAATAGGGCCAGAACGTCTTGACGAAATATTAAAAACACTAAAAGCCCTGGGAATAAATTTGGAGCCAGGCGAGGAAACTACACCCCCCACGCCGAAGTGACTAACATTGTCACCAACACTACCACTCCCACCACCACATATTCCATAACAGTTCTAAAAAACAATCTCTGCGAGAAGTGATGCTGGGAAATACCCAAAAACACATATAAAGCCGTGGTCAAAAACAACGATGCCACGGCCAGCGTCACCGGCCAAAACGCCACTGCCACCGCCAGCCCCCCCACACTCTCTCCCAACCCCAAGCTAAACCACCAGGTGTCAGCAGAAATCTTCTCTCTCAAGTCCACCGACCACAAAGCCGGCACTAAAAGCAAAAACGTCGCCATTCCGACCAAAAGTCCCTGCCACCAAAAATCCAACCTGAAAGATAAAATTGTGTCATACATGAAAAATCCCGTCAGAAGTGTCATCACAAATCCTACAGCATGAGCAGCCCGCAAAAGAGCAATAGTTCGAATCGCCGCCACTGAAAAAATGTTAGCTGTCAAAAGCAAGGCATACTCACCCACCCCAAACAAAAATACTACCAGTAGTTTCGCCCACCACGCCTGGGGCAACAATATGTAAAACAGACCCACCGCCCCAGTAAACAGCACCGGCGGCATCGTCACCACCAACCACTCTACTCCAGTCAGCCCCTCCCGAAGCGACCAGGCCGAAAGCGCCCAGGAAACAGCCGCCAATCCAAAAACCAGCCAGTACCTCCACTCCAGAGGAGCATACTGAACAGCCAGAACTCCGACAGACAGTAGCACCGACGTCAAAACAAATTTTTGTCTTTTACGCATAGTTGGTCCAAACCTTTTGAACATCGTCCAATTCAGACAACATTTCCAATATTTTTTCGATTTTAACTCTGGCTCCGGGGTCTGACACCAAGACCGTGGTCTCCGGTAACCGCACCAGCTCGGCCCCCACCACTTCGCACCCCATACCTGCCAATCTGTCGCGAATGACAAACGTTTGGTCAGGATGGCAATATATCATCCACTCGTCCTCGCCCCTCACAATTTCAGAAACTGCCAAATCGATTATCCTCAGCTCATCTTCATCCTTCAACTCCTTATTCTTAATTCTTATCTCCCCCTTTTGTGAAAACAAATACGCTACCGCTCCACTGCTTCCCATCGTCCCTCCGTTTTTATCAAAAACCTCCCGAACCGCTTGGGCTGCCCGCAGCTTGTTATCAGTCAAAACCTCAATCATTACCGCCACCCCGCCCGGCGCAAAGCCCTCATACACCACCTCTGTCAACGTATTTTCCAAAACCCCACCCATACCCTTCTCGATTGCCCGGTTCACATTCTCCTTAGGCATATTAAATTGCTTGGCCTTATCAATTGCCAGCCTCAACCTGAAGTTTTGACTCGGATCAGCAATCCCTCCCCCAGATTTAACCGCTACTGTAATATTTGCCGCCAGTTTCGTAAATATTGCTCCCCTCTTCGCGTCTTTTATCTCTTTTTGTCGGTGAATTGTCGCCCATTTCGAATGACCGGACATAGCGCAATTTTACACCATTGACATCCTCCACACACACCATATACTTTGCAACAGTTTAATATGGACTATACTCCCCAAGACGCCATCAATGCCGCTCTAAAGTCTGATTGGAAACAAGCCGTAACCACAAATCTTCGGCTCATAAAACAAAACCCGAAAGACATCGACTCCCTAAACCGTCTCGGCCGGGCATACACCGAACTCGGACTAAAAACCAAAGCCAAAAATATCTACTCACAGGTCACCAGATTAGACAAATTCAACTCCATAGCCACCAGAAACCTCGAACTATTAAAAAAGTCCCGAGTCTCCCCTATCCGCTCTTCTCCACCTCCAGCTGTCCTCCCTTTATTCCTAGAAGAACCCGGAGTCACCAAGACAGTTCCTCTTATCCGGCCCGGAGATCCCAAAGTTATTTCCTCTCTCCATCCGGGTGACGCCGTAAAAATCGTCGCTCGCGGACACCTGGTCAGCGTCGTCTCCTCCCAAAATGCATATCTGGGTAGGCTTCCAGACGACTTGGCCTCCCGATTGCGCTCGCTGATTAACGCCGGCAACAAATACGACGCCTGGATCAAATCGGTCGATACTCGTGAACACGTATCGTCCCCCACTCTCAAAATTTTCATCCGCGAGACTTTTCGCAGCCACAAATTCCGCCATTCTCCCTCATTCCCTCTCAGTGAAAAACTCTCCTACGCGGCATTTACGCCCCCAGAGCTCGTTCACGACGAAAAACCGGATGTCTCCACCCCGGAAGAACAAGATACCGAATCACGCTTCGACGCCGATTCCGCACGCGAAGAGTCCTAGATTCCCAACCACCATCTCTGATAATTGATACCCAACCTCAGTTCTACCTCCCCCTCCCCAAACTCCCCCACTTCCGCCCCACAACCAAAATTTCCAACCATTCTTTTAGCCCCAATGCTATCAAGTGTATTTCCCCCCGCCACGATCTTGCATCTCTCCCCACCCGCATCTTCATCGGACTTAACCAATCCTACTCGCAAGCCCGCCGACTCCAACGACCTGGCCGCATGTCCTCCCAAACCGGATGTAATTGTGGTGTTCACCACGGTCACATTCAACTTCTCACCCACTATTGCCGCGGATACAAATAATTCCCTTGCTTCAACATCCCAATTTAATCCCAACCGCCACATTCTCTCTCCGTCCGCCGCCACTACTTCTTCCACCCAACTCGAGTCTGCTACATCCTTCTCCCGCCAATCTACCCTAGATCTCCATCTCCACCAAGCCAAATTATCCCACCAGCCCAAAAGCGTCTTTTCTCCGGTATACATTATCCCCATATAATCAGCTACCGAATCTGCCGCCCACTTCTTTCCCCCAAACCAAGACGGTGCCTGACTCAACATTTTTACCCTCCACTTACCCCGCCCTCCTACTGTATCGATTTCCATATTATCGGGCAGGATAAGTTTGACACCCCTCCTAGAAACTGGATCAAAACTTTCGACCACTGTCCTGCTTTCATCTCCATCGCCAATATCAACAATCGTAAATCGGCTCATCCCATCCCATTTCCGAAGCAAATAACCCCTCGTTACCGCGACAATTGTTACCCCCGCCCAAACAATGCCCCCCACCACAATCCAACCGCCAAAAATCTTCCTAAACCGCATTTGCCACCAACCAATTCCAATGTAACTTGCCATAGTTCACCACGTACTCCATATCCCGCTTGTGACGGTCCAATATCTGCGCCAGAAAATCCCCGCCCACGCTATGCGGCACCAACACATAATCCGCACCCGCCCTGTACAACTCTTTCGCGTCCCCGCTGTCAACGGCCGTCACTATCACCAGCTGCTTCTTCCCTCCCCTTTTTCCCTCCGGGCGCAGTACCCTAAGTAGTTGCAGGGTATCACTCAAATCCGGCACTGTCGACACCACCACACTAGCCCTATCCAACCCCAAACTTTCATACAATTCCGGGTCGGACATGTCCCCAAAGATCGCGTCCAACCCCTCACTCTTGGCCTTCTCCACCACCACCGGATCAAAATCAACGACAACCAATCTCCCAAATGTGGCCAAAGATTTGCCCAAACTCGATCCAGTTCGACTATGGCCAAAAAGGATTGCGTGTCCAACTAGCTCCTCCCCCGAAAGTTCAAGAGGCGATTGTTTTTTGCCCTTCCCTGGCCAAACCGGCAAGTACTTACTTATTCTTCTATAAACTTTCTCGGAATTTGCCACCACATAACTACCTGTCGTCATCGTAACCAGCCCTACCACGGTCACAACCCCTATTACTTCCCGCGGCACTTGTCCGGCCGCGACAGCCGCCGCCACTACCACCAGGGAAAATTCCGAGATCTGACCCATAGTTATTCCGGCCAAAAACGCAGTCCGTTTACCATAGCCCAACCCGGTCAAAACCCACACCATTATCAACGGGTTCCCGACCATCACATAAAGTGCCAGTACCATAGCCGGCCACCAAACAGATCCCAAAGACTCCAAACTTACTTGAGTCCCCAGTACCACAAAAAATAGAGTCAGGAAAAAATCCCTCAGGGGACGAATCCGGGCCGTGATTTGAAAATGAGCCGCAGCATGAGCGAGCGATAATCCCGCCAAAAACCCTCCGATCTCAAGTGACAAACCCACCCACTTGGATGCCGCCACCCAAGCGACAGCCAAGCACCAGGCAATAGAAAAAATAAACAACACCTCAACCGAAGTTGACAACTTCCGAGCCACCCACGGCAAAACTTTGTCAGCCAGACCCAGACCAATTGCTACCGCTGCCGTCCCTTTTATTAACAAAGCCGCCACTCCCACACCGTCAAATCTGCCCACCCCGGAAAGCACAATCAAAATACCTATGGCCACAAAATCCTGTACCAGAAGCGATCCCACGGCAATCCGCCCATGCAAGCTATTCAATTCCCTCTTCTCCGAAAGCAGCTTTACTATTATTATCGTGCTGCTAAACGTCAGTGCTACTCCCAAATACAAAGCCGCTGCTATCCCAAACCCCAAAAGGCGGGACAAAAAGAATCCCAAACCCGAAGTTACTGCTATCTGTCCCACTCCAGATAAAAGTGCCGCTCTCCCCATCTTCTTCACCTGAGACACGGGCAACTCCAATCCCACCAAAAACAGCAGGAACATCACTCCCATTTGCCCCATCAGTCCCAGTAAATTTCGAACCCCAGGATTTGCCGCCCATCCTATCCATCCCACCATCACCCCCACCAAAATATAGCCAGTTATAACAGGCAGTCTCATCCATCTAGCCAACGCCCCCCCGACTGCGGAAAGTATCAACACCCCCGCCAAAACCCCTATCGATTCGTACGCCATTAGTTCAAGTGTACCAAGTTTGCCAACACCCTCTCAAGCGCCGCAGGGATCCGCGCCTCAAATTCAACTTCCTCACCAGTACCCGGATGTACAAATCCCAAGGACTTGGCATGTAAAAACAATCTGGGACACCACGCCACATCCTCTCTATACCGTTTCCCTCCATAAATGGGATCTCCCACGATTTGGTGACCCAAATGCTTCAGATGTACTCTAATTTGGTGAGTCCTTCCCGTCATCGGTCTTATCTCCAACAGACTAAAGCTCTGCTCCCCTATGCCCTTGTACCTATGAATCTCTCTCCACTGCGTGACTGCCGTCCGGGATAGATCATTTCCGACTGTGAATTTCATTTTATTTTTAGGGTTCCTAACAACAGGCATGCTCACAATCCCCTCTCTCTCATTCATAATCCCATGCACCAAAGCCAAATATACTTTCACAACTTTTCTCTCGAGAAACTGATATTTCATTTTTTCGTAAGCCGCTGGGGTTTTGGCCAATATCATTACTCCACTGGTGTCTTTATCCAACCGGTGCACCACGCCTTGCTTAGAACCAAATTCCGTGTCGTCCCTCTCAATCTTATTTTTTTTTGCAAACCAGCTTTGTAATGTATCGCCGGATGTGTGCGAATCATTCACTATTACCCCCGCCGGCTTGTCCACCACGCAGATCCATTCATCTTCAAAAATTATCTTCATTTCTCTCTCTTTTTCTCACAGCCCACACACAAGGTCGTTTCCGGCATAACCATCAACCGGTCGGTGTCTATCATTTTCCCGCAATTCTCACACACACCATACTTACCAATCTTCATCATAGACATAGCCTTTCTTACCTGGATAATACTCCGGTCGAGCACTTGGCGAATGGCCGACGCCTGCATATGCCCCACTTGTTCCGCCGCATCTGCATCAATAGCCGCGTTGTCATCCAGTCTGCTCTTATCCCGAAACGGATCCGCCTCAGAAACCGCCCTCTTTCTTTTCTCCAGCGTAGCCAGCCTCTCTCCCAAATATCTCCTCACCGGCTCCAGCACCTCCCAAGGGTATCTGATCACTCTCGATGACTTCTTTTTTTTATTATTTTCGTCTTTTGCCATAAGTTATACGCATCTTGCGTAACTCTCCGTCCCCCACGCAAATATATTACCACAGTGCAGGCCACCACTACCCACAAACCGATCCACTGTGAAAGCTCAAAGCCGCCCCAGTATAAACCGTCATTGTTGCGGTTTGCAACCAGCAATTGCACCAATCCCAACCACATCAAGCCAATTAGACCCACCAACCCGGGTTTCCCACTCACATACCATCGCCATCTCCGATGTACCCCGGCCAACACCGCCACCACTCCCACTCCCACACCATATCCTACCGCCTGCTGCCACTTAAGCCCCGCCAGCGCCACTACAGTTCCGACTACCAGCCCTCCTGCCGTCAACCCGTCCAACCACTCCCACGTGTCCCACTCCGAATTCACGCACCACCAATACACAGCTACCCCGGCCCCAGCAACCGTCCCCCACACCCATACGCCCAAATTTCTATATATCACAAAGTAGCTCACACCTCCAAAAACTATCGCTCCAACTATTACTCTGGCCAGAAGTGACAATATTTTTTCACTTTCATATTCTGCCCGCATCCTCTTCCACACCCAAAATCCCCCAGCAAAAACCCCCGCAACACTACTAATCGACTGTACAATTGTTAAACTCGCCAACTTATCCATTATTTCACTCTCTCCGCATAACTTCCATCACGCGTATCAATTACCACTCCGTCCCCCACCTCAATAAAAAGCGGCACCCTCACACTCATCCCGTTATCCAAAAGCGCTTGTTTATACAGGTTGGCCACAGAGTTACCCTTTATCCCCGGGTCGCACTCCACGACAGTAAATGACATTTTTGGCGGTAGTTCCAACAGGAGCGCCCGCTCATCCCAAAACAAAACGTTGACTACTATTCCCTCTTTCAAATAACCCAGCGACTCAGCCACCACATCTGCCGGAAGAACCACCTGTTCATATGTTCTGGGATCCATGAATACATACCCCTGGTCCTTGTACAGGTATTGCATCGGCTTTCTCGCCAAATTAATCTCCTCTACCCGAGCTGAATTGATAAACGCTTTTTCCACAATCGCCCCGGTCAACAAATTCCGCATCTTGATCTTAATCGTTGCCGACCCCCGGCCCATTTTGATGTGCTCGTATTTAAGGCCCACCCATGGTTGCCCATCCAAAAGAAACGCCGTCCCATTCCTAATATCCTGCACCCCGATCATTTTTTCTTCACCTCTCCCGCATCCGCATTCATTAATCTCCGAATGTAACTCACCCCCTCATTTTTAGTCACTCTGACCAGCCATGTCTCACCCTTAGCAACAAAAGCTATACCCAACCCAAACCCAACGGGCAATATATCAAGTCTTCTTGTCACAACTTCTCGTTCTCTCATAACCTGGCAATTTTACGCCCCAAAAGCTAAAATAAGCAATATCGGCCGGGGTGCTGGAATGGTAGACAGGCTGGTCTCAAAAACCAGTGAGCCGAAACGCTCGTGTGGGTTCGAGTCCCTCCCCCGGCACTACTCCCCCTTCCTCTTCCCCTCCACTCTATAAAACTTCCCAATAAGCTGGCCGGGGGTCAAAATCTCCACCCCCTTTAACTTACCCTGCAAAACCAACAGGTGTTTCTTGTCCAAAGTGATAAGCAGGTCGCATTTTTCATTCATGTAGGTCGCCAAAATATGAGCATCCCCGGGATCCGTCACATGAACAGCTTGTTTTTCAACCTGCGACTTACTCGGAGCGAGAGTTACTTCACGAAAAGTCTCCACAACTATCGCTTGCATTTCCACTTCGTCCTTTTTCACCTTTCCGGCGTGACTTACCACTTCATTCACAATAAGTTCAGATACAATCCCCACGATCTTACCTCGCTTTGCCAATTCTAAAGCCGCCCCAGACCCTCCGGCCGGAGAACCAACCCCGGCAATAATTACCGAGGCGTTAAATAATACCCGCATTTTTCAGCTCCCGACTTTCCTTTTCGTCCAGCTTCAAAAACTCGTCCACTTCCTGATCGCTATATCTTCTCACTCGATATTTCAAAATCGTCACTGGTTCTATCATCACCCCACCACCCACATCCCTCACCCTTACCGGGCCCTGACCAAAACCATATTTGACCCTGAATCTCCTAGGTACCGTTATCTGTCCCCTGGGTTGGAGCATTACTATCACATCATCCATACTTTCATACTATCATACTTTCATACCCTGTCAATGGTGACAAATAATTACTCCCCCTTCCTCTTCCCCTCCACTCCATAAAACTTGATCCTGTCGCCACGGAAGCGCAGTTTAAGAGAGCGTAGTGGACCGTTTCTGTGTTTGGCAATATCCAAAGTCATATTTTCCAAATCCTCATCGTTTTCCCGCCACATGAACATCACCACGTCCGCATCCTGCTCAATCGCTCCCGACTCCCTTAGATCAGCTAGCTGGGGTCTTTTCACCCCGCGGGACTCCACCTGCCTGGACAATTGGGACAAAGCCAGTACTGGCACTTTGAGTTCCCGAGCCAAATTTTTTAATCCCTGGGAAATTTCCGATACTTCCTGCACCCTATTATCCAAATTCCGAACCGGTCGGGCTAGCTGCAAGTAATCAACAATGACCAGCCTCAATCCGTGCTCCGCCTGTAGTCGTCTGGCCTTGGTCCTCATCTCCAATATCGACGCCCCCGGCGTATCATCTATAAAAAGCGGTGTCTCATATAGCTCCCCCATTGCCCGGGACAACCGGTCAAATTCTCCTTCCTCCAAATTTCCTGTTTTCATTTTCCAAGCGTCAATTTCCGCCTGGGATACCAAAAGTCGATCCATCAACTCCTCCCGGCTCATTTCAAGTGAGAAAAATCCAACCGGCTGCTTATACCCAAATGCGGCGTTTTGAGCAATATTCAGAGCCAATGCCGTCTTCCCCACCCCTGGCCTGGCAGCCAGAATAAGAAGGTTTGAATCCTGCATTCCAGCCAATGTATCATCCAAATCAGAAAATCCCGTCGGCACTCCTCGTAGCGCCCCAGCAGTTTTATGCAGCTCGTCCAGCCGATCAAATGACTCGGACAAAATTTCCTTAACCGGCACAAACACTTGCTTTAAATGTTGCTGGGACAGCGAAAACACTTTCTGTTCGGCAGTATCCAAAATCTGCTTCACATCGGCAGATGCGTCGAACGACA
The DNA here is from genome assembly GCA_001773695.1 of Candidatus Amesbacteria bacterium RIFCSPLOWO2_01_FULL_48_25. Classification (GTDB taxonomy): domain Bacteria; phylum Patescibacteriota; class Microgenomatia; order CAZETR01; family Amesbacteraceae; genus WO2-48-25. The sequence continues at coordinate 114,890 of MEXN01000005.1, read as the reverse complement.
TGTCCGAAATCTGAGCAGCGGACGAGATCAACTGCCGCTTCGTAAAATGGTCCCGCACCAGTTGTCCGTAATGCTGGGCGTGAGCCGCCGTCGGCACATTATTTACCAGTTCGGTCAGATACGCCTGCCCGCCGACTGCCGTCAAGGCCTTTTTCTTCTTCAGCGTTTCCGCCACGGACACCACGTCTACTGGCTCACGAGCCTGGTATAAATCCACTATCGACTCAAATATCTTCCCGTGTTTGTCCTCATAAAAGTGTTCCGGCCGCAAAAACTCCACCACCTCTACGACCGCATCCCGATCCAAAAGACACGCCCCCAATACCGACTTCTCAGCCTCAATCGAATGCGGCGGCACTTTTAATTCTGCCATCTTGCCCCAAATATACTATTTCCTCTCCAAAACAACTACCTGCATTTCGGACGGAAGTTTGTCAACTGTTATTACGTACTTTGCTACCGGCTGTACCTCACCTTTTCCCATCTCGCTCAAAAACTCACCCACTCCTCCCAACTGGCCAAAAACCTTAGCATCTAACCCTCCTTGCTGGTAATGCATCGGAATCGCCACCCACGGATCCACCTGGCGAACCACTTCCGCCGCAATCTTGGCATCTATGGTATATACCCCGCCCACTGGAACCAATACCACATCAACAGGCCCCATTTCATCTATTTGCTCTTGAGCCAACTTGTGTCCCAAGTCTCCCAAGTGCGCCACTCGCAGTCCGTCAATCTCTATTACATAAACCGAGTTTGCCCCCCTCTCCACTCCGTTTTTATCATCATGCCAAGTGTGTACTCCAACAACAGATACCCCTTTCACCTCGTATTCCCCAGGACCACGAACAATAAACGATGAACTAAGTAATTTCGTGGCATTATGGTCACCATGATCGTGCGAAACTGTCACCATATCCGCCGTAATATCACGAGGGTACTTACCGCATTTTTCATCATAAGGGTCAGTCACCACTACAGCCGACTTACCCTTCAGTCTAAAACTTGAGTGTCCCAAATAAGTTATTTCCACAATTCTTGACAATACCAGTTTCCGCTGTTAATCTCAAGACCAACAATGAAAAAGGAGGTCATCTTAGCCATTCTTATCGGCTTTGCCGTAGGCCTTACCATCACTTTCGGAATCTGGACAGCCAATAAAAGTTTGCGTCAGGCCGCCACCACCAAACCCACCCCCACCTCTTCCCCACTAGCTGAAGGCCCCTCACCCGCTCCCGCACCATCATCTCAACTGTCCCTCACCCTCGACTCCCCAAGTGACGAGCTTTTAACAAATAATAACGTTCTCACTATATCCGGAAAAACTTCCCCATCTGCAACAATAGTCATCTTCACCGAAACCGAGGAGAAGATCACCACAAGCAGTGCCACCGGTAACTTTTCAGCCGAGGTCGAATTGGAAGGCGGTTACAACCAACTGCGTATCGTGGTTTTTGACAATTCCGGCAACTCCACCGAGCAAAAACTATTAGTTACTTACTCCACTAGCAAAATCTAAAATGAAAACTCTCCTGGCTCTAGCTCTCCTACTCTTAAACTCTCCTGCTCTAATTGCTGCCCAATCCCCAACCGCCACCGACAGCGGCATCCGTGACTCCATCAAAAAGAAAGTTGACGAGGAGCTAAACCTCATTAAACAGGCAATTTCCAAACGTGCCTACCTGGGTACTATCTCTTCCAAGTCCGACGCCACCCTCACCCTGACTACCACAGGCAACGCTACCAGAACCATAACCGTCACCACCGACTCAATCATCAAGTTAACCGGTGGTAAGGACGGCACCATTGCAGACCTCAAAGAAGGCACTACCGTTTTGGCAATGGGTGACGCCGACGCCGAAGGCAAACTGACCGCCAAACGCCTCCTGGTCGTTCCCACTCCCCGGGCGGACAAACGCCGCGCCATCTTCACAAACATCACTAAAGTTACGACTTCCCAACTCACTGTAACCGATAACAAAAACCAGACCCTGACCATAAAACTCACTTCCGCCACCAAATACACTGGGCAAATCCTGCCTGCCGGCAGGCAGGCCAAAGCTTCCGACGTCAAAGTAAACTCCAAAATTGTCGTCGTGGGTACCGAAAGCGCCACGGCCAATACCCTTACTGCCCGCCTGATCCATCTGGTACAATCTCCTTGAAATGCCCCCTGTCCACTCTTTCGAAGCCAAACTGCAAAAGAACCGCAAGTTTACAGAGCGGATGGCCGATGACATCACCCGCATCGCCGGATCCTTCGGATTCTTTACAACAAACATCATAGTTTTTGCCTTCTGGATTGCCATGAACTCCGGGTCCATCCCGGGGCTATCCATTATCGACCCCTACCCGTTCACCTTCCTTACCATGCTCGTTTCTCTTGAAGCCATATTTTTGGCCGTTTTTGTCCTCATGAGCCAAAACCGCGCCTCCGCAATCGACTCACTTCGAGAGGAAATCCACCTCCAGATAAACGAAATCGCCGAAAAGGAAATTACCAAATCCCTCCAACTCCTAGCCGAAATTCACAAAAAAATAGTTACCGACAAAAAACCGGATCCCGAACTTGAACATATGCTCAAGGCCCTCAACACTGCCCAGATTGAGTCCCAAGTGGAAAAAGAACTCTCTCCCAAACCCCTAGCCATTTCCGAAGCCCTGGAGAACTTCGAAACGCTCCTTCACCGCAAACTCTAGATCATGTCGTCGATTATCTCCGTCAAAAACCTGGTTAAACGTTATCGCAACTCCCCCACCTCATCCGTTGACGATATTAGCTTTAGTGTAAAAAGGGGCGAATTCTTCTCTCTATTGGGCCCCAATGGCGCCGGTAAAACCACCATCATCTCCATTCTAACGACGACCCTCTCCAAAACTTCAGGCGACTGCCTGGTAGCAGGCCTAGACGTCGCCACTCAAAGCGCTTCTGTCCGGGCAAAAATCGGCATTATCTTTCAAAACCCCAGCCTGGACAAAAACCTCACTGCCGAGGAAAACATCCGCTTCCACGCTTGTCTATATAACCTTTTCCCCTACCGCCCGCTTTACACCCAAATGCCGGATAATTATAAAATCCAAGTTAAATCTCTAACCGAGGTCATAGGATTAACTGCCACAGACTTAAATAAGCAAGTCAAAGACATGTCCGGCGGCATGAGACGCAAATTAGAAATCGTCAGAAGTCTGATGCACAAACCGGAAATCCTTTTTTTAGATGAACCCACTTCCGGTCTCGACCCACTATCCCGAAAAAATCTCTGGGACTATCTTACCCATATTCGCAAAAACGATCGCACCACAATCTTTCTCACCACCCACTATCTCGAAGAAGCAGAAGACTGCGACAACGTCTGCATCATAAATAACGGCAAAATAGTGGCTTACGGCAGCCCCGGTGACATCAAGAGGCAATACACCGGCCACCACACCACCCTCGAACAGGCCTATCTAAAAATCATCCAAGAGACTAACTGACTATGAACCATGAACTAAACGCCATATTAGCCATAGCCGGCCGCGACGTCACCAAACTTTTGCGCGACCGCACCCGTATCATCTTTAGTTTTATGTTCCCTCTCATCTTCATAGGTATCTTAGGTCAAAGCCTCCAAGCCAACGTCGCCTCTTCTCTGGGCTTCAATGTCCTTCTGTTTACTTTCATCGGCGTCATGGCCCAAACACTTTTTCAATCCTCAGCCTCGGGCATCATCTCTCTAGTCACCGACCGCGACTCTGATTTCGCCCAAGAAATGTTCGTCGCCCCCATCTCCCGCTACACCATAATTACCGGCAAAATCTTAGGTGAATCGACTGTTTCATTCATATTGGTCCTTAGTATCTTGATTTTAGGCCTTATCATGAGCATTCCAGTCGATTGGACCCGCTTAATTCTCATTTTACCCGCCGGCTTTCTTGCCTGTCTTCTGGGTGGCGCCTTCGGCGTCCTAGTCATGTCCAATCTTTCCGGTGTTCAATCAGCCAACCAAGTTTTTCCCTTCGTCATCTTTCCCCAGTTTTTCCTAGCCGGTGTTTTTAATCCCATTACCCACCTCCCCCCGCTCCTTTTTGTTCTTTCCCGCATCGCCCCCATGACCTACGCTGTCGACTTTTTACGCGGTTTGTATTATCTCGGCCGCCCGGAATACTCCCGAGTCGTTCTCCACTCTCCCCTCATAAATCTGGCCATCATGTCGGTCCTTTTCCTCCTCTACCTTACTGCCGGAACATACTTCCTCAATCACAACGAAAAAAACCGCTAGTTGACATCCATTATCAAACCATTATAATAATAAACATGGACGCAACTATTCTCCAGGTTCCCATTAGCAAGGCCCTTCGTGATAAAGCAGCCAAATCCGCTCTTTCCCAAGGATTTTCCTCTCTTCAGGAAGCCGTTAGGGTTTTTTTAAATCAGCTTTCATCCCAGGCCATCCGCGTCACCTTCGAGCCCCAACCAGTCCAACTCTCCCACAAGGCCATCCGAAAATATAATAAAATGAGCGAGGATGTCAAATCAGGAAAAGTCAAAACCGTCGGTTTCACTGACGTTGACGAGATGTTCAAATACCTCAATTCATGAACATTGAACTTCATCCCACATTCAAAAAGCACTACAAAAAAAGAATTTCCCAAAATCAAAAACTTACTTCCAAAACAATAGAAAGAGTCGGTCTATTTAAACAAGATCCAAAAAACCCCCTCATCAAAGACCATGCTTTAACCGGAACCCATTTCGGACACAGGGCATTCTGGATCACCGGAAATATCCGTGTTATTTACGAAAAACTGGACGAAAACACTGTATTGTTTTTAGACATCGGTACCCACCCCCAAGTCTACTGAAATTTGACAAGTCAAATATATCCGGTATAAAAAGTGTACAATTTGTAAATCCGCTTGTACCCAAGTCACGCCTGGGGAGGAGACAGCCAAATACTGTACAGAAGGCAAACTGTAAAAATCCGCCAAAGTCGATAATACAGAGCACCGCAAGGTGCTTTTTTATGCTTAAATAAACATATGACCACTCAAACCCTCAAAGGCTTTCGGGATTTTTTGCCGCCGCAGGCAGCGGCTAGGCAGTGGTTAAAAGGCCAAATGATTAAAGTTTTTGAAAAATGGGGCTACGAACCCTTGGAAACCCCGACTTTAGAGTCATACGAATTATTCAAAGGCGAAATCGGCGAAGACGAGAAACTATTCTACAAGTTCAAAGACCTGGGTGATCGGGAAATTATGCTCCGCTACGACCAGACCGTTCCCACCTGCAGGGTAATCGGCCAGTATTTCAATCAATTAACCTTTCCATTCCGCCGCTACCAGATCCAATCCAATTTTAGAGCCGAAAAACCCCAGGCTGGTAGATATCGTGAATTCGTCCAAGCAGATGTGGATATTTTCGGAGTCGCATCCCCCCTGGCAGACGCCGAAACCATCGCAATTTCTTTGGATCTTTACAAATCTCTAGGCTTCAAACAAGTGGTCGCCGTAGTTAATAACCGCGACCTGATGAAAGATATCCCCTACGCCGCCATTTCCGCCATCGACAAACTGGATAAAATCGGCTCTGACGGAGTAATTTCCAGCATGATCTCCAAGGGTATTACCCCGGATCTGGCCCAAAAGTATTTCGACCAGGTCAGAAATATTCAGCCCGACGAAACTATTAATACCATTTTCGATTATCTGAAAAATGCCGGCTTCCCTCCGGACTGGTATCGTTTCCAGCCCACCCTCGCCCGGGCTTTCTCCTATTCCCAAGGCCCCATTTGGGAAATTGTTATCCCAGAATACTCCTCCGGTTCGGTCGGCGGTGGCGAAAGATACGACGCACTTGTAGAAAGAATCACCGGTCAAAAAATCCCCGGCACTGGCATTGCTTTTGGCTTCGACCGCACTCTCGAGGCCGCCGAAAAACTTGGGCTAGTTCCCCAATTTAAAACCCCCACTCAAGTTCTCGTAACCGTTTTCTCACCGGAACTATTAAACAACTCTCTCTCCCTGTCTCAATCCCTCCGCTCACAAAATATTAATACTGAACTTTATCCCGACCCGAATATTAAGTTAGACAAACAGCTCAAATACGCCAGCGCCAAAGGCATCCCGTATGTTGCCATTTTAGGCCCAGAAGAAATCGAAAAAGGCACGGTTACTCTCAAAAACATGGCCACGGGAGAACAAAAAACCCTCAGCCAAAACTATCTCGTTATTGAACTGGCTCAACTGTCGCAGTCGCAGTAGCACAAGCGGGCACCGGCCTCTCAGTCATTTGGGCCAAAATTTGCGTTACCACAATTGCCTGATCCCCACCTTCCACGGCTAAAGTCGCCAAATCACCATTAATTCGTTCCAAATCAGCGCAAATCCCCAAAGCGCTCTGAGTCAGCTCCAATGCTGTTCTACTTGCATCAGCCTTCGCCTCTTCGGTAGCAAACACATCCACCACTGGCGTCCTCACTGCACCACAAGCCGTAGCAATGATCAATATACCCACTCCTAATCGAGCATAGTTTCTTGGCCCCAAAAAATCTTCTAACCTCATACCCCATAGTATACCAAATTTTTTGGCGATTGAAAATACGAGTCCAAAACCCAACAATAGAGCAGTGACCAAAACCCGTACTCGCGCTTACCTTATCCTTCTTGCCGTTTCTGCCATTTGGGGCTTTGCCGGTCCCGTCATCCGCTTCACGGTGGGATTTATACCTCCATTTCTATTTCTTCTTTATCGTTTTTTTCTATCAGCAATTGCAGGAATCTTCCTACTTTCTTTCACCAAAACTCAATGGCCCAAAAAAATTTCCGACATTATTTGGATTACCATCTACTGCTTCCTAACGTCAACAGTTTCATTAGGGCTTTTATTTCTAGGTTACGAAAAAACTACAGCTCTAGACGGCAGCATCATCAACGCCCTATATCCCATCATGGTCTCAGCAACCGGAGCCGCTTTCTTGCACGAACGTGTCACGCGACGCGAAAAGACCGGTATGGCCATCGCCACGCTAGGAACCATGGCGATAGTTTTCGAACCAGGCTCATCGTTATCAGGTAACCTATACATTATCGCTTCACTCTTGGTTGGCATCGTATTAGCCATCATGGCAAAACTTCTACTTCGGCACCTCGTAAACTTTGATTTCGCCCTAACTCAACTTTCTTTCATCGTCGGATTTGTAACCGTAATCCCAATCGTACTTTTTCTGTACTCCCCATCTAGCATCTACCATCTAGTAACTAGCATCCCCGCAAGCGCCCATGCCAGCATATTTTACATGGCCCTGATATCTGGCACTCTCGCCTACTCTCTCTGGCACCGGGCCCAAAAAACCATAGAAACCGGAGAAACCGCCGTGTTCTCCTATCTCTACCCCATTTTCACCATTCCTCTATCCATACTCTGGCTACACGAACAGGTTACGCCAATTTTTATTTTCGGCGCCTTCATAACCGCAATCGGCGTGATCATAGCTGAGACAAAGAAACAACCACATCCTCCAAATCCCCATCAATAATCCGGTCCAGCTTGTGCCAGCTCTTACCAATTCTGTGATCCGTTACCCGGTTTTGTGGATAGTTATAAGTCCTGATCTTTTCCGCCCGCATACTCCTCCCGATTGCAGATCGCTGATCACTGATTAACTTGCTCTTCTTCTCCTGCTCTATTTCCCATAACTCCGCCCTCAATAACTCCAATGCTATTTTCCGGTTCTGCTCTTGGAATCTCTCCTGCCGGCAAGACACCACGATTCCTGTCGGTTTATGAGTTAATCGCACCGCCGTCGCCACCTTGTTCACATTCTGCCCCCCGTGCCCGCCCCCCCGGCTAAACTCCCACAACAGATCATCTTCGCCAATTTCAATTTGAGACTCAGGAACTTCAGGCAGCACTACTACCGACGCTGTAGAAGTATGGATCCGCCCCTGCGCCTCAGTTTCAGGCACCCGCTGCACCCTGTGAACTCCAGTCTCATACTTCAGCTTCTCCCAAACCCCTTTGCCTTTAATTTTAATTACCCCACTGTCCAACTGGGAAACTGAAAAACTGTTGAACTCCGCAAAGCGGTTATACATTCGCTGCAGATCCTCTGCCCAGATCTTAGCTTCTTCCCCTCCCACCCCGGGTCTTACTTCCAAAATAACGCTATTAAAACTTTGCGACTCCGCCGGTTCACCCTCAATTATTCGTTTCAACTCGTCCCGCCTCCGCTTCAATTCCTCCAATTCTTTGGCTGCTACTTCTCCTAATTCTTCCACCAACTCACCAGTCTCGACGATTTTAGTCTCAATCTTAGCCAGCTCCTGCTCTAAATAGTCCATCTACGCCCTCGCTTTAACCCGATCAAACATCTCTTTGAGACTCTTTGGCCTCTTGGCCTCTTCCTCCTCCTCAAGTTTCTTTTTGAGTGCTACTCTGGCTTTCTTCGACAACGGCTTACCTTGAGCAAGACCTAGTGCCTGTTGTTTCTGTTGGAACCGTTCCACCCTCCCCATGGTATCCACAAACCTCATCTCCCCCGTAAAAAACGGATGGCAAGCCGAGCAAATTTCTACAGAAATCGCAGGCTTAGTCGAACCCACGGTCAAAGTCGTGCCGCACGCGCACGTGACCACACAATCGGAATAGTAAGTTGGGTGTATCTTCGCCTTCATCAAGCCATTTTACCAAATCTACTTTGCTTCTTCCAGCGTCACCGTCAATTTATTAGTCTCCCCTTCCCTCCACACCTCAAGTTCTACTCTGTCTCCCACTTTGTGCCCGGAAATCAACTTAGCCAGGCCATTCTGATCGTCTCCGTCTATTTTCTCCCCACCCATTTTCGTGATAATATCTCCCGGCTCTATCCCACCCCGGGCAGCCGGCGAATCCTCGATCACCTCCTGCACATATGCTCCCTGGACAACATCGTTATTAAGAGCGGTTTTTAAGTCAATCATCCGGTACCTGACTCCCAAGTACGGCCGGCTAAACTGGCCGGTTTTATTAAAATTTTCTATTGCTTCTTTCACTACATTTATGGGTAGGGCAAACCCGATATTCTGCCCCTGGGTAGACACTGCTACATTTACTCCTATTACCTGTCCGGCCGAATTGAGGAGCGGCCCTCCCGAATTACCCGGGTTTATAGCCGCATCAGTCTGGATTACGTCATCCAGTTTTTCCGATCCCTCAAACGGACTTCCGGCCGTAATCCCCCGCCCCAATCCGGACACCACCCCTGTCGTCACTGTATGCCTAAATTCCCCCAAAGCGGTTCCAATTGCCACCACAAACTGCCCTACTTTCAATTTTGCCGAGTCGCCCATCTCCACTGGTTTAAATCCTGAGCCTGCCGAAGGACTTATTTTCAAAATAGCCAGGTCGCTCACTGGATCGCGGTAAATTTTTTCCACTTCATACGTCTTATCGTCCCGAGTCACGATCTTGTACTCGGCATCCGAATCATCTACCACATGCTTATTAGTCACAATTAGCCCGTCGGCCGAGATCACAAAACCCGTACCTATGTCCTGCTCAATTTTCCTCTCCTGAGGCTGGCCCCCAGGAATCCGGCGAAACATCCCAAACGGATCCATAAACCTTACCGTTTGTGTCTTTTTAATTCCCACAGTTACTACCGATGGCGATACCTTTTCCGCCACCTCAATCACCACATTCTCCTCACTTAAAACCCTTTGAGAATTGAGGCTTGAGGACTGAGTATTGTTCTGCCTCGGCAGAAACTTGTCCAGCCACTCCATCTTCCCCAACCTATCTGCAACCGACCCTCCAACCACGCTCCCCACGACCACTACAGCAGCCAAAGCCCCGACTCCAAAACTTCTCAAGTCTATAGTCTTCATGGCATTCATTTCACTCCTCCATCCTTAAAAATACCTGAAATTAATACCTACTTCAACAAGTCTATGGATTTTACTAGCTGCAAGTCATCTTTTAACTCTGCGCTATCAGACGCCTCGTATTTCACCTCAAAATCTGGCGTTATTCCTTTTTTATCTATCCACTCCCCGCTCGGCCGTAACCAGCGAGCGACTGTCACATGCAATCCCGACCCGTCGGCAAAATCCTCCGGCTGCTGCACGCTTCCCTTGCCAAACGACTTCTCCCCTACAATCTTAGCCCGCTTATAATCCTGTAGCGCCCCAGCCAGAATCTCCGAAGCCGAGGCGCTTCCCTTGTTCACCACAACCACCAATGGAATCTTAAGCAAAGACCCGTTCCGCCCCACCTTACTTTCAATTTTAGACCCATCACCATATTGTTGAGCTACTACCAATTTCCCAGGGGTTAAAAATTCCCCTGCAATTTGCACCGCTCCCTCCAAATACCCCCCCGGATTATTTCTTAAGTCTAAGACGATTCCCGTTATACGTGATTCATTGTTCACAATGCGGCTAATTGCCTCTCCCCATTCCGACTGGGTCCTATCCCCAAATCTAGAAAGCTTAATCCAGGCAATGTTAGCCCTCTCGCTTTCAGATAATTCACGATCCAAAAACATCACCTCCACACTCTTCACCACAATCGTATTCCGTACCAAATCTACTTTGATCGGTTCTTTCTGGCCGTTTCGAAGAAGAGACAATTGCACCACTGTCCCCTTCTTTCCCCGAATAAGTCTCACCGCCTCCGGCAAGCTCAGCCCATCCGTATCTCGATCCATTTTAGCGACAACGTCCTTGATATGCAAAATATAGTCACCCGCTTTTACCCCCGCCAAATATGCCGGGGACCCCTCAAGTGGCGCCACAACCGCCAATCGGCTATCCCTATACCCCAGTTGTATTCCCACCCCCTCAAACGCTCCTCCCAAATCCTCCTTGGACTCTTTGTTAATTTGTCCCGGCAAATACACGGTATAAGGGTCACCGACAGCCCCCACCATGCCTGAAATCGCCCCGTCCAGCATTTTTTTGGAGTCCAGTGCATTTTTGTCCACATACAACTCTCCCAATCTATCCCACACCCGCCAAAACAAGGAAAAATCTACGTCGCTCTGAGGAGTTGGGAAGTTTGGAGTCTTGTTAACTACCACCCCGGGTTTCCATCCCTGCCAAGCCAGCCTTACTCTCTGCTCCCCCAACCAATAACCCACCGTTACTGATAGAGTAATCAGGGTTACTATGAGTAGATACTTCCTCACTCCCATGCCGTCCATAGTACCAGATTACAATCCTGCAACAAAGGGCATCATAGCCATCTGCCTAGACCTCTTAATCGACCTAGCGAGCTTCCTCTGATGTTTGGCGCATACCCCAGTCCGGTCCTTCCCCAATATTCTCCCCCGATCCGAAACATATCTAGAAAGCGCCGCCACATCTCTAAAATCCGGCTCCCGGCCTTCTTTACAAAACATACAATTCCTAGGAACTTTGAATATTCTTTTTCTCTGTATCATGACTAGAAGGGTATATCCTCGGCAACTTCTGTTTTCTCCTCTTTCTCCTCTTTCTCTTCTTTTTTCTTTCCTGGCTTCCCAGCCGTAGCCGAAACCACTTCTTTAGCTATATCTTCAGAGCCTCCGGCAGCCATTACCGGCTCCATTGGAGTCACGTCATATCCTCCGCCTCCCTCTTCTCCTTGCCTTTTAGAGTCCAGTACCAGCATATCCTCGATCACAATTTCAGTCGCCTGCCTAGTCGATCCGTCCTGGCCCGTCCACTGCCGGGTCTGCAACCGACCCTCCACATACACTCTCCGCCCCTTAAACAGAAGTTGCGAACATAGCTCAGCCAATTTGTTCCAGGCCACGATCCGATGCCATTCCGTCTCTTCCCTTTTCTCTCCAGAGTCAGTCACCCATGTCCGGTTAGTCGCCAGACCAAAAGTGCACACTGCTGTCCCCTGGGGTGTGTATCTCATCTCCGGATCCCGGGTCAAGTTCCCAATCAGCATCACCTTATTTAAAGACCTCGTAGCCATTTCTATTTTTTCACCAACAAATATCTCAAGATTACCTTATCCACCGATAACTTCTTTCTCAATTGTACCACCGACTCACCCGGCAGTTCAACATCCAGTGATAAATAATGGGCTTCGCCGGCTTTCTTAATCGTAAACGCCAGTGGTTTCTTCCCCATCTCCGTCACTTTTTCGACCCCTCCCTTAAGAACTTTAACTAGTTTTTCGATTTTCTCGACCAACCCGGCCAAATCCGTGGCCAAAATCGTCAATTCATACTTTTTCATCACGATGCATTTTACAATAAAATCCAGCTCAATTCCACTTTATGATGGCTTCTCCACCTGAGCCTGCTCCGAATACGCCCACTACTTCTCATCACCCGTCCTTCCAGTTCGTCCTACAACTCTACCCAGCAAATTACCAGCCATCTCAGCCACGCTCAAAATCATACCAAACCCATACAAAGCCAGTGATTCACTTTTTATTTCAAGCCACTTCACTAACTTATCATACTCTCGAGCAGTCTCATCGGGAATCTCAAACATCTCCCAAGTATAGCAAAAACTCCATATAAACGCTATAATTAAAAGTGTATGGGAGACGAAAAAAATTATAGTTTCAAGCTTGGTCGTCCCATCGGGCAACCAGACAACCCAACCCGGGATTATACCAAAGCTGAATCCACAATTCTCAAACCATATCTTGTAAAAAACACTCCTGGTGTAACCAACCCCGAAGAAATCTGGAAACAAGCACCTGGATACTTATTCTTGGCCACATACAAAGCTATCATGGCGGACCGGCATCTCAATATTAAAATGTCTCATACATACGTTGACTCCACAGCCGCGCAAATCCAAGCTCTAATTACTGAGGCCCTTAATGCCAGTGATAAAGGACCCTACACACCAGCCGAACTTAATCAAATGGCTGGGGAAATAAAATCAAAATTTCTTCAAGAAGCAACCCAACCACCCACTTAAACCCCCACTTTAAACTCCACTACGTCCCCTTCCTGCATCACATAATCCCGTCCTTCTAGCCGCACTTTGCCCGCTTCTCTCGCCTTCTGCCACCCCCCCAGCTTTACAAAATCCTCCCAATAAATAACATCAGCTTTTATAAAATGCTTTTCAAAATCGGTGTGGATTACTCCTGCGGCCTGTGGCGCTTTAATCCCCCTTTTAATAGTCCACGCCCGCACCTCTTTCTCGCCGGCCGTCAAAAAACTCTGCAATCCCAAAATCTCATATGATCTTTTAATCAACTTTTCCAAACCCGATTCTGAAATCCCCAAATCTTTTATCTCATCCCCCAGTTCACTTTCCAATTTGGCACTCAAAACAATGTATTCCTCCCTGGGCGCGATCTTGTCCTCATCGACATTCAATACTTTTATCTCCGGCTTCTCAGCCAATAATGCCAGCGCCTCTTGAATTTCACCTTTTTTAGCTTTTCTTTTTTCTATCGTCTCCAAGTCTGCCAATTGCAACTCCGTCCGTAGTGTCTCATAATCACTTTGCGGGCTGACCGATCCCGCCCGGATCACATTCTCATCCGTAAAATCCCTTAGTACATAAACTATCGCGTCTACTTCCCGGATATGTGATAAAAATTTATTCCCCAACCCCTCTCCTTGGCTCGCCCCCTTCACCAACCCGGCAATATCCACAAATTTCACCGTCGCCGGGACGATCTTTTCCGTGTGTGCCACATCCGCTAGTTTCTGCAATCTCTCATCCGGCACGGGCACTATTCCAATATTTGGCTCAATCGTCGCAAACGGGTAATTAGCCACATACGCCTGCTGTTTCCTCAAAAGTGCATTAAACAATGTGGACTTTCCCACATTCGGCAGGCCAATAATCCCAATTTCTAGACCCATAGTAAATATTGACAAAAATCAACATATGTATATAATGAACTTACTAAACATGAAGCGGATATCTCGTATGTCCGCTTCTTTTTTTGTCTACTTACCTTCATATTTGATTTCCCGCTCAAGCTTCACGAAATCTCTAAACTTGTCTCCAGCAAATTGACGAATTTCCCTCGCTGTCCTCTCTCCTCTAGCTAATATGATAACTTCCTTTCCAATCTCCCTAAGGTGTTTAAGAACCGGCAAGAAGTCTCCATCTCCGGACAATACCAAGACTCGATCGAAATTGTCTTTCTCTTTCATTAGATAGAAAGCCATTTCTACATCACAGTTAGCTTTTCTTTGAGTGCTGCCATCTTCCTGATGATATAGTTTCACTGGTTTCAAGAATAATGTATATCCAAATTGTTTCAATTTTAGATAAAAGCGTATCCGCCCCAAGTGCTTAGACAATAAAAAGAGCTTAGCCTCATCAAGATTCTTCTTCTCTTTCTTAATGTACTCTAATAATTTACTTTCCAACTCGTCCACCGGCACACAGTCATTTTTAAGATAATCGTACTGATATCCATGTATTTCTACACCGCCAAAATAATAGACCTCGGAAACTCCATATTTACTCTTCAAATACTTTATCAGCTTCGCGTAATCAATTTTCCATCCCAAACTCTTCTCGCCCCCATAAAAGAGATTCGAAGCGTCAATGAAAGCGTTTGTCTTCATGGCTCAATTTTATCATTTTCCCTGGGCAATGAAGTCCAAAACAAGCCTGCTCCACAACTCCATTTCCTCTCTCTTCCAAATTAAAGACTCAATTGGCAAGAATTCCTCTTCTTGAAACTTGTCTTCTTCCCTAATCTTTGCCTCATCTTCAACCTGAATTTCAAAAATTAGCCCAAAGTGAACTTTGTGCACCCCATTGTCTTCCGGCCCGTCATGATTCACAACACCGAAAAAAGAAATTCCTAAAACCTTTTCGGCTTCAATCTCCTCATCAAACTCTCTTTCCAACCAGTCTTTCATCCTTCCTTTGATATCGCCTGCTCTTAGATGCCCACCGAATCCAATTAATCTACCACCATGCAACCTTTTTTCTCCTTGAGTGTTTTTTCTCCTGGCAGTTAAATATTGATCATCTCTCCGAACCAAGAAATAAGGTATTACTTGTTTTAAACTTTCGTCCTTTTCCAGCTCCTCTGTTCTTTCTTTAAAAACCATTTGCCGACTCAATAATTGGAACAGCTCTTCTTCTCCCATCTCTCGAACTCCGCTCCAATATTCCCCGCTGAAGAGGTTTTGACGCGGAACTACTGCCAAATCTTTCTCGCCAATAGCATCGTGCATTAATACTGATTCCAATCTCATGCTCGATTTATACAATAATATTTTCGGTTTGCAAATAACTCATTTTTATACTGGGAGTTATCGAACTAACTATTCTCCCAAATTCATCCCCTTGGGTAATAATTCTTATCTTTCTCAGCTCCGGAAGAACGTTGGGATGGCGCAATCTCGATCCCTACCGATAGGTTCATATCCCACCTTTTGGGCAAAAACCCTCCCTACCACAGAAAACCACTACCCAAGTCTTTTTTAATGTCATTCACCAATTTTATCATTCCGCCACCACCACTCGGATTCGAGCCTAAAAGTCATGTTGTTCTATTTAGTCCCTGTAGGCCAGGGTGTCGGGGAGCTTGATGGTGGCGTGGATTTTGGAGAAGAAGTTGAGCTGGGACCTATGGTCGGAACCGGACCTCCCGTCGGACTGGGAGTGGCAAACACTACCGGGGCAACCTTTACCCTATAAAAAGCATTATCGGGCACGTCTCTGCACAGCATTAGCCACCTGCTCATCTCCGGTTCATACAACACTGACGCTTGCATACAATCAGAGAATACATATGTCTTCCGCAAAGTCATACTAGAAGGAAAGCCAGGGGCAAACGAGTAAACCTTCACGGGACGATTTGTCGCTGGGTCATTTACAAATGCATAAGCCGCCGAACTATCACTTACAATCGAAACTGGACCCCAAGCCGGCAACCCGCCATTTACTCCCCTGCTCTGATTTGGGTCCAATCCTGTCAAGCTCGATCCGGTAATAACACCCAACTTTTTATTCGCATATTTGCTTACCCCATTTGGAATATAAAACACATTCCAACTGCCTCCGTTTTCATAAACCCCTACCGGAAAAATCTCATCGCCGAAGCCCCACAACGGAGACGCATTGTGAATAACCTCACCTACGTCAGTAAAATTAATACCGTCACTACTTTGGGCCAGCCTTCCGGCAGCATGCACCAAACACTGATCATAAGCGCTATTCGCCCCATAATAGAGGTATATATTCCCATCTGCTCCCAAAACTGCCCCCGAACTGACTGCCCCCTCCGTCACTGCTCCCTGATCCGTCCAAGTTATCACCGGATTACCGGCATATTTCGTCCAATTGATCCCGTCCGTCGATGTCGCTACCCCGATTTGTCTATACGTATTATCGTTGCATGTATCGCTAAATGAGGACGAACCCTGATAATACAAATAGTAAACCCCATGCTTTTTAACCAGACTCTCTGCAAATCCTCCCCACAGATACCTGTCCCACTCCCCTTCCGCCCCTTCGGAAATTGCAATTCCCAGGTTAACCCAAGCAGAAGTCTCCGGTAATACCAAAGAGCCAAAACTCGTCAACGTTACTTCCGCTTTAGAACTACGCGAAGCTGTCAGAAACACCGCCAAAGAGAAAATCAGTACCAGCAGAAACAACTTCTTCGACATTTTCACTCTCGCTCAGTCATACAATAAATATTACTGCTATGCAAGAATCACCCATATTTAATTCCTCACTCTTCCCGTCCTAACCGAGGGAACGTTGTCTATTATATCCAGCCTTTTCAGTCCATTTTTTTCAAACTCCTGAGCCCATTTCTCGTGATACCGATCGTGCAAGTCGGCTTTTTTCTCATCACCCATTTTCTTCAAGTCCTCTCCATGATTTTCCTCCAAATCCCGATGGGCCAAATCCGTCTCCAATCTTTCCCAAAACATGTCGTCCTCAAATTCCTCTATCATCTCTTCCACCTGATCGTATAACCATCCAGCCGGCACCAACTTCCCTCTCCGTTTCTCCACCAATTCCTCATAACCTCGTTTCTTTGCCTCTGCCAACATTTCATCAAGCACCCTACCCGCTTCCTGCCATTTCTTCCCTTGCTTCTCTAAACCCATTTCCCACACCCAAGTCCCAATAACGACAGCCATCAATCGCTTGGCAAACTCCCGTCTTGCAGATTCCGCCTTTACTACCGTTTTCTTTTGCAACATCCAAGCCCATTTTACCCCAGAATCTGCCTCAAATCACTATAGCTCGCCGCATTCATTAGCCTCGCCCGTAATTCCCCCGCTCCCTCAAAATCCCTGACATAAACTTTTACATATTTTTTAAACGCCGCAAAATTTTTGTGTTCCCCCCACGTCTCTTCCCAAAGTTTTAAGTGCTGATTCAATAATTTCAACTTTTGAGTTCGATTTAAAATTAAAAACCTGCCCGACCGGCAGGCGGGTTTAGAATTAAAAATCGCGGGATTCTCCAAAACCCCCCTTCCTATCATCACCCCATCCACTCCATATTCACGAACCTTCTCTCTTGCCTCCTCCAGACTCTTCACATCTCCATTACCAACTATCAAAGTCTCAGACTCAGACTGATCTCTTAAACTGACCGCCTTCCCAATCTCCTCCCAATGCGCCGGCACCGAGCTGAGCTCGACTGCCGTCCTCCCATGAACCGTAATCGCCGCTAGCCCTTGCCCCAACAAAAATCCAATCCACTCCTCGGTAACTATCGCTTTAAATCCAATCCTGGTCTTGATACTCACCGGCAACTTACTTCCTTCTTTCACAGCCGCAATTATTTCAGCCACCTGCGAATTTTTTCCTATCATCGCCGAACAAGCGCCGATTTTGACCACGTCTCTAACCGGACAGCCGAAATTTATGTCTATCCCGTCAAACCCGAGTTTTTTTATAATTTTGGAGGCCTCATAAAACTTTTGAGGATCCGTCCCCCAAATCTGAGCCACAATCGGCCTCTCTGATTCAGAGAAATACAATCTCTGCAGTGCAGGAATGCTAGCAAAATCCGCCCGCAGCGATCCCGGCGAACGCAGTGAGACCGGTAGTTCGAGGACAGACTTTTGCGCATTCCGAACTGCATACACTATCGCATCTACATTCGTAAACTCCGTAAAACACACATCCGGCTTCCCCACACTGGCCACGATTCTTCTAAAAACCGTATCCGTCACATCTTCCATTGGCGCCATTGCCCAAAATGGCCGCGACAAACTTTTCCAAAACCCCGTCATATCTGTTACATTATATTAAATGGTCCCTGTCCACCTGCTCTTTTATTTCTTCACCTGTCTAATTGGCCTCATAATTTTAGGCAAAACTGCAGGCTATCTAGTTACCGCAGTCTCCCGTCTGGGAGTCTTTCTCCGCCTCTCCCAATTCCTTACCGGATTTATTATTTTAGGCATCGCCACTTCCATCCCCGAAACCGGAATCGCAGTTAATTCCATTCTTTCTGGAAACCCCCAACTTTCTCTGGGCAATCTCTTTGGCGCCACCATTGTTCTTCTGTCCCTTATCGCTGGCGGCACCGCCGTCTTTCATCCCAATGCTATTATTCGCGACGAACTGGCCCATCCCGACCGAATACTGCATATTGCCGTTCTCATTCTCTCCCCCCTTATTCTTCTTCTTGATTCCCGCCTTACCCGACTAGACGGTGTATTTCTAATCTTGCTCTATATTGGCTATTTGCTATACGTCTACAAACTTCGTCCGCCGGATTCTCCGCCTCTCGACGAAAATTTGCTCAACCAAAAATTTCTAAACACAGTATTTCTCACTCTGGTAGGGCTCATTGGAGTAGTTTTGTCTTCCCGCGCTGTCCTTTTTTCCTCCCTCCGCCTGGCCACCCTCCTCCGCATCCCCCCTCTCGTCATTGGTACTCTGTTTTTGTCACTGGGCACCAATATTCCCGAAATCTCAGTCGCCATCGCCGCCATCCGCGGCCGTCATACCAATCTGGTCATCGGTGACATTTTAGGCAGCGCCGCCGCCAACACCTTCATCATCTCACTTTTAGCAATTTTCTCCCCTTTCGTCGTCAATTCCCAAATACAAATCGAGATCTCCGCCATCTTTATGGTTTTCTCATTAGTGCTTTTTTTGGTCTTCACCCATTCCAAAAACCGTCTTTCATATCTTGAAGGCATCGTTTTGATCACTCTTTACGTCGCCTTCGTCACCGCCCAAATTTCCTCCCTCACTCTCTTCAAATAGCTCACTTCTTCCCCACTATAACGACAACATCATATAGTGAGCCCTCTTCAAGGCTCTCCACCTGGGCCACAACTGTGTACTTTCCCCCTAAGTCCGCTTTCAACATTTCCCAATACGTCTTCTTGTCGGACTTAATCCGGACCACCGTCTCCTCGAAGTCACTGTCCGGAGCGTTGCCCACATCAGCAATGCTATATCCCAAACTCTCCAAATAACCCCCAGCTACCCCCGCTGCTCCTCGTACACCACTCCCGTTCAATACCTGAACTTTCAAATCCTCCCTCGCGACCGTTGCCATAGTGGGACTTGGAGCGGCAGTTGGGGCCGTCTCTGTGCCCCCTTTTGTCATCACTACCGCTGCTGGAGCTTTAATAAGTTTGGCCAATAGTCCCGACCCCCACGCCGCGTATCCGCCCAATCCTCCAATAGCTGCCCCACCCAAAAACGCTACTACCACCCCCAGCCAGTTCCACCCCCCACCCTTGGCACTAGCCATCTCCACCTCAGGCATAACCACCGGCATTTGGGTAGTTGATGGAGTCGCCGTTGTCACCGCTGGCGCTGACGTAACCGCTTCCGGCTCAGTTACCCGAGCCAAGTCACCCACCGTCACCGCATGCGCCACTTCCGGCACTGACCCGGCGCTAGCTTTACCCAATTCCGTCACTGACGTAGCCGCATACTCATCGGTAGTAGAAGATGCCGGAGTTCCCTCAACCGCCGTCTCCAATCTCACCTCCGGCTTAGATTCTTCCTCCTCCTTCTTAATAACTTTCTTCCGGGCAGGCATCCAGACTATATTAATTCCCCCTCATAAGCTCTGTCAACCACCCTGATGTATAATCCTATCCCATGGCTATCGAAATCCCCTGCATCTGGAATTTCCTCCTACCAAATTACCCAGCAAACTGCCCCAGCCGCTGCCCTCTTCACAAAAAAAATTTAACCGACCTCGAAAATCTCGCCGCTGAATTGAAATCAACCTATCCCAACATTACCTTTTTGGCCTTAGCCAGAGTTCTTCTCGATCCACAAAAAGAGGCTGCAACCTTGCGCCGCAATATCCAAGACCCGGAACTAGCCTCACTCTCAGCCACGGTTCTTGAAGTATTTGCCAATCAACAAAGCTCTCATCGTCTTGTCACATTCCACGGCCAGAGAAAACATTGCACCAGATCCCACGAGTAATCACCCAATTGGTCAGCTAACTCCTCAGGCATTTTTCTTAAAATACACTTTTCCTTTCAATTCATCCGGCAATAGACTCTCTTTTGCATATTTTTCATATCCTTTCCCATAACCTAAATCTTTCATCAACTTTGTCGGAGCATTTCTAATTTTTAAGGGGATCGGCAAGTTGCCGTATTTCTTGACATCAGAAAGGGCAGTCATATACGCGTCGTACGCCCGCCGGTCTTTTTTAGCGCTAGAGAAATACACCACCCCCGCCGCCAAATTCTCCTGGCACTCAGGATATCCAACCGTCTCACACGCCCGAAACACAGCATTGGCAACAACCAAAGCCGTGGGTGCCGCCACATCTTCGCTGGCAAACACCACCATTCTCCGAGCAATAAAAAGCGGGTCCTCGCCCGCATCCACCATCCTGGCCAAATAGTACAATGCGGCATCCACATCAGACGCCCGCATGGATTTAATAAATGCCGATATAGTGTTGTAATGCTCCTCTCCCAGTTTGTCATACCGCAAATGCTTGGATTGCAAAGTATTCTTCAATGTCTCTAAAGTTATTTTTTTATACAGTTCCTGCGTATTCTCAATCATAGTTATAGCCTGCCTGGCATCCCCATTGGCCATCCTCACTAACCAATCCATTTCTTTCACCGCTATCTTTATTCCCGTCCTGGCAATAATCAGTTTCATCTCCTCGTCAGTCAGTTCATTCAAGACAAAAACTCTGGCTCGAGACAACAACGGACTAATTACCTCAAAGCTGGGATTTTCGGTCGTCGCCCCAATCAAGGTAATTGTCCCATTCTCGACATATGGCAATAAATAGTCCTGTTGAGCCTTATTAAATCGATGAATCTCATCCACAAACAACACTCCACCCATTTTTACAGCCTGGCGCATCTCGTCTTTACCCGCCGACACTGCTGAAATCTCTGTCAATTCCAACTTCAACGCTTTCGCATAAATCCGAGCCAGTGTCGTTTTCCCGGACCCCGGCGGCCCCCACAAAATAAAGCTAAATTTATGTTTCTGTACAATGGCAACGCGAAGAGGCTTATCTCTACCCACCAAATGCTCCTGGCCCACAAATTCATCAAGTGTTGTCGGTCTCAATCTCTCCGCCAGTGGGATATCCATCTCAGCCTTCTCCCACCACCCTGTATCCCTGCGCCTCAATTATCTGGCGAATTTTCTTGTCATCCACCTCTCCCTCTACCTCCACTATCTGCTTGATCCAATCGCACGCGGCTCTCACCCCTAGCTGATCTTCTAGTTCTCCCTCGATCACCATAGCGCAACTAGTGCAATGCATCCCCGACAATTTATAGATTTTTTTTGTCATATTATCTTAATGCTTCCGGTATACATTCCCATAGCGCAAGCAATCAACAGCTCCCCAGGTTTCTGAGGGGCTTTAAAGCTAATTTCCTGGCTCTGCCCCGGCCGCACAATTTTGGATATTCCCAAAGACGGGATAGTTACCGCTTGCTGGCATCCCCGCCCATCAGTATTTACCAATGTCATTTTAACCTCATCTCCAGCCCGCACCGAATTAGACACGCTGTATCCGCTTTTATTAATCTCCACCGTCACCCGATCAGACACCATTCCCGCCACTTGTCCCTCACAATAGCTAATGGCACACTCCGCCCGCGCCAGCACTCCTTGAATCGTCACCGGACTACCCAATACGACAGCCGCCGAATTCCCACCCCACACTGCCATTCCAACGACAACCCACGCTGCATATCGCAAAAATCTCTCCCGAAACATGTCCCCCAACTTGCTCATTGCCATCCCCAAACCCATAAACAGTGGGCTAGTTCCCAATACAAATGTCCCCAAAATAGCGGCCCCCCATACCGGATTACCCGAGGCGACGGCTAGTGCCATCATCGCCTGTGTTGTGCCGCAGGGGATAAAAACCGTCATGGCTCCTAGTACAGCCGGGGCAAAAACCGTTCCGGCTTTAGCCTGATTTCTTACCATCCGCGTCAAAAATCTAGGCGGCTGGATCACGAAATATCGAAAAATTGGGTGGACACCAAGCATAGATAGTCCCACCCCCAGCATATATACAGCGACAATTGCTTGCAGCCACCCGAAAAATTGCGGCGAAAACTGCAACTTACTTCCCAACCACCCGAGTATCAACCCCAGTATCGTGTAAGCAACTAGCTTGCTGATTAAAAAACTAATCGTCCCCAAGATTTTATTGGGGTTTGTGGCTTGAGGATTGGGATTTGCCGCCACTGCAGTGGCGAGAAGACCTCCCTGAACTGCCATACATGTCACTCCCCCAGCCAAAAGCCCAGTTGTAAACACCAGCCACAGGTTAGGCATGCTAATATATTAACATGAAAGTCGCGCTTCTGGTCATCTTGGGAGTGGCCATCGCCGCCTTCCTCACCTTCAAATACCAGCCCCAATTCTTCACCCGCTTCCCCAGCCTTCCCCTTCCCAACATCATCGTCACCTCCCCCCGCTCCGGCCAAAGAATCCCAAGCCTTTTCACCGTCACCGGCTTCATCAAATCCCCACCCGCACCCCTGATCATTACCGATTCATCCAACCGCGAGATTTATTCAACTACCGTTTCCGACTCCAATTTCACCCAAATTATCGACCTCTCCTCGTCCGTCCAGCCAGGTGACACCATTTCCCTCACTCTCGGCTCTCCCACCGACCTCATCTCCATTCCCCTTACGATCCAGTAGTTCCCTTGTCTTGAGTCTCAGAACCGACTTTAGGAGACGGCTTCCAACCTTCAATTTCAACGTTTGTGTCCCCCCCTATCACCCATAAAGCGGCCCTAACCGCTCTTGCTGATCAGCCTCTCTCGCTGCCGCTAATGCAGCCTCCCGAGCCTCTCGAATAATCGTTAGCTTTTGAGCCAACTCTTTCAACATACATTCATTATACCACAAAATGCCAACACCGATCAATACCCGAATGCCTTATTAACCACTTTGTTCACAACTGCAGCGAATAACACACCGCCCACCAATCCTTCAGCCCCCGCTAGGGCCGCAGAATGACCCAACTCACCCATTGCCAGCACTCCAATCCCTACTCCAGCCACTGCGGTGTTAGCCAGAGCCAGCGCCCCCAAAAATATTCTCTTTCCTTTAGCCAAAGGATTCTCCGGCGAATGACCTGTTTTTTCAGCCATACTAGCATCAATATTCATTTTTTCTCCTCTAGTTCAACATACATCTTGTATGCCTCGTTGGCAGCCTCCTTAACTAAATCTGCCACGTCCATTTTACCACCAAACTCTTTCGTATGCTTGGAAACTCTTTGTAGAAACTCAGTCGCGCCTTCGGCCTTAGTTATGTCCAGACCCATCTCCGCCTCTTTCTGCAAGCTCATCGGTAGTCTGTCATAAACTTGCATGACATACGATAAACAAAACAACTTATAGATTTTCTCCCACTCCGCAGTAATAATCTCATCCGAAACACCTTTCTCTTTTAGTTGCCTTACAAACTCCTCCTTCCCCAAAATCCTATCATACAAATTCGCGCTATCCATTTCTCCCCCGACCTCCAACACCCCCCATCAAACCTCTAATTCCATTTACTGCCTCGTCGTATACCTTTCCCCCATCCTCGCCCCCCCTTATCAACTCTGCCAACCTTTTAACAACTGGGCTCGATTTCATTACTGGCTCACTCCCCACCACCGCACCAACCACTGCATCCAAATACGTTGTCCTGTTTCCGTCCAAACCCAACAATTTCAAGTTATCCGACACTCTCTCACCATCCACATGGTTCTCCAATGCCGCCTGCTGAAACATTCTCCCCCCCAAGTAAACCTTCTCCCTTTCTGTCAAATCCTGACCTACCGGGTTTGGTTCCCTGCCCGGCATCGAATATTTCGCATTAAGCTCTTTTTTCAAAGCTGGATCTCCTTCAATGACTCTCATCGCCTGAGCAACCGCCTCAACCCCTTTATCCAATTTATCCCCAGACAAACCCCCCTCAACTCCCCGAGCCGCCAAATACTCAACTATCGTCCTTGGAACGGCCTTTTGGATCTCCTCCGCAGACAAATTCTTCGGTAACTCAGCCATGGCCATATGATAAACACCCCTGCTCTTCTCGCTCACTCCCCCTCTTACATCCAGCTCAAATTTTTTCTCTTTCCGTCTCCTGAGCCCAGCCAACGATTCAACCGCCCACTCCACTGCCGGAACCGCCAGAGCCGATCCTACCACCACTCCACCCGCTACCATCACCTCCGCCGATTCTCTCCCGGCGCCTGTAAAATGCTGAGCATACGTACTAAGTAAATTCCAGGCCTCGGGAGGCAATTGCCCTGCCAACTCAACTCCCATTCTCGCACCCAGAACAATAAGTCCACCATTTTTTATCAGTTCAAACGCTCCCCCAACACTCCCCTTCCAACTCACAAGAGATTCCCTTCCCAAATTCTGCGCCCCCACAGTTGTTTCTCCACTCGTCAAAGTCGTCACGAAATCCCCTCCTCAACCTTAAATCCCTTCAAATAATTTTCCTGGGCCCGCATTGCAGCAGATTTAATAATCCCGTTGCCGTCCAGCTTGGACAAGTTCTCCTTAACATAAGCCACTACCTTATCTATAGCCTCACCAAAGTCCCCATCCGGAGACAACCGGCCTTTTTCTTCACCCGAAAGGCCATCGTAGACAGCCACTAATACCTGCCGATAAAATTCGTCTTCCAGCTTCTTCCACTCAGAAGAAATCTCCTCGTCCGAATACCCCAACTCCTTCAATCTAGCCACAAACCCCGCTTTATCCAACACCCCATCAAACATCACCCCATTAAACCACACTTATTTTTTATTGTCTACAGGATTTCTATACTTCCCAGCATCCACAAATCTGCTTGTGTCCTCAACCCGCACCTCTTTTTCAGTAAGCTCGTGGTAATAAATCCTTTTCGAAGCCTTATACACAGGAATCAGAGAGTCTTTGTTGAGTTTTTCTATCATCTCTCCCACTCTCCTCTCCGCTTCCTGAGCCTCCCGTCCAGAAACCGCCTTAAAATACCTTCTTCCTCCCTTTCCATCATCAACCCAAAGCCTTTCCAAAGATTTGTGAGTCGAGCCTACAGGGAGCATTACCACCCGAGGCACCATCGTCGTTTTGCCATCTACCGTTTCATCGCGCTGATCGACTATCAACTCAGGAGATCCAGTTAACGTATCAACCTTCATGGCCCCTACCCCCAAATCCCATTTTTCTCTAGTTTCTGCTTTCTCTACAGCCAATGACATGGCTTTTTTTTCAGAGTTTCCCTTTTTCTCCCCCACCCCTAAACTACGCAACTTGAAATCGGTCAACACTTCGCTCTCTCTCGGCGTCAACCCCCCTTGACCAGTAATCATTTTCTGCTCTGCACTCGCAAGCGCCGCCGCATCCTGTCTTAACCTCGCCATCTCAGCTCGTTGAGCCAAGTCCTCCCCAACAACTGCACCCTTCCCAAACAAACCCTGGACAAGATTCTCAGGTTTTTGTGGTCTAGTCAATTCAGCCAAAGACCTTGTCCTCGCACCAATATCGGGACTCGCTGGCGCCGCCGGTGGCATACCCCAATCTTACCAAATTTCTTCCAATATCCCCACACTAGATCTCACCGCCCAAGTTAATCGTCAACCACTTCAAAGTTGTCACCCGCTTCATACATCTTGCTCCCTGGTAAATCCTTATTGACAAGTATTTTCCTTCCCTTACCATCCGTCTCCCCAGTCTCAATCCACCCAGCCTCCCTAGGATCAGCCCCCGTAGTCGGCTCCTCACTGAAGAGCCTAGAATCACGTTTTTCAGCCATCCTGCTAGCAATGGCTTTAGCGACCTTCGCAATCTCACCCGTCTTTGTCATACAAACTAAATTATACCACTTCCATCAACCCTTTCACTTCCTCCATCCCCTCCACCACATCCCCAATCACTTCACCACTTCAAATCCAGCCGTTTCAAAATGCTCATCAAAAGTCGCCACCTTTTCTATGCCCAACCTTTCCATAACAGCAAAACTGGTACAATCGGTGTACGATAACTCCCGCCAGTCATGCCAAAACCAATCCCACACTCTCCTTTCATCTTCCAAAGTCACCCTTTCGATTCCGAATTTTTCCGGAAACTTGGTCAAAAACCCAAATAATCTTTTTGCCCTAAATACACCACATTTATCTTTAATTAAAGTAAAAGATTCATCGAGGACAAAGTTGGTCGTGACCATCACTAGCCTCTCTTTTTTAATTCTTCTGAAAATATTTTTTGCCCGGAGGTGATGACCATCCCGCTCGTCCAACTCGGCCTTAAACCACCCCGTATCCAAAAAGATTTTATTCATTATCTCCGTAAATGATCTTATCCTCCTCGGATAACCCCATCGGCTTTCGCTCGTACGGATCATCTATAAATTTTTCAAAAGCTTCATAAAAATCCTCTCCCGTCTTCGACTTTTTGGTCTTTTTCGCGGATGCCAAATACCTCCTGGTCGGCTCTTCTCTCAATATCTGGTTAACATATTCGTTAAAGCTCATCCCCTCCTCAACCGCAATAAGTCTATTTCGGCGGTAAACTTCCTCGTCTATCCTTAAATTAGTCGTAACTGTCTGCATAGTATGAAACATATCATAGTATGTTTAGTATGTCAATGCATTTATTTATATCCTCCACTATGCACCAATAAGATAAACCGCATGGCCATAAAAGCTTTTGCCCTATGCTACCATTTGACAAATATGCTATCAAGAGTTTATTATGATAGCATGTACACCCTACCGCAATACACAAAATCCAAAGTCAACCGCCTTATTCCCTCTCCAGTCCGCAAAGCCCTCGGAGCCAAACCGGGCGACGATTTACTGTGGGAAATCTCTCCAGACGCAGTCCGCCTCAAACTCGCCCCCAAAGACTGGATGTCATATCTACGTGGTTCAGGCACTGGTGTATACGGCAATTCAGATGAATACATCAAAAGCCTCAGAAACGAATGGTCAAAATCATGACGCCCAAAATATTTCTAGACACGAACGCGCTCATCTATTTGATCGAAAACCATCCAGATTTTTCACCCAAAATATCTCCAATATTTAATCAAATATTCCAAAACCAGCTTCAGTCTATTACCTCAATCATTACAGTTACAGAAGTTCTGGTAAATCCCATGAAACAGGAAAACAAATCTTTAATCGAAAAATACTTAAATTTATTTACTAATCTCACTAGCCTCAAAGTGGTCGAGCCCAACATGCAAACAGCGATCGACGCCGCCCACATCAAAGCAAAATACGGTTTCCCCCTCCCCGACTGCTATCAACTCAGCCTTGCCCAAGAACACGCTTGTACGTCATTCCTTACCAACGACTCGCGTTTAGAACATTTTTCTCAAAAACTAGAAATTGTCACCATTTCAAAACTCAAGGCTTAATACTTCTTCCATACTTTCCACTACCCAAATCTTTCCTTCACCAGCCGCGGCAGTCAACAATTTACCCGGCGCGTAATCAGACGCTAGGGCCACGACCGGGCACCCCGCTTCCACGGCCGAGCGCACCCCCGCTACCGCGTCCTCAATCACCAGGCATTCCACTGGCTCCAGTCCCAATTTTTGGGCCGTTAGTGTGTATATTTCCGGATCCGGCTTAGGCAGCAGCACCTCATCCCCGGTGACTGTCACGTCAAACGCCAGCTGCAGTGATAATTCTTCCAGTTCCCGCTCCACAACATGCCACAAGGAGCTGGTCGCCAAAGCCGTCCGCCACCCTCTTTCTTTCACTTTCTCCACCACTTCTACCACCCCGTCCCTCAACCCCAATCCGTTATCCGCTACGCTTGATACATACTTCGCTTTTGTCTCCGCCGCCAACTTCCTCGCCATCTCTACATCCCCTTCGGTAATCTTGAGCCAGTTTCGCTCCAACCCTATCCCCGGCTCATGTACCCACCCATTTGGCTGTCTCACCAACTGAACAACTGTCGACTGGTAACTGTCCACTCCCGCCCGAAAGGCGGCCTCCCATTGGGACTCATTATCCAAAACCGTCCCATCCAAGTCGAATATGACCGCCTGAATCATATTGCTCCCGGCTCAACCCTTTTAACTCCCAGTTTGTCAAAATCCCGGTCATACGACACCACAATCCACTCCCCATCCGCGACCTCCCTGATTGAGCCAATCATCGCGTCCACAAACTTTACCGTTTTTTCCGAAAAACGCTCTACTGCCCCTGCCGCTCCGTAACCGTTCACAAACCGCAAACCTCCAAGGTTAACAATACTTTTCAAAACCAGCGCCACCCGGTTTTTCTCCCATTTGTAATGCGAGCCCAACGTCCAAGCCACTTCCGCCAACACCAGGCCCGCCGTCACCGCTTCCAACTCACTCCGTTTCACCCTCTCCAAAACCCGTTTGCACTCCTCAAAGCTTTTCTGATTTTCCCTAGCCGCCACTCGCAAAAAGACATTCGTATCCAGAAAATACTTCATTAAAACCTCCTATAGGTCTTCTCCATTGCCCGGCGGGCCGCCAACGCGTTCTTGCCCCGTGGGGCTTTCCATTTTCCTGCCAGATCCAAAATATCCTCAGTCGCCGACACTTTTATGTATCCGTTCCCCGGCTCGATCTTAACTTTCCCATAAGGCTCCACCCCAAACTGCGCCCGCAATCCCGCGGGAATAGTCACCTGCCCCTTCTGCGTCACCGGCGAAATATACATAATGTAATACTAATACTCCCAGTATTACCCTGTCAACTAGTATTACTACTTCCTTATTCAATTCTCCGTCACGATCCTCAGTTTCCCACTATTATATACCGTAGTATCCGGCACTAGAGTCTTGGCCTGAACCCGAATGAGATTTTTTCCGGCCCAGAAATAAACTTTTTGCGATTTGGTCCAGATATCGACCTGGGACTTGGTGTCGTTCTGACCCCCCACTGGAGAAATATTATTCGTAACATCATAAAGCCTCACATAAGCGCTGCCTCCCCCGCTTACCAGTCTCATATTGGCTTCAAAATAAACTTCGACCAACCCCGGATAATCTCGCGTATCAAAATAAAACTCGGTCCCGCTCAAATTTGCCCAGTCGGTCGCACCCGTCGAACCGCTCCCCGGAATCGTCAAAATCTCCTCCCGCCTAACTTTTTTAACCACCGATTTCACCACCGGCTTCGGAGTCGGCGTCACCGTCGGCACCATAGTAGGTAAAACCAATTTCTGATCCTTAATCTGCAAATTTGCTACTTGATTTCTGATTTCTTCCCTGCACTCCTCCCCACACTGGTCAATTTGTTCAACTGATGTTTCATTCTTGGAAATTAGTTCATTGGAAATTATTTGTGAATTGAGAATTGTAAGTTGGTAAATCAGCAGTCCGTTCACTGCCACCAAATCCAAAACCAAAATAATTTTTAAAATCTTGTTTAGCATTAGAAATTAATAATTAGGAATTTTCTTAAGTCTAGATCCCATTTTAGTATCTTCTATCTTCCATCCCATTTTTTCCATCTCCACCCGAGTGTTGTCCGCCTCCACATAGCTTCCCTCTCGACGCAGCTGCTCTCTCCTTTGCAGCATATCCTTCACCTCACCCGGTGCCTCTTCAGAAATAAGCGGCCCCGCCAAATTCAGTCCCAACACAGCATCCCAATCCAAAAGTGCATCCGCTTTATCGTAATCTGGAATGTTACTTTTGACCATCTCCCACACTACTGAAAGCGCCCCAGGGAAACCCAAATCAGTGTTTATTGCCCCTTCAAATCTCGATCTGTAACTTTCCAATTTTCTTAATTTTTCTTTTGATAATTCAGTTCTTTGGGATTTGAGACTTGGAGCTTGGGATTTACGGACAAAGTCCAAAAGTTTGTCGTATGCCGTTTGCGCCGCCGCCATACTTGACCAAGTAAAGTTTAGAGGCGTCCGGTAATGCGCTGTCAAATACAAGTACCGCAGTGCCAGAGGTGAAAATCCCTTTTCTATAATATCTTGCACCCGAAGCACATTGCCTACACTTTTGGCCATCTTCACTCCATCCAAAGTTAAGTGCGAATAATGCACCCAGTACTTCACGAATGGATGCCCGGATGCTGCCTCAGATTGGGCTATTTCATTTGGATGATGCACCATTTGGTGCTCTAGGCCGCCTGTATGAATATCAAACGTTTCTCCTAAATACTTCATCGACATGGCCGAACACTCGATATGCCACCCCGGAAATCCATCCCCCCACGGGCAGTCCCAGTGCATTTGGTGATCAGCAAACCTGCCCACCCGTTTAAACCACAACGCAAAATCAGCAGGGGTTTTTTTATGTTCCCCCCGCTCGACTTCTGGCCGAACCGCCGTCTGTTTTTCCGAAAGCCCGCCCCGCCCAAACAACCCCTCATACCGAGGAAATCTGCCTACATCAAAATAAACTGCTTCCGGCGTGTCATAGGCAAAACCGCGATCTACTAACCTGTCAATTAATTTTATCTGGTCTTCAATATGCTCCGTCGCCCGAGCCACAATCGTCGGCCGCAAAACACCAAGCAAATCCATATTCTCGAAAAAATCCCTCTCAAAATACTTTGCCACCTCCCACACCGTTTTCTTTAATTTTCTCGCTCCCTTCTCCAACTTATCCTCCCCTTCGTCCGCATCTGATACTAAATGCCCCACATCTGTCACGTTTTGAACATGTATCACATCTAATCCATTGTAAGCCAAAGTTCTGCGCAATAAATCGTCATACACGTATTTACGCCCGTGCCCGATGTGCGCATAATCATAGACCGTCATCCCGCAGGTATACATCCCCACTTTTCCTTTTTTCAACGGCTCAATTTCTTCTACCTGACGAGAAAGACTGTTGTAAATCCTCACTAGCTCATTCTACCGCGAACCCCGTCTCATGCCAATAAAACCCTTATTTTGAATTTTTAGATCCTTATTGAAAAACCCCGTCGACCCCCGGAAAAAATCCCTCGGCCCCCTGTCAAACCCCGCCACCGGCGGAACCTTTACTTTCTTTTTCTTTACTTCCCTAGACATAAACTTAGTATATCATCCTCCCGCATTTACTTTCCTCTCCGCCTGGCTCCCCATCTTCATCATCTTCTTCCACACCGGTTCTTCTTTCTTTTTTTTCTCCTCCACCTTCTTTTTTTCGGCTCTTTCACCCTGAGCTTGCCGAAGCGCCTGCTCCTTTTTTAACCTCTCTTCCCTGGCCTTTTTAATCTGCGCTTCCAAATCCGCCAGATTCCGCCGCCACTGGTCCAGTTTCTTTTTTTCCTCCGGCTTCACTTCCTGTTGCACTGCCTGCAAATTTGCCTGGGCAACCTGCTTGTCCGCCGGAGCTTCAGCGAAGGAGGATTTTACATCAGCAGCGATCGTTTTTGTCGCATCCGAAGCCGCCTTCTTGACCGACTTATGTACTTTAGTCGTCAAGTTCTCAAAGCTCGTCTCCCAAGGATTTCTAACCAGCTTTACCTGCATATCTAAATGATATCAGACTTCCTGGCTTCCAGGCCCAAATCCCGCCTTCCTCAACTCATCTAACCTCGCCATCGCCTCCAACCTCCCCAACACTGCAGCTTTATAGTTCTCCCTTTCCATCACCCCCACCCTCACACTTCCATCCCCCCAATACCTCCCCACCATCATCAACGCCGCCATCAGGTCGTTACTCCCATCCAAAATTTGATCATTGCACACCACCAACCATTTATTTTCTATGACCATTTTTCCCTCGCCCGGCTTGGTACAATAACGCCGCCGGACAATCATCAGGACACCACGAAAAATCCGACACTCTCACCTCTTGCCTTCTCCGGCGTTTTTCTCTCAAAATAGGGACGTTTCGATGAAAAAAACAAGCTATTTGATGAGCCAAAAAATCCTCAGCCCTCAAAACAATTCTCTCTTTATTATCCTCCGGTCTACGCAAATCATCACAATTCCCACCCACCAATATCTCAGCTCTGCGCAACCATTCGTCACTAGGCATTACCGTTCTCCATATTACCCACGGGTTCTAAAAAATCCAACTTACATTCTTTTTCCCCCACTGTCAACTTAGTCAAAATTCCATTCGGCAGCGGGTAAAACCGTCGGTTATGAAAAAAGCGCTTTATTTCCTGGAAATTCCCATACGCCCACTCCGGGTGCCCGAAGTCTCCGCAAAACGCCAATGGCAGGCCTACTTTTTTCACTCGCCCGCGAATCAGCTCCTCCGCCGTCACCTTCATTCCCCACTCCGGATATGATTTCTCCAAAATATTCGTCAGCCGTCCCACAATTATTCCCCTAATCCTCTTGGCTCTTTTGTGACTAAAAATTACGTCGATTTGCCGCTGCAACGTACTTTTATCTATGTCCAGCTCCTCGAGGGCCAACAAAATATCCCCCTCCCCATACATAATCGGGTCAAATCGTGTCCCGAAAGACAAGATCAAAAGTTCCAGATTGGAAGCCACAATTCTCCCTTCCGCTTCTCCCCCCAAACCCACCGTCCACCTCGCCTTTTCTCCTACCCCCCCCACTTCTTCTCCAAAAAGCATCTTGCAAACCGTCTCCTGGCTCATCTTATCCCACTCATGCAGTCCCCACATATTTGGTCCCATAACAGACACCATTCGAAAGCTAGTTAAGGCATTTAAAATCATGCACATATCCGAGTAACCGATAAACCATTTAGGATGATCCTTGAGGTGATCTATCGTCTCCCGGTTAAATACCGGCATCACCTCTGTCACCGCATACCCACCCGATGCCGCCCAAACTGCTTTAACTTCATCATCAAAAATCATCGTCTTCAAGTCCTCCATTCTTTCCTCCGCCGTCCCAGCCATAAAATCTCCAACTTTGGCATACACATGTTTCCCCACTTTCACTTTCAATCCCCAGGATTTAACTATCTCCAGGCTTTTTTCCACTCCCTCTCTTTCCACCGCATCAGACGGCGCCACCAACCCCACCACATCACCCGACTTTAAAGCAAGTGGCCTGATCATTAATATTCCCTCCTCCCCTCCATCGCATGCGCCAAGGTCCGATCGTCGGCATACTCAATATCCGCCCCCACCGGCAATCCATGCGCCAATCTGGTCACTTTTACATTCTTCAATAATCTTTTTATATACAG
Source organism: Candidatus Amesbacteria bacterium RIFCSPLOWO2_01_FULL_48_25 (assembly GCA_001773695.1). Lineage (GTDB taxonomy): Bacteria > Patescibacteriota > Microgenomatia > CAZETR01 > Amesbacteraceae > WO2-48-25. The sequence continues at coordinate 81,425 of MEXN01000005.1, read as the reverse complement.
GCAGGTGGCCTCACCTTCCATATTCGGATTCAACGCCAATATTACCTCCTTAATTCCTTCATCTCTTAATCTCTCTATTAACTCGACTATCTTAATTTCTTCCGGCCCGATATTATGTAACGGATCAATTACCCCGTGCAGCACGTGATACACTCCCTTATATCCATCTCCCCTTTCCAAAGCTAGTACGTCCAGCGGCTGCTCTACCACACAAATCATCTTCCGGTCCCGGCCTGGGTCAGCACATATATCACACGGGTCCGTCTCCGCCACATTATGACATACCGAGCACTCCTTGGTATTCCTCTTCAAATCAGACACCGCCCCAGAAAACTTATCCAGCTCACCCTGGGGCACATGCAACAGATAATAAGTCAGCCGCGCCGCCGACTTCGGCCCGATCCCCGGCAATCGCTCAAACGCCTCAATCAGGCTACTTATTGCTCTAGCTACTCTCACAAGCTTATATTCTAACCCATTACTTCCTTAAAGCCAGAAGAGCAAAAGACAGTACTTGTCGCTCCCGCTCCATCAGACCCAAAAAGCCTTCATAGCCGTCCTGATCCGTTTGCAGCACCACAACTCTTCCCGGCTCTTCACCCTGTGGTCTATCCAATGCCATGCCAGCCGCATCCATGCCCATATTCACCACACTGATTGTCATCAACCCCCCCGCCTGTTCAGAAGTATTCAGATCCTCCTCACCCAGCAATCGTTGCACACTTGGCCCCAAATCGGGTCCCTCCCTACCCACAACAAGAATCTGGCCATAGGCTGGAACCGCCGACCTCTTATCAGAAGCCGGTTGCCCTCTCTCCTTCCGCTTCTTATAATCGTTCCGCAGCAACCCCAACACAGCCGCTCTCGCAAACCGGTTTTCAATTGTCTCAGACCCACCCATCCGGATTACTCCGTTGCCAGGCAGTTCCTCCGGAAATATATCTTTTATAGCCATATCCCTCAGTATAACATCCCCCTTGACCCCCACGTCACTATAGGATACAATTCTATTATGAGCATCCCCAATTGCGAACTCTGCAAATATCTGGTAGGCATGGGAATAAAGAACAAAACTGGCTGCATGTTAAAACATCTTTCTTCCGAAAATAAGGCCCGAATACAAGAAGGACTCGCGCGCCGACCTGTGCATCGACGAATATCCCTCTCAACCCACCACCAACGCTGATGCTGTTAGCAATCGCACCGATCCCGAAACGCGAAAAATTAATCCATAAAATTATGCCAATCGAATCCGGAGCTGCAAAAGACAATATCTTCACACTGGTTTCCAAATACACCCGCACCAAAAAATACATCGACGCTGATCCTCGCGATCCTATGGGTAAGGCACTTGCAAACCAGTTCCAGGATGAACTCGAATACGCCTTCAAGCACCCCAGGGTCCTATCAGGAATTGGGATCATCTCCTACCTCATCCTCAAATCTCTCGCCAAAAAACCCCGCTAATCCTACATCTGCCCGCCGGAAACATTCATCAACTCTTTCGCCGCCAGCTCCTGACTTTTTCGAATCGCCTTGTTCAAAACATCATTTAGAACCGGGTTCTCCATCCCCTGGATAGACAGTTTCAAAATTCTCTGGTCCCCGGATATCTCGATATACACCCCATTTTCCTCGACGGTAATCACCTGACCAGACAAATTCTTTTGCATCTGCATTGCCTGCTGTCTTAGCTTGTTTATATCTCCAAGTTTTCCGAATGCATCACCGATACCCATACTTACTCAGGATTCTAGACTCCAATAGCTTGTTTGTCAAAGCCCAAACCAAAACCACCGGCGCCAGTAAATAAATTCCCGCCATCGGCCAGGTATGAGTATCCGTCCCTAGTCTCCACGAATGCCACCACACCATCGCCAATATGACATAATTTAGCCGGTGTACCCACCGCCAATACCTGACCAGCCACGGCTGAGCCCGCATCGCTCCGGCCAAAACAGAAATAATTAAAAGATTTAAGGCTATTTTCCCCCACACCGCGTCCCCGCCCATTCGCAGAACTTCTCCCACCCCAAACACGACAGCCATAAGTACCGGATGCAACATTGCCAAACTAAAAGCCACTGTTCCCTGCCATATATGCCATCTGATTATTCTGGCTCCAAAAATCGGCCTCAATTTATCCGCCAGCCCCCCGATTCCCACTTGAAGCGTCATCAAGGTAAACGCATACAACCCGGCCAGCCTTGCCAACCCGTAAACCACCCCACCACTCCACCCAGAGTTTTTCACCCACGTCACCCCAGGAACACTCAATATTAGCAAGTATGCAATCAATAAAATTAATTTGTGGCTTGAGACCTGCCCGTCCGGCAGGCGGGTTTGTGGCTTGGTCATCGTTTAAATATTTCTTCTGCCGCCTTGACTAACTCCTCTCCTCCGTCTCCGCCGGTGGCCTTCGCAACCGTTGAACCATGCCCCAGCTGCATCTTCAATGCCACCACATCCACCCCCAATACCTCACTCACCGTCTGCTCTACAATCACTCGGCACCTTTCAGTCTCCAACTGCTTTTTATGAAACTCGTAAAAAGCCTCCAAAATCAAATCCCGCCCGTCAAACCCGACAGGTTTGGTAGAACGAAGGAGCGCTTCCACCGAATGATTTTTTGGCCGAACCGCCTTCATCACCTCCGGCCAATGTGACAACACATCATCTAGCATATGCCCCCCCAAATTCCCACCCACCACAGGTTCTTGTTTCTTTATTGTTGGTCCTTCACTCTTCTTTTCCCCTCCAGCTCTTATACTCTTAGACTCTCCCGCCCTTTCAATCACAAATATTTCTAAAGGCAATTGCGGCACCGCCGCATCTTTCATTCTCCCATACGCTCTCTCCAACTCCTCAATTTTAGAAATCAAACTCACATCCTTCGTCTCCAGCAATTTCTCCCGCAGCTCCTCAACACACTTTTCCACAAAAGTCCGCAAATTCACTCCTCTCTCTGCCAGCTTATTGACATAAGCAAGCGCCTCATCAGTCCCCATCTCCAAAAACTCCCCCGCCCCTTCTATTTCATCCAACTTTCCCCCCAGCATCACCTGTTCCAGCATTTTTATGGCATCCCTGAAACTCCCCCTCGCCGCCTTAGCTATCAATATCAGTTGTCCATGATCAACTTTCAATTTCTCCTCGCCCGCCACTCTTTTCAGCTTCTCCACAATCTCCTCTAGGCTAGGCTTAGAAAATACCACCCTCGTACATCGGCTGATCACAGTCTCCGGCAACTTCTCCGCCTCTGTCGTGCACAGCACAAACATCACATGTGGCGGCGGCTCCTCCAATGTTTTCAGCAAAGCATTAGCCGCCTCCGACGTCAACATATGCACCTCGTCGATAATATAAACCTTAAATTTAGCCTGCATGGGCGCCAAGCCCACCCCTTCACGCAACTGCCTAATCTCATCTATACCCCGGTTACTGGCCGCATCAATCTCAACTACGTCCGGACACGCCCCTGCCGTAATCCCCAAACATAAATCACACTTATTACATGGCTTCTCCTTCCCCCGACAATTAATGTATTTAGCCAGCACCCTAGCTGCACTCGTCTTTCCAACGCCTCTCGGACCCGAAAACAGCCACGCATGTGGCAAACTCTGCCTGCCGGCAGGCAGGTCTTTGTTAGAAAGAGTTTTTCCCAAGGACTCCCGAACAGCCTTCAAATCCAATTCAGGAACAGTTTGGGGCCGGTATTTCAAATACAAAGTCATAGGCCACATCAGTTATATCGATCCCGATCTCACTAATCAACTGTATAAATTTCCTACTCAATCGTGATGACGCCCAAGCAAATGCTCAATTCCATGTACTATAAAAAAATCCCTATTTTTAGCCCTTTTGTAAATTACTACATCTCCCAATCTCCACACCCCATCCGGCCCCGGTCCAATTTCGTCTAGAGGAAAACTGATCACCTCATGAAATTCATCGTCCTTCATCCATTTCTTCCCCAACTCTCTCATTTCTTTCTCGTCCCCCAGCCACACTTCAAATACCCGACCACCAACATCACCGGTCTTATACTTAACCACTCACCATCTCCCCAACAATTCTAGCCACTAACCCTCCGTCTGCCTTACCTTTAAAAACCGGGGCAACTAACCGCATCGCCCCGCCAAAATCTTTAGGCAATTCCATCTTTGCCACTTCCGTCCTTATTTCCTCTTCACTCATCATCGAAGGCAAATAACCCTGCAAAATAGCCAGTTCTGCCTCCTCTGTTTTCGCCTGCTCCCCCCGTCCTCCTGCCCGGTACGACTCGATCGCTTCTCGCCTCTTTTTGGCCTCGTTTTGTAGGACACCCACCCCCTCTGCCTCAGTCAGTTCCCGCTGCAACTCGATCTTTCTATAGTCAAAGGCCGAAATGGCCATCCGCAACACCGAAACCCGCAGCGAATCACCCGCCTTCATGGCACTCGTCAAATCGCTCCTAATTTTTTCGGAAATCATATTTCCTAATAACTCCTCCGTCGCGTTTTTCTGCGCTCTTTAATTCTCTCTTGCTTTAATACCGACGGCTTACGATAAAATTCCCGCTTTTTGATCTCCAAAATCAACTCATCATTAAGGACTTTCTTACGAAAGTCAGCGATAAGTTTGTCATCTGATTGGCCGGGTTTTTTGTGTACCACTGTCGCCATAAAATCATTTCACCCCCCCTTTCCATCCTCCCTGCACATGATAATGCAGGTGCCAGACCACTTGCCCCGCGCTGGCTCCGTTATTCAACATTAATCTAAATCCATCCGCTATTCCCATTTTTTGAGCGACAACGGCCGCTGCCAACTGCAATCCACCCAACAAGTCCCGATCCTGGCTAGTAGCTTCCGTCAACTTATCAATGTGCCTTTTAGGTACTACTAATACATGTACCGGCGCCGAGGGATTAACATCCTTAAAGGCTACTATCTCCTCGTCTTCCCACACTTTCTGGGTAGGCAACTCACCCGCCACAATCCGACAAAAAACGCAACTATTCATAAGCCCCTTATTATACTCCGCCCCTACAATCCCGCTGCGTCTCGATCCAGTTGGCGAAGATCGCCCTCACCCCCGTCATCCGCGGTGGTGTTTAGTTCATTCATCAAATCACTCGCGCTCACATCAGGAGACACAGTTGGTTTAACTACATTTTGCCCTCTAGCGTAACCCGACAAACTACCAGTCCTTACCGGAATCAGCCTCATCAAAACCACTCCTGCTGCCAGAAACGCCCCAGCCAAAAGCAGAAACATAAGAAAATTATTTTGATTTTGTTCAGAAGATGCCATAATATCCCTTTTTACGGCGTAGCCGTCGGCGCCACCTCCCCTCTGACTTTAGCTAATGATGATATCGCTCGAGCTACTGCCTTTCTCGCCTCCACGATTCTTTGGTGCACCCCCCTCAAATCAGTTGCCAGCTGCTTCTTAGCAGCCATAAATTCCGCCCGGGTGGTCGCACTATAAACTTTTGCCCCTTGCGCATCCACCGCTGCCTGGGCCGACGCAATCGCCGCATCCGCGGCCGTCACGGCCGTGTCCACAGCACTTACATCTTTTCCGGAAGCGGCAGCTTTATCACGAGCAGCACCCACTTTCTCCATCAAGGCTCGCATCCTCTCCAAATGCCGGTTCATAGCAGCCACCCGCCGGCTGTTTATACCATTCATATTTTTGACCAGTCTCTCTAAAATCTGAGCCGTAGTCTCCGACCGCCTCTCCAGCATCAACTTCGCCCGCTGTTCTTTCAATCCATCCACTTCTTCCTCATCCAGCGCCCCCACAGCCACCGGCAAAACCAAAAGCCCCAAAACCACAGACACCAACAACTTCTTCATCACTCATCCAGTACATCACATCCCCTTTCCTCTTGTCAAGAGCCGTCGCGTCTCGCAATGACCTGCTCCAGTAAAGTCATCCTTCCATTTCGAAGTGTGCTCACTATGAGGACACTCAGATATCTCTTTCTTTATAACCCCAGCCATGCCCAATTCTACTCCTTTTCACACCCAGTCAATAGGTATAATTGCCAAATGGTCATTTCCACGCCTCATGGCAATATCACCGCTCCCGTCTTTATGCCCGTGGGTACAGCCGCCTCCGTCAAGTCCCTCTCCAGCGAAGATCTCGAGTCAGTAGGCGCCCAAATAATCTTGGCCAACAATTATCATCTCTATCTTCGTCCCGGTCCACAAAACATCAAAAAGTTAGGTGGCATCCACACCTTCATGAACTGGCCTCACCCCATTCTGACCGACTCGGGAGGCTTTCAAATCATGAGTCTTACTCCTCGAATTACAGACAAAGGAGCATATTTCAAATCCCATCTCGACGGCTCGCTCCAATTTTTGTCGCCTGAAACTACCACCCTATCTCAAATAGATATTGGGGCGAATATCATTATGGCCTTCGATCACCCCATCCCCGCCGGCGCGTCTCATGCTTACGCCAAAGAGGCAATGCTCAGAACCCACGCCTGGCTACTCCGATGCATAAAAACATGGAAGGACGCAGATCTTGACAGAAAATTCGCGCGCAGCCGGACCCCGCTTGCGGGAGTCGAGCACGAATTTTCGCAAGATCGAGTCCGCAATAAACAAGCCCTCTTTGGCATCATCCAGGGTGGTCAATACCCCGACCTATTAAAAGAATCCACCAAATTTATTGTCGACCAAGATCTTCCCGGTATCGCAATAGGCGGCGCCGTCATCGGCTCCAACCCAAGCCAAACCTCACAAGCTCTCGCCATCATCCGCGATCTCCTTCCCAAAAATAAACCCCTCTACACCATGGGGGTCGGAGTCAAACCGTCAGATATAGTTTCGGTAATCCGTGCCGGCGCGGATATGTTTGACTGTGTAGCTCCCACTCGGCTCGCCCGCTGCGGTCTTTTATATAATCGTCAGTCAAAAACCGAAAGGCTTGATATCTCCAAATCCCAATTCAAACTAGACAAAAACCCCATCGACGACACTTGCGATTGCTCCACTTGCCGCGATTATTCGCGCTCTTACCTCCATCATCTTTTCAAGTCACATGAGCTTCTCTACTATCGCCTGGCCTCAATCCATAACCTCCGCGTCATGATCAGAACCACGAGCCTTGTTCAATCTCTTTAGATTCGTCACAATTGCTCCAATCACCGACCCACTCTGCTTCCTTTTCTTCTCCAACCCCGCCACCCCCTTGCCCCCATTAGCCCTGGCCTGGGCAATTTGCGCGTCCAAATCGGCCTTTTTTTTCCTTTCCTTTTCCAATCTCCTCTTAAACTCCTCGACACTAACCACAATTTTTGCCTCCTTCCCCATCGCCTTCGTCACAACCACTGCAAACACCGGGCAAGGCTGCCTCTCCAAATACTCCTTTACCTGGACACTATTCTTTATTAACCCCATCCTAACCTCCCAACGAAGCCCGGATTCCACCACACATCCGTCTGCACAGGCATGCCTTCCAGGGTCACATCCAGGGTTCAATACCTGCCCACCGCTCCTTTTAAACTCCAGTTTATCCAGCCATTCAAATGATCCATTTTCTGCCGCCATCCGCCCCACATTCTACACTATCCCTTATCTACCCCTGCTCTGGTCCACTAGATTCATACATCACCAATTTCTCCTCAGCTTCTCTTTGGTCAAACAAGATCCTATGCAATCGCCCATTCCTTATAATTGGTACCGGTAAGATCCAATCACCAACTTCCGGTTGGACCAACCTCATCATCCACCCCCATGAGATCAACCCCACATCCCGCACAAAAGTCAAATAGTCCTCTATACTCACTCTCCACACTCCATTCCTAATCCACCCATCTCTCCACGTCAACCTCACTGTATCTTCCGATTCCACATATGGCTTTCCCGGATCAAATTCCATATCAGACCTTGCGCCTATTTTTCCTTCCCAGTAACTGTCTTTTGACATTTTTTACCTTTTTCGCAAATTCCCTGGCCCAACCAACCGCTCCGGACCCTATAGCCGCATCCAGTTCTCGTTGACTTACCTCCAAATTCTCCTTCAATATCTCCAACCGCTCCCTCTCCTTGTTCTTCATACTTTTAGCCCTCCGATCCATTTGGAAAACTCCTCCCCGATATCCTCGTGCTTTATCCCAAATTCGACAACCGCTTTCAAATAATCCAGTTTATCCCCAGTGTCATAAAACCTGGCGTTTTCAATTTCCCGGGCTATGATCTTTTTACCCGCTAAAAGCATCAGCTTCAATACATCATTGTAGTAAAACTCATGTCCCGGCTGCAAACCAGAGGCCGCTTGATCCACGTATTCAAATATCTCAGGCGCCGCCAGAAATCCGCTTACCGTAGCCAGATCTGAAGGAGCATTCTCCTTCCCCGGTTTCTCCACAATCTTTTCCACCTCAATTACCCCCTCCGCCAACTTTTTTCCCGATGCAAATCCATATTTCACATAGTCCTGGTTGCGAGTCGCCCGGATACAACTTAAAGTAGTCGCTCCATACTTCTCATAACACTCAACCATCTGGGCAAATCTGGTGACCGGCGCCGCCTCGACAAAATCATCCCCCCACGTATAAATAAACGGCTCGTTACCCACCAAATGCCGCACGTTGAGAAGTGGCGTCCCGTTGCCATACGGTCCCTTTTGCCGCACATAGGCAAAATTAGCCAATTTACCTATCTTTTCCACTTTCAAAAGCATCTCTGGTTTATTTTTCAACATCTGTGTCAACTCCGAAGACGGCGCATCAAAGTGATCTTCGATACTGCGCTTATGATAACCGGTGACGATAATAATGTCTTCTATTCCCGCTCCCACCAATTCTTCCACTACCCGCTGGATAATCGGCTTGTCCACGACCGGCAGCATCTCTTTGGGACTGGCCTTGGTCATCGGTAAAAACCGCGTCCCAAACCCCGCCGCTGGAATTACCGCCTTACGAACCTTTGCCATTCACCGCATCATAATCTCCCAAAATTTTCCGGTCAACAATCAATTTTCCAAAATCCAACATTTTCGTTCAATCTTCGGTCTTACACCCCGCCCCCCCGGGCTTATAAAAAGTAGTTACTATATATATCCAGACACTAGTAAATATTGCGCTAGTTCAACATTATTTGTATAGGATTTTTGTTGCCTATTAACAAGTTCTTTGTGGGTATATAATCAGCTCAGAAATGCCAGAAAAAATCCGCCACCTCCACATCTACCTCGCCATCGCACTTGCCCTATTGGGCATTACCTCCCCCGTCCAAGCCTTCCCTTTTTCTCCATCCAGCTGTACTGGTATTCCCCTCCAAACCACAAAACCCCATTTTCTAAACGACTCTTCTCTCCTCCTCCCCGACTTCTACAAAGATTTATACAATCACCCCCACCCTTATGTCACTCTCTATACAATTTATCAAAAGACCGGCAAACCATACTCTCCCTGGATGGCAGAAGTCGAAGACGGCAAATCACATTCATACACATTCAGGGGACAAACTCTTTCCGTCTGCTTCGATAGAAATATCTTCCACCTCACTCAGTCTCAGCCTGACCTCCCCCATGGAGTTCAGACCACCTCTGTAACGCTCGGTACACCATCGGCCCCTTAACCGGCCCAATGCTATGCAAATCCTGAATCTGCTCCGGTGTCATTGCCGCCAAATTTGTCGCCGCCGCCACGTTTAAATATTCCCTCTCCCGCCTCCCGGTCATAACCACCTCAATAAACATTCTCGCCACCTCCCGTTCCACATCCACCTCCATCTGACCAGTCACCTGACGCATGGTAATCCCCCGCTCTGACATCAAGTTATTAATCCGCCTCCCATGCTCTCGTCTTTTATAGGCAATCACCACCGCATCGTAAATCGACTTTCTCCTATACTTCGGTTCGACCTCATTACCAATTAACTCTTCCAGTTCCCTGGTCATATATTAACTACTCCTTCTCAGCTCCTTCTGCCCTTTTAGCCTGCAACCCTCTAAGCATTTCAGAGCTATCAGTAACCACGTGAGCTCTCTCTCGATACCATCTATTCTCCTTTTCCTGCCTCAATTCCAACTCCCCCACCTTCAACCCCACTCCCACCACTACCGCCACTGTCAACAGCCCCATCCCAACTAAAAACATCTGACCTCCATCCATAACCTAGACATTTTACCAAATTACCCTATAATTTCTAAATTATGCCGCTCAACATCAGAGAAACTCTTGATCCCCGAAAAGTCGTAAATATTTTCGAAGGCCAAGTAGCATACATGACTAAACAAGTCGGTGAGATGTCTCCCGAAGATCAAATAAGAGCCCAGATCCATCTAAAAAACATGCTTAGCTTGTTCGCCCACTACCTCACCCAACTCGGTCCACCTTTCCCAGGGCTTAGCTCCCAGGACTACCAGGAAATAATGACTGAATATGGAAGACGGCACCAAGAATCACAATATATTGATCCTACACTGAACCCACAAGACCCCGACCCGAAAGTGATGAAACGAACCGGTAATCTCATGGACAGACTTCTGGACGAAACTAGATCTGTAGCATATGGCCTTCCCAAGCTTCCCGTTTACCGGAGACAGAAATAGATTTATCCCTTGCTACTTCCCCAACCCTCCACTAATCACATCCTGAAGCGTAATTAGGACAAGTAAACCTATCAAAAAAGCCATTCCCCAGGAATTTATTTTTCTCTCCAACTCAGGTGTCACTCTCTTTTTCCTCACCCATTCCCACCAGATAAATATCATCCGTCCTCCGTCCAGCGCCGGAATGGGCAAAACGTTAAATACAGCCAAGTTAACAGACAATATTGCCGTCAACTCCAAAAGCGGCCAAAACCCGCCCACAGCCACCACATCCACCAATCGGTAAATCCCTACCGGTCCCGACACCCCCTCAGGCGCCTTCCCCGCCACCAAGCTTTTTCCAATACTCCGTAAGCCGTCGAACACTCTCCCCGCCCAAATCACCGTGCTTTCTACCCCTTTTCCCGCTGCCAATACTAAACATTGAACATTAGACATTGAACATTTTATTGTTTCCAGATACGGATAATTGGAAATAAGAACTCCTATCGATCCCTGTCCCTCCGGAGGGTTGGCCCGGGGCACAATGGCCACGATCTTTTGCTCCACCGGACCGGGAGCAATCCCTTCAAACAAATATGTCCCTTTCCCCCGCTCGATTAGTAAATGTACCTCCACCCCGGCCCAGGATTTCATCAATTGGGGAAACTCGGAAGCAGATACCGGCCGGCCCTCCACCGCTACAATCCGGTCGTCACGGGCAATACCAGCAGAATCAGCGGGAGTATCCTTCTGCACTTCGACCACAGTTACGAGCTCCACTCTTCTAACCGGCACTCCGACACTCGCATACAACACACCAAATCCAACCAAAGCCAAGACCACGTTCATGACTACACCGGCCGCGATCACCATCATTCTTTGTTTCTTTCCCCTGCTCCAAAACGACCCCTCCTTATACTCTCCTGCTCTTCCACTCTCCTGCTCTTCCCCCTCTAATCTCACGAATCCGCCAAATAAAAGTGGATACAACCCATACTGCGTCTTCCCTTTTTTGATCTTAAAAATCGGCTTAGTAAACGGCAATCCGAAAGCAAATTCCTCTACTTCGATCCCAAATAACCTAGCCGCCATAAAATGCCCCAATTCGTGGACCAGCACCAAAATCGACAGAACTACAAAAAATATCACCCCCGTCGCCATTTCCCAAGTGTATCAGACATTACCTGCTTTGCGAAGTCGCAGGTGGGCACATATCTCCGTACATCGCCGCATGATTGCAATTATCCGGCCCTAATTTGTACAAACCATACCCACAAGCCAACGCCAGAGCCAACAACCCCAGCTTAATTCTGGCACCCAACGATAACTCAGAATTTCTATATTTACGCTTACACCACTCACCACTGGTCATAACCCTATTATACTATAAGTCTACAAAGTTTTCAACTCCTCTTCCTTCATCTTCCCCATCTCCTCAACCAGTTTCATCATCTCATCAGTCAGCTCCTGCAGTTCCTTCTCCAGCCTATGCCTATCATCCTCGGTTAGCTCTTTCGCCTCAAACTGCCTCTTTAACTCGGTCATTTTATCGTGCCTAATTTGCCTTATTTTCACTCTCCCGTCCTCCAGCCTGGTGTGTAGCAATTTCACATATTCCAATCGCCGCTCGGTCGTTAGTGCCGGAAATGTCATCCGAATCACCCCGTTATCAATTACCGGCATCACTCCCAAATTTGCCGCCTCCAAATCCCTCCTAACATCGCCAATTATCGATTGGTCGTAAGGTGTAATCACCAGCTGCTGCGGCTCCGGTACAGAAATAGTCCCCAGCTCCACCACCCTCATCTTTGCCGTCCCGCCGTATGCGTTTATGACAATATTCTCAACCAGCGCCGGATTTGCCCGCCCGGTTCTGATCATCGCCATTTCCCGCCGCGTATAATCCACTCCCGCCTGCATCTTTTGCTTCACTTCCCCCAAATCCATTGTGGACTTTAGTCTACACTTCTACGATCCTGACATCAACTACCTGAATATTTTCACCCAATTTACCGATCACCTCTTTTACCAAATCGGAAATTTTTTTAGCCGGATCCCGCACGTACTCCTGCCCCAAAAGCACATCAACACTCTCGGGCCTTGAAGCGGCAACATGCAAGGCCAATTCTTTACCTAATTTGACAAAATCATCGGTTTTAGCCACAAAATCCGTCTCGCAGGCCAGAGCCACCATCGACCCCAATCGGCCGGTGTGATGCACATAAGAAAAGACGGCTCCCGCTCTCACTTCCCGATCGGCCTTTTTGGCCGCCCGTTCAATCCCCCTTTTACGCAAACCCTCCTCAGCTTTCTTCATATCCCCCCCCGACTCCTCCAATGCCTCCCGGCAATCGGACACTCCCGCCCCGGTCTTCTCCCTAAGTTTTTTTATGTCCTCTATTGAGATTTTATTCATTGGGACTTGATTCTTGTTTGTTACTTGAGATTTGTGGCTTGGAACCTGCAATCGCATCTGCGATTGCGGTCACCACCAATTCTACCGATTTTACCGCATCGTCATTAACCGGAATCACATAATCAATAAGCGCCGGGTCGCCATTGGTATCCACCAGAGCCACTACTGGAATGTTCATCCTTCTGGCCTCTTTTACCGCCACTTCTTCTCTATGTGAGTCCACGACAAACAACACGTCAGGAAGTTTAGAAAGAGTCGAAACACCGCCAAAAAACTTCTCCAATTTGGCTATCTCCCGGTCTAGCAGCAGTTGCTCCCGCTTGGTGTAAACCTTAAAGTCCCCCCTATTCCTCTTATCTTTCAAATCAGCAAGTTTAGCCAGCCTCTTTTGCACCTGTTCCCAATTGGTCAACAACCCCCCTATCCATCTGGCAGTCACATACGGCATCCCCAGTCTCACCGCTTCCCTCCTAACTACTTCCTGGGCTTGACGCTTGGTGCCCACGAACAAAATCACGCGGCCCTCAGAAGCCATGCTGCCCAAATATTTGGCCGCTTCCTCGATCCCTTTTTTAGTCTGGGCCAAATCTAAAATATGTACCCCGTCCCGGGCCGTATAAATATACTTGGCCATAGCTGGATTCCACCTCCTGGACTGATGCCCGAAATGACACCCCGCTTCAAGTAAATCCTTCAAGCTCACCCCGCTCACACTATCTCCTTCCCTCGACTTTCCCTCCACTCTCTCAAAATCTGACCCCGACCCAACTCCCCCAACCCCATCGCCCTTCCATCCAACGCGTCATCAAGTCTTTTCCACTCCTCCACCGTCATCGCACCCACCTTTACCATCTCCAAAGCTGCCAACCTTGCAACATTAGTCCGATCTAACTCAGACATTATCAAATCGTGAGCTGTATTCATACTTTCTCCTTTTTACCTCCCCCGCCAAAATTTATAAGGAGAAATTAGGCGAGGTGCGAAATAACCTCCAAAGCATTTTATCACAGGCGTATAATTCGCGCTATGCCTAGAATCAGGAACTATGCCGGACGTGGAGACGCCGGAAAACCTCTCAGTCATGGGCGACCCAAATCCACCTTTACCAGCCACGAACTCAAATACGGCCTAGTACTGGCCCTTGGAACCTTGGTTGGGGCATCTTTTTGTGCAGCTCTTTATTCCGAAGCCACCACTACCCCAGAAGGTTCAATGCTTACCCCTACACCCGTCGACTGTTCTCCCAGAGTCCTACTCCACAAAATCTTTTCCACCTCCCAACCCGACCAGGAAATATACCACGACTCGGATCTATCTCTTATCATTAAACCTCATGCCGCAGACCTAGAACTAAAATTCGCCGACGGCCAAGAAACAACCATTGACCTTCATCTCGAAAATCCTGTTGCAGAAACTCACCACCCCAACCCAGATTGCCCCGGGACCTCGGACACAATAAAAGGCGAGTTACCATATGGGGACGGCTCCACCGAAGTCACCATCACCCGCGAAATCTCCCACTAAAAACCTGTTTTTGACCTTATCTTATTTATCACCCCTCTCAAAAAACCAATCCTCACTTTATCCTCCGCTACCCTCTCCGAAACACCAGTATTGATGCCTTCTGACAATTTAGACGCTGCTCCCTCAGCCTGCATCTGAGTACTCAACAAACTCCCCAGTTGCTTGTCCGACAAGCCTTCTCCAATATCCCTCCCCTCCAACTTCACCGGAGTCTCCACTGCTTGATCTTGAACTGCAATCGCCACTACTCCAATAATACAGCATCCACCAAATTTTTAAACAGCATCACCACCGTTACCGGCCCCACTCCACCCGGAACCGGCGTAAAAAACGCGGTTTTCTTCACCACTTCCGGGTCAAAATCCCCTTTGGGATACCCCACATCAATAGCTACCACCCCCTCTTTAACCATATCGGGCTTAATCAGCCCCGCCTGCCCCGTAGCACTTACAATTACACTTGCTCTGAGCAACACCGAAGGGTCAAAATCCCCCTTATCCATCCCCACCGCTCCCGGCAACTCCCGCATCAGCCTAGATCCCACAAACCCCTTCGACCCCACAACACAAATTTGTGTTTTGGATTTTGGGGCTTGAGATTTGTTTAGAAATTCGAAATTAGAAATTAGGATTTCACAAATCGCTCTCACTACCGCCGGCTTATACGGCGAATCTTCTCTCAATCCGTCTATATCTTTCCTTGGGTCAATTAGATCAATTAGAAATTTGGCATTCGGGAACGGCATCTGAACCATAATCCCATCAACATCTGAATCCACGTTTAGTTTTTGGATTTTAGATTTGATTTGTGATTTGTTATTTGATTTTTGAATTTCAAAATCTACACCCAGGCGTGCAGCCATAGCAGCTTTGAGATTTGTATATGTTACGCTTGCTGGATTCGCCGGGTCTACAATCGTCACCAGCTTCAGCCTCTTCCCCAACTTAATCACTTCATCTCTTAATATCTTCTCAATTTCCCCCGCAAACTTCTTCCCATCAAAAATCATGCCCCGATTATAATCGTCAGGCTCCTGACGAGTATATAGCCAATGCAATCCGCCAGTGGCGGACTGGAATACGTTGGATTTATCTCACAAATTGAGACGCCGCCACGGCCGCCAGTGCAGCCAACCCCAGTATCCAATAGGCCCACCTAACCACTTTTTCTGGTTCCCTTAAAAACTCCCTCGCTTCCCCACTCCCGGTCTTACCCAGATCCTTGGCAAACACAACTTTCCTCTCATCCATACCTCACCTTAGTCCTCTTTTCACACTCCTGTCAACCATCAAGTCTCACGGCACCGGAAATTTTTTGCACATCTTCTTCACTTCATTTCTAATTTCCCTAATACCTGATACGTTATTCCTTATACGAATCGTATCGCTTATCCACTGCGCAATTTGTTTCATCTCCTCTTCTTCCATTCCCCGAGTTGTCACCGCCGGTGTCCCCAACCGGAGTCCCGAAGGGTTAGCCGGAGGATTGGAGTCATGCGGTACGGCATTATAATTGACTATAATTCCCGCCTCTTCCAAAGCCACAGCCGCTTCCTTACCGCCTCCGCCCAAATTTATAACCACCAGATGGTTATCTGTCCCGCCAGTCGTCAGCTTAAACCCCAATTTTGTTAGCTCATCACTCAAAACTTTAGCATTCTTTACAACCTGCACCCCGTACTCTTTAAACTCCGGCGTACCGGCTTCAACCAAAGCGACAGCAATAGCAGCAGTCGTACTGTTATGCGGACCGCCTTGCAATCCCGGAAATACCGCCCGGTCGATTTTGCGAGCGGTTTCCTCATTATCAGTCATCAAAATTGCCCCCCGCGGCCCCCGCAATGTCTTATGAGTTGTGGTCATAACCACATCAGCATGACCCACTGGCGATGGATGAGTCCCAGCCACCACTAACCCGGCAATGTGGGATATATCCGCCAACAAATACGCCCCCACACCATGGGCAATTTTTCCAAACTTAGAAAAATCCAAGATTCTGGGATACGCCGTGGTTCCTGCAATAATCAGTTTCGGTTTCTCGGCTCGCGCCATCCGCTCCACCTCATCATAATCAATCCACCCCTCATCATTTACATCGTATTGCCCACTCTGATAATACTTGCCCGAAAAAGTGATCTTGGGATGTCCATGCGTCAAATGCCCGCCTCCGGACAATTTCATCCCCATAATTTTTTCTCCCGGCCCAACCAATGCCATTAACACCGCGGCGTTAGCCGGGGAGCCGGAATATGGTTGGACATTCGCATACTTCACTGCGAACAATTTTTTTACTCTTTCTATAGCGATATTCTCTATATCATCAACATATTTATTTCCTTGATAATATCTCTTTCCGGGATACCCTTCCGAGTATTTATTATTTAGTACCGACCCCATCGCCTGCCTTACCGCCCTACTGGCGTAGTTCTCCGACGGGATCATCATCAGTGTCTCCCCCTGCCTCTTCTCTTCCGATTTGATCAATTCAAATACTTCATCCATTGCCGGGAATTATACCGCCTTCTCCCTCCCATCGCATCCGATCCACATCCATCCCTAAACCTAAGACTCCCTGCACCACCACCCTCACAGCCTTGTGCAACTCCCAAACACTCGCCTTAGCGTCGATCACTACCCATCTGTCCGGTTCCTGCCGAGCCATTTCTAAATAACCACCTCTCACCCGCCCATGAAACTCCACATCCATCGCATCCAACCTATTCCATTCTCCTCCTCCAGTTTTCCGACGCTCCAAACCCTCCTCGACAGACAAATCAAGGAGTAACGTCAAATCCGGCGTTAACCCTCCGGTGGCAAAACCGCAAACCACTCTCAGCATATCCAAATCTAGACCATGCCCGTACCCCTGATATGCCAGAGTACTATCGTTATATCTATCGCTAACCACTATTCCTCCCCAAGCCAATCGGGGCCTGATTTTTTCTCCCATCAGCTGCGCCCGAGACATCAGATACCCCAAAGCCTCAGCTCTCGGTTGCATTGCTGTATTTCTCATATCGTGCAACACGTTTCGCACCTGCTCACCAATCTTCGTCCCTCCCGGCTCGAACGTATGCATCACATCGTATCCCAACCCCCCCAAGTATTGGACCAATAATTTCGACTGCGTGCTTTTACCCGAACCGTCGGGTCCTTCAAAAGTAATAAAATAGCCGTCGTATTCCCCCGCCACTGCCCGAAATATACCACACCCGAAAAACTATCTTCTTACCAACACCGGTCGGACCACGGCCCAGATCCGGTTAGCCACAATCAATATCGGTGCGTCACCGCCCACCCGCACCCAGCCGTATTTATCCGCCAGTTGCAAGTAAATCTTCCGCAGTCTATACCACTCATCCTCGTTTTCTTCCGTCCCATATGGATGACCCTCAATAGGCAATTCAGCTCTTTTCGGCCCGTCCAGAAATATCGCCACATCCGGCTCCAGTATGCCTTTATTCATCTCTTCAAGTTTAATCATGGCCACACCCCGCACCGCTCCCCACGCCAATCCCGTACCGGTATAGTTTTCCGCCGCCACACACACACCGGAATTCAACCAGGACCTTAGGGTCGGTTCGAAATCCCGCCGATTTTGGGCAAACAGTTCCTGCATTTTCTCCTCTTCCAAAGGTTTTTTATTTTTATGCAGCATCTCATCTAACCTAGACCCCGTAGGTTTTAAGTCATAAATCGGATACCTCAGCCGCCGGTACATCACCCCCTGCTCCCGCAACCGCTCTTCTATTAGTTCCATCTGCCGGCTTTTCCCCACCCCGTCCGGCCCATACAACACCACAAACAATCCCTTCTTCATAACACGAGTTTATCACCCTAAAGCACCAACGCCAAGATCCCAATCGCCAACGCAATTTTTAAAAACGTCCCCAAATATTCGTTCTTCTCTCTTCCTTCAGCCATACCCCTATTTTACCAGACCCAGTCTACGTAGTTTATCCAGTAATTCCTCCCGCTCCCTTTTATTCTTCATTCCTAATGCTTTTGCCCTGTCACCGACCTGCTGTTCTGTCAAAACCACACCCAAACTCGCCATCAGGCTTCCAATAACCACCTGATCAGGCTTAGTTAATCGAATCGCTTCCAACTCATAGTCCACAAAAGCTTGATAAGTAATCGGAACCGCATCAGCTACTACTGTAGCCACAGCATTCGCATATTGCCTCGTTTCATACTGGGCATGGGCATCCATTCTTAAACTAAGAAAATGCAACAAATTATGCAAGTCCATCTTCCAAATCCATTGAGTGTATTGCCCCATAGTCAACCCAAGTCTGGCCAATTCCCGAGCCAGCATTCCCCGACTTTGGTCAACCGGATTCCCAATACCATCGTCATTCAACAAATACTCATAGTTTTTCCTTGCCATACCCGCTTCGGCAATCAGTAATTTCCTCACAGCCTCAGCTTCCTCTGCACCAAACACTTCGTCTCGCCCCTGCCTGTTACTTTTCGATTGTCCAGCCAGAACATTCGCATCTGGAATATACACTTCGTCAGCCAATATCGAATACCTGGCCGATTCTTCATTCAAACCCGCAGTCCTATGTCTGACCACCTGTCTAGCCACAAAAATCGGCAACTTCATGTGAAACACGTATTCGTTCATCTCAAAAGGGCTGGTATGCCTATTTCTCATCAAATATCTCAGTAGAGTTCGCGTTTCACTCACTTGTCTCGTTCCCGCTTGATACGATACTCTAGCCGCCTTCTCAATCGTTTGATCGTTTCCCATGTAATCAACTAGCATTACATATCCATGATCCAAAACAGGGATCCTAACTCCTAACCACTTCTCCGCACCTTCGTTTACAATTTTTTCTGAACTCTTAGTCTCAGTAGACAAAGCCATTTATTTCCTCCCCCAAATACTCCCGGTATCGGCGCCGGTCACGCCTTTTTGCCCCATGTAATGACTCTTTAATTTTTTGTGCCCGTACGGATACTGGGCTGGACTAGTCATTTGCTGCAAACTAAACTGACAAATCTTCATCCCCGAGTACAAGGCAATGGGCAAATTAGCTAAGTTAGATATCTCCAGCGTCAACTGCCCGGCAAAACCCGGGTCCACGTACCCGGCCGTCGAATGGATCACCAGGCCAATCCGCCCCAAACTCGACTTTCCCTCCAGTCGTCCCACCAAATCAGACGGCAATTCCACCCATTCTCGAGTCGTCCCCAGTACAAACTCCCGCGGGTGGACGATCAACGGTTCCCCCGATTTAACAACTATCTTTTTCATCAGCCCCTTAATTTCATTTTTAGTGTCAATCAAACTCTGTCCGTGTGTATCAAACACCAGAAACTCGCTACCCAAAAGTAAATCCACAGACGACGGCTGGACATTCTCACTTCTAAACGGCCGAATTACCAGCCCTTTACCCTTTACCCTCTTTCTAATATCCCGATCACTCAAAACCACGCCCCACTTTTAACAAAACTCACCCCCCACTTTCAATCCCCAAAATACCTATTGACATCAAACCTCCCTCCCGCCTCCCCAATTCATCCAATAAAAGTACGCCCACATTCCTGCGCCCAATGCCAACTCACCCACGACCAGCGGCGCGACTTTGGGCAAAATGTACCCTTCCACCACTCCTCTCCCAGCCTGCGTCAAACCTGACACCAGTACTGCCGTCGCCAAAATTTGATATAACCACCAAGCCCACTCCGGTACATCACTGTTCTGCTCTTCCCTTTCCCGTTTGTCCATCTCCTCCTTCTTTTTTATCTTGACCACTCACTTGCGGCTTAGTCCAACTGGCAAAATCGCAATCGGGGTACCGGCTGCAGCCGTAAAAACTCTTGCCCTTTCTGGTCTTTCTCACTATTACGTCCCCTTCACTACATTTGGGGCATTTCATCCCAATCTTGTTCTGATAATTCGCTTTATATTTACACTCCGGATACCGGCTGCAAGCCAAAAATCTTCCAAACCTTCCTATTCTTATCACCACATCCCCAACTTCGCACTCCGGGCACTTCTCCCCCGTTTTCTCCACTTCCACTTTCACTCTCGCCACCGTCTGCTCCACATTCTTTAAATCCGCCTCAAATGGCCCGTAAAAATCAGACACCAGCGGTTGCCACTCCTTGTCTCCATTGGCCACTTCGTCCAAACCATACTCCATATTGGCCGTAAACTCATAATTTACTTCCCGGGGAAAGTTGGCCACCAAAAAATCATTCACCGCCACCCCCAACTCAGTTGGCTTAAAGCGCTTTTCGATCTTCTCTACATATTGCCTGTCTTGAATTGTCGACAAAGTCGGCGCATACGTGGAGGGCCGCCCGATCCCCATCTCCTCCAATGCTTTAATCAGCGAGGCGTCATTGTACCGGGCTGGCGGTTGAGTAAATTTTTGCTCTTTTGTTAAATCTACAAAATCCAACTTCTCCCCCTCACTCACCTGCGGCAATAAATTTTCTTCGGCGTCTTTTTCCAACACCTTGTACCAACCATCAAAAGTTATAGTTTCACCCCTTGCTTCCAAGCCGTATTGACCGGCAACCACACTAATTTTAACACTCGTCCCCCGTACCTCCGCCATCTGGCACGCCACGAACCTCCTCCAAATCATCTCGTACAATCGCGCCTGGTCGCGGTTTATACTACCCCCGACCCCTCCTAAATTAGGAGGGGTGCCGTGAGACGAGGTGGTATTCACGTCCGTAGGACGTATGGCCTCATGAGCCTCCTGCGCCACTTTGCTTTTGGTTTTATAGAATCTAGGTTTCTCTAAAGAATATTCTTTCCCAAACCGATCACTAATTAACTGCCTAACCGCAAGCGCTGCTTCAACAGCAATGTTTGTCGAGTCCGTCCGGTGATAAGTAATTAGTCCCTCTTCATATAAACCCTGTGCCACTTGCATCGTCCGCTTGGCACTCCACCCCAGCTTATTTGCCCCCGCCTGCTGAAGTGTAGAAGTTGTAAACGGCGCCGGCGGGGTCCGCTTAAACTCCTTCATCTCCACCCCCTCCACCACATATCCCGCCCCCCTCAAATCCCCTTCCACTTTTTCCGCCTCAACTTGATTTCCGATTTTCATTTTCTCCCCGTTCTTCTCAACCAACGTCACTTGTATCTTGTTTCTTGGTTCTTGGATCTTGAGCAAATCCACCATGATTTGCCAATACTCTTCTGGTTTAAAAGCTTCAATCTCCCTTTCTCGTTCCACTACCAATCGCACTGCCACGCTTTGCACCCTCCCCGCCGACAGCCCCCTTCTTATCTTTTTCCACAGTAATGGAGACAATTTATACCCTACCAACCGGTCCAACACTCTTCGCGCCTGCTGAGCGTCAACCAACTTCATATCCAATCCCCGCGGATGCCCCAACGCCTCTTTTATGGCATGTTCCGTGATCTCATGAAATACAATCCTCTTAATTTGGGATTTGGGGCTTGGGGCTTGGGATTTGTTGACTTTCAGTAGCTCCGCTACATGAAAGGCAATCGCTTCTCCTTCCCGATCCGGATCTGTCGCCAGATATATCCATTCTGCTTTATCACTTAATCTCTTAATATCTTTGATCTTTTTCTCCTGTTCTTTCGTACTCACGTACTCCGGCTCAAACTTCATCACTCCATCACTTAATCTCTTTATCTCTATCCCCATCTTCTTCTTTGGCAGATCCCTCACATGACCATACGTCGCCTCAATGTCAAAACCAGTTCCCAAAAATTTCCCTAGAGTCCTGGCCTTGGTCGGGCTTTCCACTAGTACCAAATTCATAATCATGCTATTGTAGCATTAGTCGCCCTATGCCCTTCTTCGCCTTCATAAACCCCATCCTGGACCCAGCCTTAGGTCAGCTAGGAGTCGACAAGATAGGACCAACCGTCTCCAACTTCCTCCAGGCAATTCTTTCCATAGCGCTCACCCTAGGCGCTGTCATCTTTTTTTTCATGCTCATCTGGGGCGGGTACGAGTTCTTGACATCAGCAGGGGACAAAGAAAAAATGGGCATGGCCAGTAAACGCCTCACCTCCGCCCTTATTGGCATCATCATCCTTTTATGCATCCTGGTCATCACCCGCCTCGCCTCCCAGTTCTTTGGCGTCAACCTCTTGGCTTTCCAACTCCCCACTTTCTCAGAAGGCCCGGGTGCTTTCATTCCCCTCCCCACCTTCCCCGGCGGCAGCACGCCCACCCCGACGATTGACATATTAAACCCCACTCCCACCCCAACCCCAGGCGCGCCCACCCCCACCCCCTCCTTCATATCAATAGTCCCCATAAACGCTTCGGGCAATTGTCAAACTGCTTGTACAAGCAGGGGGTACACCTGCGTGAGCAGAGGGACGGACGCTGCAGGTGAGAATGGTGCCAGGAGAGCTTTCGTAGGCGGCACATGCGCAGACCAATTAGCCTTCGGTGGTACAAATGTATGCACACTCAACTTAAATAGCGACGGCGGTATTTGCGAAGGGAGACCCACTCAATGGACAAACTGTAAATGCGGCGGCTCCGGCCCCTCCCCCACCCCCACCCTCGCACCCCTAATCGCTCCAACCATGGTCTCTTGCTCAACAAATCTCACAGACAGAATTTCTGTCACCTTTAGAGACAACTCCACAGACGAAGACGGGTTCAGGATATACAGAAACGACCTAGCATTCAGACTATTCGACAATCCCAATCCCCTCATCGGCACTGGACAAACATTCACTTATCCGGATTTCACTGCCATTTGTGGAACTAGTTATACCTACACGGCCACAGCCTACAGGCAAGCCTTAGAAAGTCCTGTTAGCAGTACTTCCTGTACCGGAATCCGCCCATGTTCCGTCCCCACTTCCACCCCTACCCCAGTTCCCGTCGTGGTTCTCAATGAACCAGCGCCTGGCATCTCTCAATCTTGTAACACGGTTTGCGGCAATTCCGGCAGGACATGTATCGACATCGGAACCAATGCTACCGGAACCGGAGGAACTTACAACACACTTAGCGGCTTCTCTTGTTCATACAGTCAACCGGCTAGTTGCAACACCACACTAACTAGACAGCCACAAATCGCCGGTGGTTACGTTGTCTGCACTGGACACTTCGTAGACTGGACCTATTGTCGCTGCCAATAAGCAATCAATAATATGCCTCTATTTGCCCTGGTAAACCCAATTCTAACTCCAGCCTTAGGTCAGCTAGGATTAGACAAGCTGGGAACGATTCTCTCCAACATCTTTCAGGCCGTCCTCACCCTGGCACTCATAATCGGCGGCATTGTCTTTCTGTTCATGCTCATCTGGGGAGGCTATCAATTTTTAACCGCTGGAGGTGACAAAGAAGCTCTGGGTCAAGCCAGAAAAAGGCTCATTTCTGCTCTCGTAGGTCTGACCATTCTTTTATGTATTTTACTCATCATCCGCCTCGCCTCCCAGTTTTTTGGGATCAACCTCATCTCTTACCAAATCCCTTCCTTTACCTCAGGTTTCTCGTCTTCCCCCCCCCAACCGACCTTCCCACCTCCCCCACCCACAGCCACCCGAGTCCCCACTACCCCACCACCCACTTCCATTCCCCCCACCCCCACCTCATTTCTTCCTCCAAACACCTGCCAGTGCGACATAGGATCAGTGGTTGAAAACAACTGCACATCTCCAAACCAACCCTACTGCATCTCCTCCCTCATCTGCCAATGTCTTTCGTCCCCCCCCACCCCCACCCCAACCCTACCCCCATATCCCAATTGCAAGAATGTGACTGGACCTTCAACAATAGTGCTAGGAAATCCAGCGACGTACACTTTCACTTACGAAAACTACAACGGACCGGTAACCAGCAGGGGAACGGCAGTAACAAGTAATAATTGCGCGACACAGAATTTCTGGCAAGATTCACCGGGCGGACCGGGGAACGTGTCATTCACATGGACTCCCACGGTTGGCGGTAGATATGTCATCGATTGCCGAGCATGGAATGATGGTATTGCGGAATGTCGAGGGAACAGCGACTGTGTTAGTGGACCACCCGTTTATCGCTGTCCCGGACCGTTTGCAAGTTATGTTATTAATGTGGTCACCCCCACCCCCATTCCCCCCACCCCCACCCTCGCTCCGATACTCAACGCAGGCACTGGCGATTCCTGTGCCATGATCTGCAGCAGCCGTGGCCTCTCTTGCGTTGATATCATAATTCCCGGATACTCCGACCCCGCCGACCTCAACTGTCCATTCTCTCCATCGTCATGTTATGTAAATTACGACTGCGTCACAGAAGGTGGGAACTGTGCCACTTTAATGACCAGTTCATTCTTATCAAACTATTGTTCAAAAGGGTCCACATCAAACCAACTCACCAGATGGACATATTGCGTCTGCCGGTAATTTATTCTCCCTCCCCCCTAATCGCCCCGTAAGGATAAGTGTCTTCCACCCCAAAATATTTAGCAAATATTTTCCGGACCGCCGGCGCTGCCACATTGGATCCTTCCCCCCCGCCCTCAAACACTACCGTAGCCGAAATCACGGGGTTATCAGCCGGAGCAAAGGCCGTCAGCCAAGCGTGGGTTTTTATCCGGCCGTTCTGGGCCACATACTCAGCGGTCCCCGTCTTACAAGCAATCTTCGGAAACGACTCCGACGCATTCCAATCAAACATCACAAAGCTCGTTCCCCCGGTACTGCACGCCCCCACCATCCCCTTTTTAATAATTTCAAGGGTTTCGGATGAAATCTTAACCTCGCTACATACCTCCCCCTTACTTCCCCCTCCTAATTTAGGAGGGGGACTGGAGAGGGCGGTATTAACCAGCCTAGGCTTACATTTCTTTCCGTTCGAAGCAATAATATTAGTCATCACATTAATCTGCAACGGCGTCGCCAGCAAGTCTTCTTGCCCAATCGCCAAGTGATACGTGTTCCCCAAATACCAGCCTTGCCCTGAGCCAGCCGTTGGGTCCGGCACCAATCCAGCCACTTCTCCGGGCAAATCAATCCCGGTTTTCTCCCCCAACCCCATTTTCTTGGCCCACTCGACTATGATTTCCGGCCCTGTCAACTCCCCCACCTTATAAAAAAATGTATCCGTTGAGCGGGTCAAAGCCCGATCAAATCCCACCACCCCTTCTATTCCCCCCCGTTTGGTAAACAACCAGTTGGTGTAGCTAAAACTACCCACGGTTATCACTCCCCGGTCCTCAAACACAAAATCCGGTTCGACATTCCCCGACTCAAGGGCTGCCGTGGTCGTTACTATCTTAAAAGTCGACCCCGGCGCATATACACCGCCAATCGCCCGGTTGAAAAAAGGTAAGTCCGCCTTTGCACTTAGTACTTCATACTTAGTACTAATCTCGTTTGGATCAAACGACGGCGACGACACCAGCGCCAATATTTCTCCCGTCCTCGGATCAGAAACCGCCGCCGCCCCCTTTTGACCATTTAATGACTTATATGCTATTTCCTGTAGGCCAGCGTCTATTGATAACCGCAAATCAGTCCCCGCTACCGGCTCCCGCCTGCCCAACTCGCGGGCTGCCTCACCTACGTTATCCACCTCCACCAGCCTCCCCCCATCCACCCCCCGCAAAGTTTCTTCGTACTGAGCTTCTATCCCTGATCTGCCAATCAAACTTCCAGGAGTGTATTTGGCCCCCTTTTCTTTCAAAAGCCCTACCTCATCTTCGCTTACCTCCCCCACATAACCCACCACGTGCGCGGTCGCCTCGTCTCGGAGCAACTCTACTCCGTTCCTATCCAAAATTTTTCCCCTGGGCGCCGGCAGCCTAATCCTAGAAATCCGGTTCTCATCCGCCAGTACCCGATACTTTCCACCTGAAAATACCGTCAAGCCGGTAAGTCGTACTCCCAATACTCCAAACACCACGACAACCCCCAGCCACACCAACCATCCCCTCCGGTAATCTCTCTGCTCCTCGGCCCTAAATTTCCATACCTTCCCCCCCCGCTGTACAAAATCGGAAAAACTCAACCCCGGCCTGAATTTACGCATACTTAGACATTAGATCAATTAGGTCAATTAGGTCAATTTGCTATCTCAGTCCTCCCACCACTCTCACTCTTTTAAGAAGCTGCTCGTCCTCCAACACCATGCCACACCCCCGAACGACAGCCGTCATCGGATCGTCCGCCACATATACCGGCATCCGCGTCTCGTCCTCCATTAGCTTACTCATTCCGGCAATCATGCTCCCCCCTCCGGCCATCACAATTCCCCGCTCCAATACATCCGCCACCAGTTCCGGCGGAGTCACCTCAATCAAATCAGCAACAGCCGACGTAATCTCTCTTAAAGTTGGCATCAGCGCTTCTCGGATCTCGTCTGAAGTAATCTTTAGGCTTCTAGGAAGCCCGCTCTCCAAATCCCGCCCACGAACAACCATATACTTCACTTGGTTCTCAAAAGCAGACACATGGGCGTTGCCTAAAGAAAACTTCACATCCTCCGCCGTCCGCTCTCCCAAAAGTACATTATATTTCAGCCTCACATAGTGGATAATCGCCTCGTCCATCTCATCACCGGCAATCCTGATCGACTTGTTCAAGACTATCCCTCCCAAGGAAATTACCGCCATCTCGCTCGTCCCACCGCCAATATCAACCACCATCACCCCCCCAGCATCATCAATAGGCAACTGCGCCCCGATAGCCGCCGCCATCGGCTCCTCAATCAAAAAACATTGTCTGGCCCCGGCGCTAAGCGCCGCTTCCTGCACCGCCCGCCTCTCCACTTCGGTCACACCCGAGGGAATTCCAATAACCACCCTGGGCTTGGGAATCCTAGGAATAAGCCGCCCCGACTCATGCACCAGTCTGATGTAGTATGACAGCATCGCCTCAGTCGCATCAAAATCGGCAATCACTCCGTCTTTAAGTGGCCTTAAGGCTTCAATTGTAGCTGGCGTCCGCCCCAGCATTTTTTTGGCCTCCTCACCAATAGCCAACACCTGATGGGTCTTTCTGTGCCGAGCCACAACCGACGGCTCGCGAATTACAATCCCCCGGCCTTTGACATGCACCAGAGTATTGGCCGTCCCCAAATCAATCCCCACGTCATGCGAAAGCAACCCGAAAAAGTAATCAAACATAACTCACTCGCAATATATCATATATATGCCCAACGTATTCCAGTTTGCAGTAGCAAACTGCGTTGGTCATATATCCGCCAACTCTTGTCCGCCATTGGCGAACTCGAGTATGACGGCTATAATCTCTCCCATGGCCTGCGAACTCTGGAATTCCGCCCGCCAACTTAGCCAACGAAAAAATCTACTAATTCTTCCCTTCCAATGCCCTCACGATCGCTCCGGTGAATGTACTGGTCCCCACTGCCTCTTCTTCCCCGTCCCCGACTCAGAAAAAAACCTCCCCACTCACACCCGGCCTGCCAAACTACCCAACGTCGTCGATCAGGCTGAGCAATTAATTTGCCGGATTATACTAGCAGATAGAGATGCAATCACAAACCTAAAACTAGATGCGAGAACGTTCATACTAGCAGATCTTCCCCAACACCAAAACTGGAACCACCACATGTTAAAAGGTGGTGAACCCTACGCCAGCCCCGACGATAACTCCTAATAAGCTATGAAAGGACACCACTGGACCCGAAGAAGCAAGTTTAGCAAAGAAGGGCCTCCCCCATGTGATTTTCCACCTGCATACGATACAGATTCATCAACAATAAAAGACGAAGAAATATTGAGGGGAACGGCCATTGGAGTAATGGTCTTCTGTCAAAAATGCGACCGCGGCCGCGGCCTGCATTTGTTCCTCCTACTTGTTCGCTATTGTGGACAAACCCCAGACCCCAATGAGCCCCAGATATTACTAAACGCAAAAGTAGAAGCCGAAAAATCGGCAACCAAACACATCTTAGCTCACCCCACCGGCCACTCCGTCCGCATCATCAACCTTGCCTCCAGCCAATCTGAATAATTTTAACTGAGCCGTCCCATAAACAATTCCTTCGACCTCTGGTAGTGAACCGTTGGGTTACTAGCCCCCGAGAACACCCTGTCTCTATTTGACTTCCTCAAAGTAAATGCAAAAAAATCGTGAGCTTCACGCGGAACCAAATTTTTAATTTTATCAAACGTCAAAAACTTAGCGAAATCTCCTACTGGAACTATACTCCTAAATCTCTCCTGCCCGATTAAGGCCCTGGCCAAAACACAACCCAGACTATATGTATCAGCCTGAACCTCGGCCACTGCACCTTCTGTATTAATCACTTCCGGAGCCACGTAACCGGCCGTTAAATCTGACATCCCACCCTGCCCAAGCAACCCGTCCCATTCAATAATCTCATATCCCCGCCCAGACTCGATTACATTTCGAGCGGACAAGTCACCGCAATATGCCATACCAACATTAATCAAAACTCCGTCAGAAGAAACTTGTGCCAGTTGGGAAAACAACACTCCCACGCGCCTTCTCACTTCACTAAGCGGTCTTGCTGAAACAAAATCTCTGAGTGTCATACCTTCAATCCTCCCCCGCACTATCATAACCTTATCAACCCTGTCACTTTCATCTACCCCCACTACCACGTCCAACAACTTTCCAGTAGTATTATCCTGCATTTCCAAAGCGCTTAAGACCAACGCCTGCTTAGTTGCCGCCTCCAACCACCCACTTCCCTGGCCACGCTCATACTCTTTACAAATCCCCTCTACCTTTTTCCCAGACTCGTACTCAACCATTGCTAAATATGTAGTTCCGGCCTGATTAAGAAGTTTTCTTTTACTTACTCGACTTATATTTCCCCTCTGCTCGCGGGACAATGATTCTATGCCTGATAACAATTCAAAAACCTCATATCTACTGGCCATTACCCCGTCTCCTTGATTTTTTTGCTGCAACCGCTTCGGCATCAGAGTCTTGAGCCAAAAAATGCACGGTCTCTTTACTTGTGGATCTCTTGGGTGAACTCTGAGACGTCTCTACATCAAACACCACTTTTCCACTCGGATCATGTAAATCTTCTCTGATTCTCACGAATTTTTTCGTCCCGTTCTCTCCCTTTACCTGCCACACCACCGCCTTCTCGTCTCCAGCATTATCTACTTCTCTTTTGGGTGTAGTACAACCAACCAACCATCCCAAAGCTCTCATTGCATATCCCACGGCAGAATTCCTGGCCTGTTCGACAGTTTCGAAAGATCGGTCACCCTCATTGCTTCCGTATGGCATAAATATAAGGCTACCACATACCAAACACCATGTCAAGCCTATAGTATCCAATCTCTTTTGACATATCCTATAGTCAGTGTTATAATGACATAACATGTCTATTCGTCCCCCAGAAAATCAACCCGAATCCAAATTGAATATCCCTTCTTGGACCAAATTGGCAGCTATAGCTACACTAGCAATTGGCACCGGGGCCGCCATCCTAAACCAGGTTTACGAGATCGGGGCCGGCAAAATCTCTCCCGACGCCATGCTTGGGGTATATTGCCTAGGCGGCATTACCCTTTTCGGCCTGGGGGCGCTGGCCATCGCTTCCCAAAATTAAAGACGGCAACATGCTAAACTAATTAGCATGTCCTGGCCAAGTAGAATCATCCGCTGGTCGTTTTACCTTCTTTTCTTCTCCGTCCCCCTCTTTTTCCTCTCAATCACCTCCGAGCTTTTTGAATTTAATAAAATCATTCTCACCTATCTCATCACAACCGTTATAGTTTCCTCCTGGCTCGCCGACTGCATTCTACAAAAAAAATTCGTTTTTAGGCGCACCCCCCTAGACTGGCCGCTTCTTATTTTCTTAATATC
The DNA here is from genome assembly GCA_001773695.1 of Candidatus Amesbacteria bacterium RIFCSPLOWO2_01_FULL_48_25. GTDB lineage: Bacteria > Patescibacteriota > Microgenomatia > CAZETR01 > Amesbacteraceae > WO2-48-25. The sequence goes on along the minus strand of MEXN01000005.1, from coordinate 51,179 downwards.
TCAATCTCTTAGTCTCTTATTCTCTATTTCCACCCACGTCTCCTGGCACGGCTACTATTCCAGATTTAACGGAGGTCTAGCATCATTACTGGCTTACTCCCTCCTCTATTGGGCCTACGTCACCTACATGGACCGCCGCTCTACCCTGAAACTGATCAACTATTCACTGATCACTTCCGCCCTTGTTTCTATCTACGGCACTCTCGAGCATTTTGGTTTCTCCCCATCCTGCGTATTCACGACAGGTACCTGGGACGTTTCCTGCTGGGTCCAAGATGTCCAAGGCCGGGTTTTTGCCACATTGGGCCAGCCTAACTGGATGGCCGCATATTTAGTCGCCCTAATGTTTGTTCCCCTCTCCAAAATTTTATCTTCCAAAAAATTCCCTACAATTTACTATTTACTGTTCACTATTTACTTTTCTGCATTACTGTTTACCAAATCCCGCTCCGGCCTCATGGCCTTCGGCATATCATCAATCTTGTTTTGGGGAAATTTAATAATTGAAAATTTAAAAAATAAAAATTCATTAAAAATTTCGAATTTAAAATTAAAAATTCTTGCCTTTTTAGCCCTCACGCTCACCCTCACCCTCACCATCAATAATCCCGCCGGAGATTTCCTGAAATCCAGATTTAAATCCTCTCCTCCCCCACCCATCACTACCAAAACGACCTCCCCCACCGAAACTTCCCTGGAAACCAGCGGCATCACCGAATCCGGAAATATCAGAAAAATCGTCTGGTCCGGGGCCTTAAGTATCTGGCAAGCCAGCACCAAAAACTTCCTAGTAGGAACCGGCCCGGAAACATTTGCTATGTCCTACTATCAATACCGGCCCCGGGCCCACAACACCACCACCGAATGGGAACTCCTCTACAACAAAGCCCACAATGAGTTTCTAAACTACTTAGCCAATACCGGTTTACTCGGCCTTCTCTCCTACCTGGTCTTGCTTGGTTTTATGATTCGATGCTTTTTTAATAACACCCCCTCAGAGGGGGCGTTACTGACCGCCTTGTTTGCGGGTTGGCTTTCTATATCCGTCACGAATTTCTGGGGCTTTTCCGTCGTCATTATCCAAATATTTTTGTTCCTCTTCCCCGCCATGGCCATCGCTCTAAACAATGAACCCCAAGAACACAAATCAACCCAAATCTCGAAACCCCAAATATTCTTGTTATTTATTCCCGGATTTGCTGTTTGCTATTTGTTGTTTGCTATCTCCCGCTACTGGCTAGCCGACGTCGATTATGCCGCCGGCACATATAATCTCCGCGCCTTCACCGCCACCCAGGAGCCAAAATACCTGCTCTCCTCCTATCAATCTTTGACCCAGGCATATGAAGGCAATCCCGCCGAACCCTCCATCGCCTCAGATTTATCAGTCACCGCCGCCTTTTTGGCCTTGGCCTCAAACGAGTCCGACCCTACTTCCGCCTCCCAACTCGCCAGAGTGGCCATATCCGCCTCGGACAAAGCCGCATCAGTCAACCCATATCATCCCAACATCTTCAAAAACCGCTCCCGCATGTTTATTCTCCTTTCCGACTTAGACTCCAAGTACCTGGCCCAAGCAGACGAGGCCTTAGCCAAGGCCACACAAATCTCCCCCACCGACCCCCGTATTCCCTACAACCGCGGTATCATAGCCATCTACCTAGACCACCCGGATTTGGCCCGCCAGTATTTCCAAGCTTCTCTCGACTTAAAGCCGGACTTCAACGATCCAAAAGTTCGCCTGGAAGAGCTCACCCTGCCTGCCGGCAGGCAGGCAACCCCCTCTGGTGATAAAATCACCCCATGACGACAATCGTCCAAGTCCCCGACCCCGTACTCCGCCAAACCGCCAGGTCCGTCGCCTCCTTAGATTCTAGAGTACTAAATATCATCAATTATATGAAAAAAGTACTAATTACCGCCAAAAACCCAGTTGGCGTCGGGCTGGCCGCTCCCCAGATTGGAATCTCTTTGCGCATTTTTATCACTCGTCCCAAGCCAGACGATATACCCCAGGTCTTCATCAACCCCGAAATTATAAAATATTCCCAGCGTCGCCAATTGCCCCATGGCAAATCCGGCACCTACGAGGGTTGCCTCTCCCTTCCCGGCCACTATTCCCCCATCACCCGCGCCATGTCTGTAACCGTCAAATATCAAACTCTCCACAGTATCACCCCCCATCCCCCTCTTACGACGAAGGCACGAGCCGAAAGCGAGAATTTAAGAGGGGGTGCCGAAGGCGAGGGTGATATTATTGAAAAGACCTCAGTCTTTTCGGGCTTTCCTGCCCATATCATTCAGCATGAAATGGACCACCTCAACGGCATACTATTTATAGACCGGGTCCTAGAACAAAACGCCAAATTATACAAAGCCGAAGGCGACACCTGGCACGAGGTGACAATCTAGACAACCCGCGCTATACTATAAGTTATGGGAAGTATTCCTACACCAGAAGCGCCTGTCAACTATGCCCCGGCCTTTAGTAATTGGTTCGTTCCTTACGCCACCAGAGACGGATACGCTGTCCAATTGGTCCAACCTCCCCCAGGCGAACCGGATCTGAACAATTTCCAAGTCGCAGAGCAAATATTACACCAGCAAGTGAGCCCGATAAGTAATCCAGACACCGCCCTCGCCCTGATGATTGCCAACGCCACTGTATCCGGCAACTGTCAAATCACCTCCACCGGCCAAATAGAGTTTGTTGACCCCAATAGCCCCGAATCTTGTCTCTACTCCACATCCATAGTCCAGCCCTCCCATCCCACCGAAATGCCTGTCACTGTTTCCAAAAACCCAGAGATCCAAGGCCCCAATGCCACTTTGGTCGGTGGAGCGATAATAGCCATCGCCGTAATAGCCTACGTAGGAAACCGGATCCTCCGCCGTCGCCCCATCCAAGTCACTCGAAACCCCCAACGTCTCCCCAACCCCCTTGGCCCTTTCCACATTCCAATCGTTGTCCAAAGAGAGGCCGGATTGAGGCGCAGAGCCGCAGAAAGGGCCTCACCACCAGAAATTAAAGTTCCGGACGAACCCGAACTCACACCTGGGCAAGAAGCAGCGCTTGAATTCATAAACGAAATCGAAGGTCCACCGGATTCAGTATTAAAATTCAAGGACGACTTGATTAACTCCTACGCTCCTTCAGCCTAGCCTTCTTCTTTGCCCTATCCAACTCTACGGCATTCCCAACCTGCTCCACCAACCCCGGTGCCAATCCACTAAATCCCCGAATCGACATTCGGTCACCCACTTCAGTTCCCCCCGGCAAACACATCTCATCACCGTCTGCTTCTACAACTGTCGCCCTGCCGGTCACCAGTTTCGGTCCTCGCGGCGTAGCTACAGTTCTTTCGTACCCCGTAACTTCTCCCAAAATCACAGCCTCTCTCTGATCTACAGAAATCGCCGGTGCGGGTTTGGTACCCCTCACCCTGCGGTACAAACTACCCACCCTATCCACTCTCTCTCTCATCACTTCAATCCATACCGGTGCCATATATATCTATTATAATCTCCTCATGTCAAGTCTTGTCTTCTTTGGCTCCTCGCCATTCTCAGTAATAGTGTTAGAAAAGGTTCTAGGTTCCGGGTTTCAGGTTGCAGCTACAGTAACAACACCGGATAAACCCGCCGGTCGCGGACTCAAACTCACTCACAACCCCGTCAAACTCCTCGCCCTGAAACACCATATCCCAGTTTATATATCACCCTCCTCAATCCCCCCTCTTAATTTAAGAGGGGGGAAGGGGGGCGTTATAGGTCTCGTCGCCGCCTACGGCAAAATTATCCCCCAATCAATTCTGGACAAATTTAATGACCATATTTACAACATTCATCCGTCCCTTCTACCTAAATACCGTGGTCCAAGTCCCCTGCAACAGCAGATATTAGACGGCGTGACCCAAACCGGCGTTACCATCATCCAGCTGGACGCGCTCATGGACCACGGCCCTATTGTCGCCCAGCAAAAAGACGTCATCCTCCCCAACGACACCTGGATTACCCTGGGAAATAGGCTTTTTGAAAAAGGCGCAAAACTTTTTCTAACCTCTCCCCTTCCCCCTCTCCTGAATCAGGAGAGGGGAACCGAAGGGGTGAGGTATAAACCCCAAAACGAAGCCGAAGCCTCATTCACTCAAAAAATCACCCGCCAAAGCGGTTTTATAGAATTTGAAAAATTAAAAAATTATTTGGATCTTGGGATTTGTGAATTGGACATTGCGCGAATGCATCGTGCATTCGTCGGTTGGCCAGGAATTTGGAGTATCGATCCTTCCGGCAAACGAGTCAAACTTGTATCCTTAAGTCCGGTTTTGGTACAATACGCAGGGAAAGAACCCCAACCATGGAGAGATTCCTAATCAGGTTCGAGTCAGTACTAATCCCTTACATCATACCCATCCGCATGGTCCAGATAAATCGGACCGCCAAAAAACAGATTTTCTCTAAAATCGAAATCGCGTCTTACTTCGCCCTGGAAACCATCAGGGTCACCACCATTGCTTTACTGGGAATTATAAATCAGGAACCACTTCAGGCCGCGTTCTTCTACTCAGCCCTCGGCACAGTCACAGAATTCGTCGCCTCAAATCTTGTCGTAGATCGCACCTTCCCTAAGCCGCCGCCGCCACAACCGTAATCCTTTGACCCTTTATCTTCCTCAAACACTTCGTGCAATATTTTGAACCCATATATTTATGCAGGTTAGGCTTAAATACTTTTCTCGTCCGCTGCGCCCTCTTCTTCCACCTGCCTCCAGCTACCCCCCGGCCGTGCCGACCCGACTCGCCGTACTGCACTCCTCGACCACAATTATCACAAACGTATGACATGATAGAATTGATTTTAACATGCTCCCCCTCCTTTTTTCCAACCCCTACGCGTTCATCTTATTCTTTGGCGGATTAATTATCGCTATCGGCATTCATGAAGCCGCCCATTGCTACATGGCCGATTACCTAGGAGACCCCACTCCCCGCGCCCTGGGTCGGCTAACTCTAAACCCCCTAGCCCATCTCGACCCCCTAGGCACCGTGGTCATTCTCATAACCGGCGCCTTCGGCTGGGGCAAACCCTCACCATTTGACCCCTACAATCTCAAGGACCCCCGGAAAGACACAGCCAAAATCGCCCTCGCCGGCCCGGTCAGTAACATAATCGTAGCCATTCTCCTCGCCCAGCTTTTCCGTTTCCCTTCTCTCCCCCCTTCCCTAAACACTATTCTCTATTCTCTAGTCTCTTTAAATATCAATCTCGCTCTCTTCAATCTTATCCCCTTACCGCCCTTGGACGGCTCAAAAATATTTGCCATCCGCTCACCGCTTCTAACTAACCCCCAAACCAGCTATTTTATCCTGATTCTTCTCATTGCCACCGGCATCATAGGCTCCATCCTCTTCCCCATCTCAAATTTCCTGTTGCATATCTTGTTATAATTAACTTGTCCTGCCAAGAAGGACCGATTGAGTCATTTTTTCTCGACTGTTTTTTCCAAGTAGGGCCTGCATAATTCCAGCTTGGTCCTGTACCAGACTGGACATCCCTTCAAAGCGAAAGTCAGAAGGGGAGCTCGCCCACCTAAAAAAGGACTTGGGGAAAAACCTCAATTGCCTGACTGGCGGGACATTTTATTGGTAAAATTAATTCCCGCCGCCCTAGCTCAACGGTTGAGCAACGCTTTTGTAAAGCGAAGGTTCCCAGTTCAAATCTGGGGGGCGGCTCTCAAAAAATTCAAGACTCCTTCTCGTGCTCCTTCTGAATCGTCTTCCAGTGGTACAAATAAAGAGGCAACCCAACCGCGATCATAGATATCGACCCCGTAAACTCCCTCTGCCTCTGCCGCACAAATTCTCTTTCTGACCGCTTCTTCTCTTCCACTACATCCACCTGCATTTTTTCTCCCTCGACTCTTGCCGGCGCCACATATTCAAATTTGTCCGCGTCCTTAAACACAAACACCTTGAGTCCCAAATCCACCAGTCTTATCGACCCGATGACCACAATCAGCAAACCCACAAACGAAAACAGATACAAATACAAAAGCCTTAAGTTAATCTTCACCAATCAATAATAGCACTTTTGCTGTAAAATTAACTCCAAAGCCGGGATGGTAGAGCGGTCAAATACACGGCTCTGTAAAAGCCGCGCCTTTATGGCTACGTAGGTTCGAATCCTGCTCCCGGCACCCTTCGACTTCGCTCGGGGCAAGCACAAATCTTGCAGACTTTCATGAAACCCTTTGCACTCACCCTCCTCACTCTTTTAGTTTTGTCCAACCCAGGCACCGCCCAAGCTCACCCCGTCGACGAGTTTGGAAATACCATAACTTACGACCAGAGACAAATATTGGAGATATCCCCTCGTCAGGCAAAGCTGACTATCCAATTGATATTATACCCCTTGGACAAAAATAAAATTTGGGAAAGTATCGACATAAATAAAGATCGGGAAATTTCCCAGAAAGAAAAAGACTCCTGGATGATAAAGGGCCAAGACTCGTCATGGTTGGAATTAGATGGAACCAGATATGACTTTTCAGCCCATAAGTTATCGTTTCCAGGCTACTACGCCTTTTATTTACCCCGGCCAGCTAACGTTAGTATCGAGTTTGAAACTAGCGGGAAATTTTTGCCAGGACAAATTTGGAGTTACCACTACCAAGGAAAGGACAAAAAATTAGGGGAGTTTGAACTGTCAGCCAAAGGTACAGAAGGTCTAAAGGCGGATGTTTTGGAAAAAGTAGAATCCGACTCGGTCAAAATTAAAGTTAGTGAGGGCCAGAAAAATAGCCCTTCGGTTCTGGGTATAAGTGCTGGATCCAGAATAAACATTTTTTTAAACACTTACGTAAAAGTTGACAAAGTACCAACGAAACTAGCCGGGCTTGCCCTCTTTGCTGCTTTTGTAATAGGCATGCTTCATGCGTTAACCCCAGGACACGGCAAAGCTATCGTTGCCGGTTATCTAGTCGGTGAGAAAGGAACGATTACTCATGCCGTTCAACTAGGTCTGATAATCACTATTACCCACACCGCCAGCGTTTTTATTTTGGGTCTTCTGGCTCTGCTTCTTACTCAATATATTGTGCCGGTCACCATTATTAAGTGGTTGAATGTCGTATCGGGGATTCTGGTTACCGGGTTTGGACTATACCTTCTGGTTACTAGGATAGTTGATTTGTTTAAACCCCAGCATGAGCATCTACATCCACATTTGCACGAAGATAATGTGAGTAAGATTGATTGGAAAAACCTGATGCCCTTGGGTATCTCTGGAGGGATTGTTCCTTGTGTTGATGCTCTGGCTATTTTGGTAGTTGCCGTCTCGGTGCGAAAGATATTGTTCGGGATTATTCTTTTGGTGATTTTTAGTCTTGGCCTTGCCAGCGCTTTGGTTATTGGAGGTGTCTTGGTGGTTGTTTCCAAAAAAATGACTTTGCAAAAAATACCCCATTTTGCAAACACAGAAAAGTATATCTCGATCCTATCTGCTGTTATTGTGACAGGTTTAGGATTGGCTATACTTTTAAACAAACCCACATGAGTGTTAAACTAAAACCATGTATTTCCGCTTTCAAAACAAAATCGCCTACGAAAAGACCCTCATTTTCACCAAGGACATTTTCAACCTCACCGGAAAATTACCCGACTATGAGAAAAATGGCGTCATAAAACAACTCCGCGCCATGGGAACTTCCGTCCTCCAAGATATTGCCGAACATTACTCCTCCAAAGGCCCAGACGATTCGTTTCACAGCCTGGACAGGAGCATCAAAACCGTAGCCAAAATCGCCGCTATGATCGATCTCTGCCACAACCTAGGGTACCTCTCCAGTCCCAACCACCACTCCTGGACCGTCTACTGTGAAGATCTGGCCAAACATCTCGAAGAAATCCGCAAATCCCCACCCAAAAAGTAGTAATCTCTATCCATAAACCCCAAAACCGTCCTCATTTTTTTGTTCTTGATCCACTTAAGCTTCTTAAACCGAGATTTTCTTTGGCTCGAGCACAATGACATCCAAAGGCGCGCCGCCGTCCTACCCCTGTCTCAAATTTACAAGGCCTTCACCTCCCCTTTTGGTCACACCAGCTTTTATCGCCCCGCGGTTACCATCTCATACAGTCTCGACTCGGCTATCTATGGCCAGTGGTTGCCCGGATTTCATCTCACCTCGATTTTTTTGCATCTTCTGGTGGCCGCCTTAACCCCCCTTTTTCTATCGGTATTTTTCCACCTCACTGCCAAAGAGAAACTTCTTACGACTCTTGTCATCGGCGTCCATCCTGTCGCCTCCCCCGTCGTCGGTCTGATCTTCCAACGCCAGGAATCACTGGTTCTCATCGGTATCATGCTCACCTTATATTTTTACAATCTTAATCGTGCCTTACCCACCTCCGCCGCTTTCGCCCTGGCCCTGTTTTCCAAAGAAACCGCCCTCATTATAGTTCCTGCATTAATTTTGCTCACCAAAAAGTTTCATCGCTCGCCGCTCTTGTTGCTTGCTTCTCTCATTTTAGTTTACAGCACCCTGCGATACTCCGCCGTTCCCCAAGTCTGGGGCACACCGGCCGTCAGCCTTTCCCTATCCGAAAATATCGGCACTCGCCTTGATCTTCTCAACCGTTGGCTATTTATGCTCGTCGCCCCCCTCAAACCGACGTTGAGCGACGTGGTGCCCATCTTAAAAATCACCGACCCCAAATCCCTATTTTCGCTCTTTCTCCTCATCATCGCATTCCTAAAAATCAAAAACAAAAAATTCCTAGTCCTGTTTGCCATCATGCTCGCCCCTGGCCTGAACATCATTCCGGTTCCCAGGGTGGGTTCGCCCCACTATGCTTATCTGCCCCTCATTCCCTTCGCCCTGGGTCTGGTCTTGATAACCCGCCGGCTCGGTAGTCCGCTTCTTTACCTCTGGATTGCCATCGCCTCTGTCTCGACTTTCTTCGCCGGCTTCCAATACCAAAACGACGCCACCCTCTTCACCCCGGAAGTTGCCACCGATCCGGATTTTTCCGAAGCCCACTCTTACTTGGGCAACTATTACCTATTCAAGGGGGATTATATCCAAGCCGAGTCAGAATTAGAGCAAGCCACTAAAACCCACCCCCATAAACTCTATTTTTATCTTGGCTACCCGGACATGATCAATCTAGCCGGAATAAAGTTCACGCTCGGCAAACCGGCAGAGTCTAGAAACCTATATCAAAAAGCTAAAGCGACAGCTCCGCCGAATCTCCTCCCTTACATTAATTCGGCTCTTCTCCTTCTGTATCCCTCTCCTGGACCACGGTAATCGTTCCGGTACACCCCTGCCCGCATTCAAAGACATAATCTCCCACCCCCAAAAATTCTATGGTGGCAACAATAGTTTTCCCAGCAGGAACGCTCACATCCATTCTGGGGTAATCCCTAACTTTAAAAACGTAATCCCGGTCTACAGCCGAAATATTCAGCTTCACCATATCAAATAGCTCCACCTTAAAACTATCCGGCACAAATTTCCCCCCATCCGCCCGGACATTTACCGTCTGCACCCTATTCAGCACCTCCTCAACCGGTTCTGGCTTCGATCTTTGGAACAAATAGTAACCCAGCGCAATTAGACCAACTACAGTCAAAACAAACAACAAAAGTCTAACCTTCACCTTTTCATCCTAGTCCTTGACAAACAACCCTGTCAAGAACGATTATTGAATCTAACTATAATGTCCAAAAAATTCTCGTTCATCCTCACCCTCTTCCTCCTCCTAATACTTCTACCAAGACCGGTCCTGTCACAAACCACCTCAAGAGTAGTTTTCAATGGAGGTGAGGCAGGTCCGACTTCTAATGGGGCTACATGTAATGACGTATGCGCAAACCAAGGATACGGATTTCAATGCTATGATGTTGGCACCGACTCGTCTGCATCAAACAACAAGTACTTCGCCAGGGATTCAACAAATAATTCATGCATTGAATTGAGTGGTACCTGCTCTAACTTTATCGAAAATACCCAAGGCACCATATATTGCCCGGCTGGGGCAATCGATAGGCACGAAGTTCAGTGGACAAATTGCTTGTGTTTAACAAACCAAACCGTCCCTACCAACACCCCCGTCCCCACCCTCGTTCCAACAAATACCCCAATCCCAACCCCGACACCAATTCCTGGTTCCGCAAACCTCACCAGAAAGGTTTTTTTACAAAAAGCCACCACCGCTTCATATGATTTCAGATGGGTAACCAATACCCAGAACCAGCTCATCGTCAAGTACGGATTGACGACTTCTTACGGCAGCCAAGTGACTAGTGACGCCGAGCAGTTAATAAATTGCGGTAACAACTCCAGCTTTCCTTGTACCGGCGGGAATAATAACCACGCCAAAATCACCGGCCTGGCTCCAAACACCTCATATTACTATCAAGTTACCACTACCACAGGAACGGCCTTAACCCCGGCCGGTGATCCCAACCACTATTTCAAAACTCCTCCCGCCGTCGGCTCATCCACCCCCTTCACCTGGGCCATTTGGGGAGATTCTGGCGACAACGGCACCCGCCAAAATAACGTTGCCAAACAAGTTTTTGCCAAAAGACCGGATGTGACCATAGTTGCCGGCGACATCGCTTACCCATACAGCACCAGTTTTAGTAACAACAATACTCTTTATTTCGATCGCTACTCTGATGCCTCTCCCGGCCAAAATACGATGTCGTTCTCTCCTTTTTACGTCACCTGCGGCAATCACGAGACTTCTTGCCCCACGGTAATGGCCGACCATAGTCTACCCGGTGGAGGAAAAATGTCGTCCCAAATATCAACTTACGCGTTTGATTATGGCAACGTTCACTTCGTAGCCCTAAATTCCAACAGTAGCTACGCTTACAATGCTACCAATCCTTCCGCTTCCGATCCCCAGGTAGCCTGGGCTTACAATAACTTGATTACCTCAAACCAGCCTTGGAAGGTCGTCTATTGGCACCACAACGGCTGGTCTGCCGGATCTCACTCCACAAATACAGCTATCATAGACAACTTAATTCGCATGGCCTCCGATGCCGGAGCCGATCTGGTTCTTTGGGGCCACTCCCACGTTTTCGAACGCTGGAACCGAAAACCCGGTTTTTACCCCAACGTCCAGGCCTATACTATCGGGAATGGTGGTAAAAGTGGCTCTTCCAGTTGCACTTCTACCAGTCCTGGTCCGGGCTGTGCCGCCAAATCGGCTTCCGGCGACTCCGACGCCGGTTTTCTATATTTCCAGGTCAATGGCGACACCATGACTGCCAGCTATATTGACCAAACAGGAGTTAACCGCGATACCATTACCCTAAATTCTGGCGGTGTTGGACCCACCAACACTCCCGGTCCCTCACCCACCTCCGGCCCTACTCCCACCCGAACCCCAACTCCAATTCCTCCCACTCCCACTCCTTCAGGTGCTCCCACTCCCACTCAGCCTTCAACGGGCGAGATCGATATTGCCGTCTGCGACCGCGCCAACGGTCCTTTCTCTCTTAACATCAACAATCCCTACTTCCCCCTGCCAGTCGGCCTGGTACACATACTCGAAGGTGGAGGACTTAAGGTTCAGTTCAGTGTCTTAAATCAAACAAAAGTTATAGGCGGCATAACCACCCGCGTGATAGAGGAGAGAGAGTGGCTAAATGGTACTCTTGTTGAAGTATCGAATAACTGGTTTGTTCAGGCCCCCAATGGCACCGTCTGCTACTATGGCGAGGATGTGTTCGACGGCAACGGAAATCCCATAGCAGGCTCCTGGATTGCTTATGACGATCCAGCTCACCCAAATTTCAGGCCGGGTATAATCATGCCGGCCTCTCCAGCAGTAGGCCAGTCTTATTATCAAGAATTTGCTCCAGGATTCGCTGAAGATCGGGCTCTACACATATCATTTGGGACATATACAGTTCCCGCTGGCACCTTCAACAATGTCTTATTGGTAAATGAAACTCCCCCCAGTACCAAGCGCTATGCTCCCGGGGTTGGTTTGATTTATGACGACGGAGCTGTATTAACCAGCCTGGGACCAACCATCTCACCCACCCCCATCGCCACCATCAAAAATCTCCTTCTCTCCTGGCTCAGCTCAATCCTGGACCAAAATGGGGACTTCAAAGTCAATTCCCTTGATTTCGCCTCCCTCGCCGGTCCTCTCCCCGCTTCCACCCCATCCCCCACCCTCTCTCCCACTGCCACCACAACAGCCCCTACTCCCACCCGCACCCCTACTCCCATCCCTCCTACTCCCACCCGCACCCCAACCCCAGCTCCTCCCACCCCCACCCCTATCCCTGTCTGCTACGTCAACCTGACTTCCCAAGGAGCGGGCGGAAACAGCTTTTACTCCAGGATATTTAATGACCCAACAAAATCCACAGCTAATGCCACAATTTCCAGCATTTCTCTCACCTGGCCGTACTATAAAGGCCAACTTCAAAAGATTACCCTTGCTGGTGTGATTATTTGGACAGGCTCAACCGGGTCATGCAATTCAACCACGGGTGTTTGCACAGCCACAATTAGCTCCTGGTCGACGGGTAACAGGGTTACCGCCGTCGGACAAACCAAAGATCTGGTCTTCCTTTTCAGTGGCAATATAATAGCAAGTCCCTACATTCTAGCCACCACTTTCTACGAATCTTGTTCTGCAAGTGTTACCTGGCCCTAACAGTTTTCATCTTATGCCCAACAATCGCCGCGGTCTGTTTATCATCCTCCTTCTCCTTCTGGGTTTATTTCTCGGCTTGACTGCGGTCCGTCAAACCCAGCTCTTCAAAAAGAAAGCCGCCCTCGCCGACACGGCCACCCTCACCTTTGCCCCTCTTTCCCCAACCACCTACTCACCCGGTAACTCATTTCCCGTCACCGTCAGGCTCAATACCAACACCCAATCCATATCCGGCAGCGACATCCTAACCAGCTTCAACGCCGACCAGCTCTCCTTAACCGGTATCACCATCAATCCCACTGGAGACACCAACCTCAACTCCACCTCGGCCACCTTTGCCCCCGTCACCAGTACAGGAACATTCGATTTGTTAAGGGTCATAAATTGTGCCAACAACGGCGGCTCGTCTGGTTGCCCCTCCGGTCGGGGCGTTGCCGAATTCGGCTTTGTTCGCTTCAACTGGGGTGCCAATGCCCCCACCGCCGCCTACTCCACCAATGGTTCCACTGTCGATGTGGCCACTTTCACTTTCCAGGTCAAATCTACCGCTCCCGCCGGAACCAATCCCATCAAATTCGTCTTCACTTCCCTCTCCTCAACCACCGACTCCAATGTCACCGCCGCAACCACCGTCGAAGATATCTTGGCGGCCCCCACTTCCCAACTCAATATCACCATTTCCTCGACCGCACCTACTCCCACCCCCACACTTCCACCCGGAGGTACATTTACTCTTACAGCAATTGAAGACACTTACGTGGACTCGGGCAGCCCTTCCTCAAACTATGGTTCAAGCGGTGTCTTGGGAGTAGATGCTTCACCCACCACTAAAATCTCATTTCTCAAGTTTGACCTGAGAAATCTAAGTAACACCACCATTACCTCGGCCAAACTCCGGCTTACCGTTTCCCAGGCCACAAACTCAGACTCCACTTCCACCCAATCGGTTAAATTCATTTCCAATTCCTCTTGGTCCGAAAGCACTCTAACTTACTCCAATTCCACCAGTTACCCCCTAGGAACAGTTCTGGCTACCAACCCCGGGGGAACCCTTGGCGAAACTAAACTAATCGACATCACTTCTTCTGTCTCTGCCAACCGGGGTAATTATTACTCTGTCGGCCTGGACCAGACCGACATTGACGGCCTGGATATTTACTCTTCCGAAGCCACCTGTCCCACTGCCATTCCCAGCTGCCGCCCGGCCCTGGTCATCTCCACTTCCTCCACTTCGTTCCCCCCTGGTGACGCCGACCATGACGGGGACGTAGACCTAGGTGATCTGGGATTATGGGCCCGGGATTACGGTCTGTCCATCTCCCCGGCTAACTTCAACTCGGATTCTACAGTCAACGGCCTCGACTACCTCATCTGGCGCACCAATTTCCTCCCCGCCCCCTCTCCTCCCACTACTCCTACCCCCACCACTACCGGCCCCACTCCCACCCGCACCCCGACTCCTACCCCCACTCCATCAGGCCCCACTCCCACTCCTCCACCAGTAGGCTCCGTCTATCGCTCCCACACCAACGACAGTTACTGGAACGTCCCCATGCCGGCCAATGCTCCCATCGATATTCACAGCTCCACCTATATTACAGATAGCCAAACATCTTCGGAGAATCTCGACTATCTTGGGCTTACCGCCGCCCCCGACGCTCTCCAAGACTTTGGCTACCCCATCTACTGGGCTACCGCCTCCGACCCCACCTATAACTACAACTACACCTACATAGACCCAGTCACCAACAATCCCGTCACTGTTACCATCCCTTACCGTATCCCTCTTGGCGCCAAACCAGCATCGGGCTCTGACGGAGCGCTCATCGTCTACGATCGGGGCTGGAACCAGGTCATAGAAATGTGGAAAGCCGTATACAACAGCACCAGCAACTCCTGGTCTTATGCATCATTCAAGCATTACGTTCTGGACTCCAATGGCCTAGCTTTCGGAGTCACCGGCTATACCACAGTCTTAAATTTCGGTCACCGAGGTATCCCTCCCCCCGCCCGCGCCATCCGGGTGGACGAGGTCCAAGCCGGCGCCATCAACCACCGCCTGGAGTGCTTCTGGTGGGCCACTGGAACCAATTACGCCAACCACTACTGGCCGATGTCCGGTGACGAAGGTGCCAAAGGCGGCATCGTCCCCGAAGGCATTGTCGCCCGCATCAAACCCAGTGTAAATCTCTCAACCAAAGGCCTAACCCCACCCGCCCTAGTAATAGCCAGGGCCCTTCAAACTTACGGCTGCACTGTAGGAGACAACACCGGCGCAGGAAACCGGGTACAGCTTGAGTTAAATAAAACCGCGTGGCAAAATCTGGGCCTGACCTTCAGCGCTCTCAGCTCCATCCCCTGGTCCGACTACGAATTCATCCAGGGCGGCTACGATCCCGTCACCGGAACCATCAGACAGTAACCCCTCTTGACTCTCCCCCCAAAAACCTTTTTACTTAAGAGATACTCCAAATGAGAACGATACTCGTATTTGCCCTAGGTTTAGCGGGTCTCCTCATGCTTTTATCCCAGCTTTTCTCTCCACAAATCGCTCTGGCCCAAACGTCTTGTACTACTCCGGGCTCACTATGTACCTCTGGCGTCACTTACAACGCCGACTCCAGCGCCAATATCTCCCGCAGTAGCGACTCCGCCCAGCTCCCGGAAACAAATCTCATAAACCCCACCCAAGGCTGGGTCGCAGTGAGAATGAAAGTGGGCTTCCCCTCAACTACTACTCTTTCCCCAGACCCCATCATCTGGGACATGAGCGAATCTGACCCCAAGGACCTCTTTGTGTATTACGACGTCGGAACGGATCAGTTTCACTTCGCCCGCAACAGTGGCTCCGGCGGCACTATCCACGCATCAGCTACTCAATCCTTCAGCATCGGCGATACCAAAACCATTATCGCCGCCTGGACTCCCACCCAACTAAAAATCAGTGTTGATGGAAATCAGTTCGTTACCACCTCTACCAGCTCCATACCTGCCCAAGCGCCGTTTCTAATCGGGTCTACCCTTGTCCAAGGCTCAGGTCGCCAGCCTAATTCCGATTATTATTGGGTTGCCGCCGGAACCGGAACCTTGTCAGACACCCAAGCCGCCCAAATTCATTCCTTCGCCAACTCCGACCATCCCCGCGCCGACTTCCCCGGAAGTGCAACTTTCATCTGGTGGGCCAAATCCGACCAATACAATACCGACTCTGCCGCTCCAGACCAACTAGCCGCATACAGTTTCAACGAAGGCTCCGGCACCACCGCTTTTGATACCTCCGGCAACTCCCGCCACGCCGCCCTCTCCAACACTACCTGGACTACCGGCAAGTTTTCAAATGGCCTATCATTCAACGGCACTTCCAGCCGCACCCAGGACTCTTCCGTTACTATCCTCCCCTACACCTTTATGGCCTGGATCAACAATCCCACTAACAGCTCTCGGGAAACCATCGTCTCCGTCGGCCCCAACCGTCACTTTTTCCTGGCCAACGGCCAAGTCGGCTTCTACGACGGCACCCGGGATGATATCTGGTCCGGCACAATTCCCAATAACCAATGGCACCATCTGGCGGTAACTTATGATGGCACCGGCAATCTCCGAGCTTATCTCGACGGCACATGGATGGGCACTACTTTCGCCTCTCCCTTTGGGGCCCAACCTAGCTCGGTCACCGACACTATATATATTGGTGCTCATCCATCGGGTTCCAGCTTTAACGATTTCTTCTCCGGCATCATCGACGAGGTTCGAATTTACAACCGCGAGTTATCATCCACCGAAATCCAATCCGTCATGAATACTCCCATCTCCGGCAATCCTCTCTCCACCCCAACCCCCACTTCCGTTCCTACCGGATCCCCCGCCCCCACCTCCTCATTTCTCCCAGGTGACGCCGATCACGATGGGGATGTGGATCTAGTAGATCTGGGCCTTTGGGCTCGCGACTACGGCCTAACTACTTCGCCAGCCGACTTCAACACCGACTCAATGGTCAATGGGGTTGACTACCTCATCTGGCGTGTCAATTTCCTTCCCTCTCCCCCCTCTTCCCCCACCCCGACTTCTACCGGTCCTACCCCCACCACTAGTATCCCCACACCTACTCGTACCCCCACCCCCATTCCGACATCTGGTCCCACCTCCACCCCCGGCCCCACTCTCCCCCCCGGCACCTTTCCAAACCCCCCACCCGGGTCAACATCAGACTGCGGTGGCCTCTGGTGTGCCGAGTCGCCCCCTTACCTTGTCAATGGCCAAGTAGCTTTTGATCAAAGAAGAATTCCAATCGAACTGCAAGGCTGGTGGATGCCAAGTTACGGACATGTGCACTGGGCCGCTAATGTTCCTTTGGGTCAACAGGTTACAGGAACCATGAACTTCAACATCCGTATCGTCATGCACGATAACCCTAGTACTTTATCAACGGTCGAGGTTTATGACGAAAGTCATACAAGACGTTATGTTAGTACAAATACCAGATGTCCATACGACGGTTCAATTAGCACAAACTGTGCATTTAACTTCGATGTAAACTTTGATACCAACAGCTTGAGTAATCAATGGCACGAATTCAGACTCCGCTCGGTTTCACATACTCTTGACGGCAAGGAATTCCTCAATTCCAGCGCAGTTCCTTTTCAAGTAGCAAATGGTAGTACATCAGACACGGCCCACGCCGACGCTGTTACTGGTCAAATGCTTTGTAATAATCCCGGCCCCGGATCAACTAGATATTCGTCTTTTTCAGGAAGAGGTTGGTATACAGACGCCGGATATACTGTCGCCGTGATAGACTGTGTGCCTCTTAGGCCACTTTCAAAGAGTGCTTACCCATCAGGTTATACCTTCCGAGCAAGAGCCTCTCAAGAAACTAGTAGCAAACTCACAATTGCAATGGACAAAAGTCACGCTATTCCCGCGACCGGAACTTGGCCCCAGGTTCAAGCCCGCGCTGGTTTAGTGCTTCTAGCTCAACCTGGGAATATAACATCACTCCAGCCTGTCCTAATCGATCTTAATAAACTTCAAAATGGCTGGCATTCCATCGCTGCCACCTCGGATGATTCTGAAACCCACTTAACCACATGCAACATTCCTTTAATATGTGGACCAAGCGGCATCCAAAACCGAGCCTCTGGTGTAGCCAAAGTTTGGTTCTTCGTCACGAATTAAAATCTCTCTCCTCTTCCCAAAACCCCTCCCCCCCCGTAAAATCAAATCCACCAGCCTGGGTAGTTCAGTGGCA
Organism: Candidatus Amesbacteria bacterium RIFCSPLOWO2_01_FULL_48_25; assembly: GCA_001773695.1. Classification (GTDB taxonomy): domain Bacteria; phylum Patescibacteriota; class Microgenomatia; order CAZETR01; family Amesbacteraceae; genus WO2-48-25. The sequence goes on along the minus strand of MEXN01000005.1, from coordinate 33,239 downwards.
GAACGCATTCTTGGTAAGAATGAGGTCCTGGGTCCGATTCCCAGCCCAGGCTCACCTCACCAAATCAGCAATTTACCCTCGCTCCGCCACTAGTCTTCCTCTAACTTCGCTATCCCAAATAAACTGTGGGTCGCTCCACTCAATCCCATATCGGCTCCCAATGCAAAGATCAGTCCTGACCAAAAATACGAATATTGATGGCGCAAAAACACCTCATATGCCTGAAACCCCACACCAACCATCGCCACACCAAGTGGCCCAGCAGTAAACACTAAATCGGCCAGCACAGAACCTTCGAACTTCTCTTTTCCAATAAACCTCAATTCCCTGACATGTTTCATAATGTTAAAAGCACATCCCAACGCTGCACCTGCAGCCATTTCGGCCGCGTTTGTATGCCCTCAAGTTCTTCCCGCCACACACAAAGTTGCGGCCGCTCCAAATGCCACCGAGTTGACAACAAACCCCACTGCTTCCTCACGAGCCCGAGCCCTCCATACTGCCTTAGTGGCAGCCTCTCTCGCCTTTTGCTCTGCATCATAACCCCGTTCAGACTTACCCATCCGCCCCAGTATAGACTATAGGATTAAACATGTCAACCCAAGCGCTCATCTGGCATCATACATCGTCCGGATAAACTCGGGGATGGACGTCACTCCTTCGTCCACCAGTCTTATTCCCTCTTCGTTCATAGTCTTAAACCCTTTCCTAAGTAGCTCCTTTTTAAACACTTCTTCATCCGCTCCCGAAAAAATCAGCTGGCGCGTCTCCTCGTCCATCTCCAGCATCTCATATATCCCCACCCGGCCGCGAAACCGGCTCTGGTGGCACATTTCACAGCCGCGGCCTGTTAAGAGCTGCAATGGTTTTTTGCCCGTCTCTCGGGCATACAGAGCCAACTCCTCAGGCGTCGCCCGATAATCTTCCCTACAATGCTCACATATCCGCCGCATCAACCGCTGCGACACCACCGCCCGCAAAGCATAGTTGATCATAAATCGGTCTATTCCCAAGTCCAAAAGTCTATAAATCGCCCCCACACTATTTCTCCCATGAATTGTGGAAATCACCAGATGGCCCGTAAGAGACGCCTGAACCGCAATTTTAGCCGTCTCCGCGTCCCTAATCTCCCCCACAAAAACTATATCCGGGTTCAGTCGCAATATTTGCCGCAAACCCCGGACAAAATCCAATCCCACATCTTCTCCCACCTCAATTTGGTTCACCCCCGGCATGACATATTCCACCGGGTCTTCAATTGTCATGATATTTACTTCGCCCGTATTCAAGTGCTTAAGGCACGCGTGAACCGTGGTCGTTTTCCCTGACCCCGTCGGCCCGCACACTAAAAACAATCCGTATCGACCAGATATATTACTTCTAATTTTAGAAGCTAAAGCCTCAGACACCCCCAATTGAGTAAACTGTGTATACTGAGGCAAGTCCAACACCCGCAAGGCCGCCATCTGGCCAAAATTAGTAGTAACAATCCCCGCCCGCAGGACATACGGGTGTCCCTCCACTTCCACCCGGATCTTACTCTCCTGGGGCTTTCTATTTTCCGTCACATCCATGTTACCCAGCACTTTTATCCGCGACAGCACCTGGTCATATGCCCCGTGGGCCATCGTCCCGTAAGTCTGCAACACCCCGTCCACCCGCAATCTCACCCGGACTTCTTTCTCCTCCGGCTCCAAAAGTATGTCGGACGCCGTAACCCGAATCGCCTCCGAAATCACCTGGTCCACAATAGCCACAGGCGAACTCATCCCCGACAGATTAAACAATCCCGACCCCAATTCCATACATCCATGATCACCCGTCTTTACAACCACGTCAAGGATGGTTTATTATAAATACTATTAAACACTAAATATTAAACATTGAATATTAACGAAAGGCGGTGATTTCTTTGGATCAATCTCAAATCAAGTGCGTCAACTGCCAAGAGGTCGCGCTTACCGACGGCTCCAAAGTCTGGGTCTGCCAAAATTGCGGCACCGAAAACCCAGCCGTTAGTACTGCCGCCATGCCCATCACCTCAACTTCGGCAGAACCAATGGAAGCCATATCTCCCGTACCTCCAGTGATTCCGGCATCAATTCCAGACATGACTATGGGTACTACAGCCACCGCGGCTCCGACAGTACCGATAACTCCGGCAACTCCCGCTGCTCCAGCGGTTGCATCTCCGCTAGACCCCAACCAAGTTCAACCGCTGCAATAAATAGAAACTGATCCCAAAAGCACTCCCCCTTGCCAAGGGAGTGCCTTTTAAACTAAAATCCCCCCATGGCTAAAAAAGGCGCCCGTCAATATTTCGCGTTTATCTGCTCGGTCTGCAAGTCCCAAAATTACCTTAGTCAGAAAAACAAAATCAACACTCCCGATAAGCTGGAGCTAAAAAAATATTGCCGCCACTGCCGAAAATACCAGCTTCACAAGGAGTCGTCTAAACTCAAGTAGTCTTCTTTCTCCTCCGAAAGAGTTCCACCATAGCCAACACCCAAATTTTCTCCTCCGGCTCGTACCACTGCCCATTAGCCCCCTCAATCATGTATCTAAACCACTTCCCTTGGAGGGTTTCCCGACGAATCTTGGCCAACCTCCCGTCCCGGTCCATCCCCGTCGTTTCCGTCTTCCCGTGCCGGAACTTGCGCCCCAATACATCGTCCACTCTTTCAAAAAACGCCCCATCGTTTAGAAGCTCCCGGGCAATCCTATCCAGCTCATCCGCGCGCATCCAATCAACCGTGTCCAGATAATTTTGCGCTTTAGGAAACCGCCTCACCATGGCTGCAATAATCTCTCACTGATTAACATTTGTCAACACCAAAATCACTCCCTACCCATCTCCACTATGTACCCCGCCGGGCATTTCGCCGGATCACATCCATTCTTCCCAGCCAACGGACACTCTTCCCGAACCATCCTCACTTGGTTCAAAATCCTCGCCGCCCGCACCGCTTTATCGTCTCCCTGCCCCCATAAAGCCCGCAGCAACTTTGCTATATCCAACCTTGAAATCCACACTCTCTGACAAGTAATCTCTGCTCCCACCAGCCAGAATACTACTCCCCCTACTTAGCCGATGCAATGGCTATTAGCCCACACGCCACATTCTCAATCTTACTCCACCCGTCAAGCCCACCGTCAAAAATGCTAAAATCCTATCATCATAGGGGCGTCAGTCAGTGGTAGGCTCTTGGTCTCCAAAACCAATGACGAAGGTCCGATTCCTTCCGCCCCTGCCAATTACCATTTTCCTTTGTTTTCAGAAGTTCCGAGAACGGAAATTTGTAGGTACATAGGACTTTTCCGTCTATCAACCGGAGGTCCGATACAACATACCTCAAAAGTTCCCGTTTTAGCTTAGGACTGGAACTTCTGAATAGTTCCGGAGCCCGGTGGCACACTTCAATGAAATTCTCAATTTGCTCATAGTAGACTCTATTTCCACTTTCGTGCTTCTCTCTTTGAGCCACGACCTCCCTTAGTTCCCTTTCCAATTCCTCATCCTTCTCCTGGTATGTTGCCTCTTTAACGGCACCATCCAAATACCCATCCAGCAACCTCCGCTTTTTCTCCTGAAATTCCTTATATCTCTGACTTAGAGCTTCAATGGCTTGAGTGTGATACACGTGCTCCTCATCAACTCCCTTTCGCAGAATACTTTTCATCAATTCCACCACTTCCTCCGTAATTGAAATGGAATCCACAATTCCAGTAAGTTGGCCCACCATCTCCTCCTCCGTAATTGGCTTCTGATGGCATTTTATCCGTCCGTAATCGGGCCTAGTGCAATGATAGTAAGTGTATTCGGCCTTCCTGTCAGTCTTCTTGTAAAATTTAGTCTTCTTCTCCGCCGTCACGCTGTACCCGCACTCCCCACATCGCAACAACATGGTGAAGTTAAAGTTATGCCTCCGAGTCCTGGGTTTATTCTGCTCATCTAATGTTTCCTGCACTCTATTCCACAAATCCCTGCTCATCAACGGTTCATAAGTACTGTTACTGGGGTAAACCTTCCCATTCCACCTAAACTCCCCATAGTAAAACGGATTTCTTAGCATGTGGCCCACATCGCTGCTTCCCAATATCCCCTTGTTTAGCTTAGTTGCCAACCCTTCCGCAACCAGCTTATTCCTAAGCTGCCTTATCGAGTAAGAACCGGAGGCGTACCACTCAAACGCCTTTCTCACTGCCACCGAAGTCTCCGGATGCACTAAAATCTTACCCTCCTTCCTCACGTAGCCAAACGGCGGAGTACCCGGATACTCACCCCTGGACGCCTTCTCCGTCAAACCTTTTTTCACTTCATCAGACAAGTTATTTAGGTAAAACCTCGCCAGCTCTGCCTGAATTCCATAAGTCAATTTTTCCGTCGATTTTGAATCCCCAGAGTAGGACGTGCCATCCTTTACAAACACTACTTTCTTTTCATACTTACTCACCAAGTCGTCCACTTCTACTCTGTCTTTCAGATTCCCCCTTAGAAGTCTATCGACCTTCTCGCATAGCAAAAGCTCCACGTCTGGCTTCGTTTTTAGAAACTCAACCATCTCGGAAAATACCTTCCTACCATCCTCCTTTGCACTTTCTGAACAAACAAATTGTCTAATTATCTCAACACCGTTCCTCTCCGCATAATCCTTAATCAACTTTGTCTGTGCCGCCAATGAATACCCCTGCTCCTGCTCTCTACTGGACACCCTGGCATACAGTACCGCTTTCATATTCATCTTCAGTTCTAAAACACTAATACTGTTATATAACTAATACTCATTTCTTACAAGAGATAGCTACTGTAACCATATAGTCACCGTTACCATATAGTTACTATTATGGTTACTATCTCTGGCCATCTCCATCCAAAAAAATATAATTCGGCGGAACCTCGCCGGTTTGTTCACAGTAAAACTTAACCGTTTCCGCACAAATCCGACGAAACTCATCGCTTTCCAGAAAAAAGGACTTGAAATATCGAGGGCCAGCTCTATATGCCGGAGCGTCAAACGATAGCAGCTCCTCTCCACTTGGCAACTCTTTTAATTTGATTGTCCCGCCTCTTATTTTCAAATCTCCCTTCGAAGTCTTGAAAGTCCAAACCACAAACGCTCTTATCTTATCCCCTCTCACCACCGGCCTAATCTGAATTTCCAGCGTTTCTATTCGCCAGTCCTGAAAAGCAATTCTTTTTATATTCATCTCCATACTAATCTCTACCCCCTCGCAAACAACCTATCCTTTAACGATCGAATAGCATCGGCATATCGTTTGGCTACAACCTTCACCTCCCCTGCCCAGTAGGAATCTGCCAATCGCTGTGTATCCTCCCGTCTCTCAAACACAAACCATAACTGTCTAGGCTCTCCCTCAAGTCCAGTCAGTCGTACACCAATTGCATACAGCAACGCCGCCTCATACAAATCTTTGGTTTTATAGCTATTCATATTTCATCAGTAGGTGGATAGTCAACCTCCAACCTCCTCCGCATACCGGATTTCATAAACTCTTCCAAGAAGCACCTCGCCGCAAAGCCCAGGTATCCGGGATTTGAACTCTCATAAGTTTCGTTGATGTGTCCCAAGCCATCTTTTACCAAAACAGCCGTTTTATGCCCCGAGCCAGCCTTGCAAACGGAGGTAAAACGCTTTTCCAGAAGGTCCCATGTTCCCCGTATAGTTTTCCGATACGACACCCTGCCAGTAAAAGGGTTAGAAATCCTGAATCTGGGGAAATCAGAGATGGGAATAACGACTCTAATTATTAGCCCTTCCATACTTCCTCTCCATCGCCATCTTTAACAACACTTTGGCAAAACCACTTAAATTAAATTTAGCCTCAACCACCTCTTCATCGGTTACATTTCTTCCCAGACGTGTCAACAAAATCGGTGCAATTTGCTCGTCTTCACTTTCATAAACATTTGATGATTCACCCATATTCATATTTCCACAGGATAATCGGGTCAAAAGTTAGAAGTCACTACTGGAAGCGTTAGAAATCAAGGCTATTTTCAAAAAATCCAGGGAGGGTGGTATTAGATTACGCAGAAGAAATGAAGCTAAGTATTATTTTCTCTCGAAATTAATCAGTTAGAGAAATCAACTTTCTTCGGTAAGGCTTATTTTTCTCGGTTTCTATATAAAAACCTGGTTTAAGAAATTTCCTAACTCTAAACTCCAAATTTCTTAGGCTGGACCGGTTTTTTGGCTGGTATTTCTTTCCTATAAGTCCACCCACAGCTACGTAATCGAAGCCGCTGAGCCTATTCAAATAAACTTTGATCTGGTTTTTCCTTTTCAAACCTGAGTTTTCAATGAGGGCAATAATCTTTTGCCTGTTCTCCCCCATAAATCGTTTGGATATTGTATTGGAAGGTAATACTTCTTGTGCTGGGTAAATATCGGCCTTGGAACCAAGAACGTATGGATTATTACTTATTTCTAAGGGGATTTCAGGTTCAGGGACTATCCCTTTTTTCAAGCAATCCTCTTTATAGGAAAGATAGGACAGATGGCTATTGATATCCATTTTCATACTTAATCTTCATCTTTGCCGATTTTATCACTGTGGACAAAAAACCTTGTAATTATTCAGCATTAGTTCTGCATAATTCCCAATAATCAGCCAATAATGGTAAAATACTCTCAATACTTCCATGAAAAACAATGGGCCGGTCTATTTAATTCTTGCCCTACTAGTTATTGCTGCTTCCGTATGGTTCTACTGGTTTCAATGGCGAACTTCAAAAATTAGGAAAGAGTGTTACCAAAAATCCTTCGCTATAGACGAATATAGAAATGAAAGTAATCGGAGCGGAGACGACAAGTGGGCCTGGGGAAAAGATTGGATGCCAAACCCATTGCAAGACCGCTGGGATGCCAAATGGGGCTGGTGGCACCGTTTAACTTCACAAAAAACAGTAGAGGGTTGGTACAACCAATGTTTACTCAAAAATGGAATGAAAATATAATTTTTAAGTTATAAATGAAATATAAGGAATTATTAACTATTCTTATCCTACTTTTACTAACTGGATTGTTTTATTGGTTCCAATGGCGGCCAACCGAAGACAGAAAAGTGTGTTGGAAATATGCCTCTGATCTAGCAAATACTGCAATTTCAAAGGGAGCGAGTTTTACATTCGATCAGTATCAAAGTCTTAGAAAAAGATGTCTGGATGAGAAAGGATACGAGTGAAAAAACTTACTACTCAGCAATTCATTGATAAATTAAACAAAAAAGCAAAGGAAGAGGGAAGACTACTTGAGGAAAGGGAATCTGATAAAACACAGGTAATTTTCTTTCGGAAAAAACCGGAATATCCAAAAAAGGAGGCAGCATGAGCCGTATGAAGCAACTTATGGAAGACCTAATTGGAAAAGACGGTATAGCGGGTTTTCAGATGTTTACGGGAATGTCTAAGTCACAGTGAGAAAAGGCTCACAAACTTCCAAAAGACCAGACAGTAGAACCGCCACAAAAGAAGAAGAAGAAGCTGGTGTTTTTAATCAGTCTGAACAATATTGTGAGCGAGTTGGTGGAGATGGTTAAGCAAAACCCGGAGCTGTATTTGGAGAAAAAGAATAAGGAAGTGGAAGCAGAATTGTATTTTATGCCAACTTATAAAAGGAAAGAAGCAAAATAAATAGTAAAACTTTCTTGTTAAAGTAATAATTAGAAAAGTTTGCACACAGCGGTAGCTCTGTCCCCACGCTCACCTTTCTTCCCCCTTTGAACCGCAACCGCTTTTATTCTTTGTCATTATTCTTCCTTAAAAACTCCTTCAATTTATTATGGAAAGCCTCTCGTTCGACTGTGTTGACTTGGAAGAAATTATATTGCTGGTTTGTTTCTGAGGTTGGCTCTGAGGATTTAGTTTTACCAGTGACATCACTCACCAGTTTCAGGAAGTTATATCTGGATCCCCAGTCCGGATGCTTTACTGCATCCTTCCCGAATAGCTTGGTGGCTTCCAGGCCTTCCAGAGTGGTGTCAATCATCTTACTTTCCAGGGATATGCCAAACTTTGCCTGGGAGGCCTTGTCCAGTTTTGCCACATAGGACTGCACCCCTGGCCTGTCGATGAGGTTCTGCTTAGGGTGTGATGCTGATACCTCCGTATACTTAGCGTCAATCATGGCTCTTCTGGCTGACTTGCCTTGCAATATCCCCATCACTGCAAGTTTCTGTTTCTCTGTCGGTTTAACTTTATTTTTCATAGGTTAATTATAGATCAATTAGACAGGCTCAGGTTAGCCATAGAAAATAAATACTTTACTAATTGGAAAATTGTTATTTTTCCAAAAAATATAGGGTGGTATTTGATTTTGGAAAATAAGCATCCTTTTTTTGAAATTAGAAAACTGTCTGAAAGATGTGTTTGGGTAGGAGGAAGTACCTCGTGGGGAAGAGGCTCATTTTGCGGGTATACCCCCCTCTGCAATGACAACCATCCAAAACAAATTGTATACCGTAAACTGACCCTAGAGTGTTAGAATCTACCCATAATTTATGAAACTGATATTTAAATTTATATTGGCAACTTTATTAGTTGGAGCGTTAGGACTTGGTATATACACATACAAATACCACTCGTTGGCCATAGAGGGTTGGAAATTATTCAACGATCGCTGCAACAGCGTGAATCCCACTCTTATCAAAGTCAGAAATACTCATCTGGCACTTGGAGCTGCTGTGTCAGGTCGAGCAACACCATCTGCTGAGCAGTTTAGCGGCGACCTTGGTGTACTCTTAACTTCTGCCGACAAGTATATCGAGCTGGAGAGAAACTGGTTAGACAAACAAAGTGCCTTTATGAATCGCTGGGATTTCAAACTTCTTGCTCCTGATTACGTAAAGACTGCCGGGAAGTATCAGCTAGCCATGTATGAAGCGTATTACAAATATTACAAGGTAGTCAGCGATATGAATAAAGCAGGAGACAAGGCCAAAGAAACCGGCACGGAATTCCAGTTTGAAGGTAGTCCAACAGAATTAATGAGTAAGTTCCAGGAGGAAAGGTGGGCAAACCAAGATTTATACTTTGATGCGTTTGATAAGGGGCTGGAAATAAAGGACTGGAGAAAGTACTTTGCCCAAGTTCCTCCTCCAGACTGTCCTGAAGAGAACATGAATATTCCTGAATACTATTCTCCCACTCCTACTTCTATACCTACAACAAACGATTCTGACATGGAAATAAAATCTTAAGTTACTCTTTCACTGTTTAACTACAGTCTCATAGACTAACCGTAAGACCCGACTTTTTTCTAAAAATCCAATCTTCGTATTAGGAGGAGGGAAGTAGTATATCTCCTACCCGACGAGGCTCATTTGCGGCCATACCCCCTATTTGGCAGTACAAAGTACTAAAATTGAGCAATGAAACCCTCTATCCCTAAAAAGTCAGTCATAGTTTTCTTAACAATTCATCCACTTCTCCAGGAGCTATCAGACTGCATGTAAACTCTGGGTACCTCTTAGAGAATTTAAGCTTATCAACAATACGATCCCTCATATCATTATCCACCACCATATAATCTGCAAAAGGGTACATCATAGAAATCATTACAACATCAAAGTAGTCCCCCCGATTAAATTTCCTTGATTTGTTAGATGTCATTAGGTCAGAAATGAGCCAAGAATGAATTTCAATATAAGGAATAGTCTTGTAATATGGCGACTTGAAAAATCCAAGCATTGAATCAATACTGCTTTCACCTGATGCATTTTCCCAATTCCTTAAGTGATGTTTCACTAAGTTTTCCATCTTAACTTGGTCACCGGATTCAATCACCTTCTTAAGAGCTTCGTGAAGACCAAGTAACTCTAGCTCTCGCTGTTTCAAAAGGCTAATCCTCTTAGATTTAGCTTGACTACCTAGGGATTCCCAATCATCGGCCATGCTTTTACTAAGTGATTTGAAAGCACTTGGAGTACCCCACCTTCTCTTAAATAATCTATTTTGGATATCCAAAAAAGGCGTCAAAAAGTTAATTAGTGGGTCAAACAAATCATAAAAATCATATATTACTTCGTCCTTCTGCTCGACACATGCTTTCATGGCTCTTGAGATTTGTTTACTAAGAAAACTGTTATGATCCGTCGAAGAGTAGTCTTGAACTAAGAGTTCATACCGTCTAAGCAAGAGTTCCGACTCTGGATTCATAGTAAATTTCGATGAATAACGCTCCTGTATTTCTGTGAACTGCCCAGTGTCAACCACAATTACTTTCCTACCCAAAATGACAGTGGAGAGTTGTTGCCAAAAATTTAAATCGTTTCGGCGACTCCAAATAAACCCCGTATCAAACCAAAGAATTGGTGTATTTGGCTTGCTGACTTTCCTAACAGGAGAATTCATCTTTTTTGCAAAACATATCTACAAGCTACTTGTGAAATGCCTCAAAAGTCGATCTCCCCCTCTTTATCCCCAGAAATTTTCCACTCTCCCCACTTTCTATCATCTCGACAATAACCCTAGCTACATCCTCAACCAAGTTGGCGTCCTTAGCGTCCTCCGGGAAATATTTCTTGTATTCTTCCGTCGCCGTATCCGACGGCGACACACAATTCGCCCTTATTCCCTTATCCTTTAACTCCTCCGCCAGACCCAAAGTAAAGTCCTCCAGTGCCCGTTTAGACGCAAAGTATGGCAACCAACCCTTGGCTCCATTCTCAAAGGTACCGGACAAGTTCACAATCACACTCCCCTGACCCATTATTGGTAACAATCCATGAACCATAAGTGTCGGGGCAGTAAATCCCACCGCATAAGTATCCAAAATCACTTTCTGGTCAAAAGTGGCAAATTCTTTCCCAGCGTAAACTTCTCCCTCACCATGCCACACTCCCGCCACATACACCAAAACATCCAATCTGCCAGTCCACTCCTTAACTTTCTGTATCAAATTAGTAACTTGTAACACATTAGCCAGGTCGTAAACGAACACTTCTGCCACGCCCCCCACTTTCTCAACCATCTTCTTCGTCTCCTCCATCTTTTCCTTTCTCCTGGCTACCAATCCAACCATATATCCCTTTTTTCCCAATTCCACCGCCACGGCTCTCCCAATCCCTGTAGACGCACCCGTAACAATTGCAAATTTATCTTTCAACTTCATCGTTTGCCCTACCTCCTAATCCAGCAAATCCAAATATTGCACTTATAAGATCCTTTTGGTCCTGCCAAATTGTTTGGGTTATTGATACAACCTGTTCGCTGGACATATTTTTGCCCAACTGCTCGGCCAGTCTATTCCCAGTATTCTGGGTCATCTCTATTAATCCCTTCTCTCTTTCTCTATGAGCTTTAATGCGAAAGTACGAAATAAAAGTAGAAAGAGATAAAAGAAACAGACCTGTAAAAGCAAACAATATTTGCCTATTCAAGTCAGATTGAAAAGGGAAGAATACTAAAATCAATGTGCCACCAACGTACGTAACCACCCCCATGACCCCAAACTCCCTCAATACATTAACCATACTGTCAGTAAAACCCCTCTTTAATAAATCTTCTATTTTCCTACCATCGGGAAGAACTGCCCCCATAAAATCCACAATTGCTTTACCCGAAGCGTCCTTAGTTGTATTCATACTCCCCTCCTTTTATCTACCTCTCCTCCACGGTAATCCGCCTTGTAAATCAGCTTTCCCCTTTGCTCAATCGTCTCTTCACCTGAAAATCTGTCCAACTCTCCATCCCACTTATTTCGGTATACAAAGTCGCCCCGTTTGTACTCCTGCGGCCCTCGGTATGGGTATTCCTCCGGCATTTGCATCAACGCACCTCTCAATATCCCATATACAGCCTCCGCTTCCACACCTTCCACCACCCAGCCGTAGTAAATCATTGACCAAACCGCACGGCTTTCATAAGAAACAATCATCATTCCCACATACGGCTCACCACCGTAAAAATGGTCATCTGACCTCCACTCCCCCTTCTCAAATGGAATCCGGGTCGACCCGTCCGGTTCCTTAATCCATTTCTTCTCCTCCCCTCCGGCATAACCAGCCCTGTTTGAATCAATCAAAAACTTCCGTAGTCCCTCAATATCCATACCATCCGAATTCTATCCCCTCCCGCCTATTTACGCAAAAGCCAATTCCGGTTTCAGCAGCCTCCCCACCCCCTCCATCCCAAAATCAAAGCTATTCAGATTCACCCAAGCGTTCCTGATTACGTCCAATAGGGCCTGCAAAAACTTGTAATTCCAGCCGTGGTATACTAAGTCCATGAAAGACGAAGCCAAGACGTGGCTGGATCAAGCCGAAGAAAGTCTAAAAGACGCTGAATTTCTTTACAACGGTTCCAGATACTCTATGGCCGTCTACTGCTGCCACCAAGCTCTAGAAAAGTTACTAAAGGGCTGCATCGTCCAGTTTGCAAACCAGCTTCCACCCAAATCCCATAATCTGGATGCTCTGGCTCGTCAAACCACATTAAAATTCCCTGAAATTTGGCTTGAAGACCTAGCAGAAATTACCCGCCACTTTTGGCGTGTCCGCTATCCCGACTTCCAAAGGTTCGTTTACACCTCCAAAGAATCAGTCGAGCCTACTTACTCCAAAACCCAGGAGGTTTTTATATGGATCAAACAACAATTACCCCACTAATCAAACAATACCTAGGCCGCCTACAAAAGTATGTCTCCGTGGACCAAGCCATCTTGTACGGCTCACTACCAGCCGGCACCAACAAAGAAGACAGCGATGTGGATCTGCTTATCCTATCATCCGATTTCTCCAAATACGACCCGGATTCCAGACTAAAAATCATCTACCGTGCTAGCGTTGGCTTCCCTTATGACCTGCACGCCTATGGAGTAACGCCGGAAGAATACGCTTCAGCCTCACCCCTTACTACCCTCGGAGCCATTAGATCCACTAACCCTCCAGCTATTCAAATTTGAGCGTACCAGGTTCGAATACTTTCCATCCAGGCCTGCTACATTCAGCTCGCTCCGCTCGTGAACGTAGCAAGCCATCCTGCCCACCTTGCCTCGCTTAAACAACGAGCCTGAATTGTAGCCTGATACGTTCAGTTTACATGAACGTATCCTGCCCTGTATGTTTTACTTCTACATACTTCGAAGCCAAAAAAATAATAAACTGTATCTTGGTTACACAACCGACTTGAAAGCCAGATTAAAATCGCATAACTCATCAGAAAACAAAGCTACGAAGCCCAATGCGCCATATGATTTAATCTATTATTCTGCCTTTACAAGTCAACCTGACGCTCTAGAATGCGAAAAGTACTTTAAAACAACCGCCGGCTGGAAACGCATTCACTCTATGCTCAAAAACACGTTGGACAAACCGCTTTAGTACGTTCACAAAGCTAATCGTACTTTAGTACAAGCACGAAGCTGCTTGTACCACCGCCCTCCCAATCCCAGTTGAAACCCCCGTAACTAAAGCTGTTTTCATTCTAGGGTAATTCGGAATTTGACCAATATGGTTTCTTAAACGGCCACTCATTCAGCCAATCCTTGATAACTTGATAAAGCTCCGGATATAAACCGACCTCATACCCTTTCTGGGTGACCCAAAAACTTACATCCACATCTGCGTTCTCCGGAGGATTTTTCCTCGTTCCTGGCTTAAAAAAATACAAACAACCTAAACATTCCGTTCCTTCTTTGTTCACAACCGTATAGGCGAAACTGCTCTTAAATTCAAACTCTCTCTGGTGCCAAGCCAAGTCAATCAAATCGTCCTCAAAAGTTAATGCCGGTGTTGGCCACTTTCCACCCCGGGTCCTCTTAATAATGTCAACGCTGGACATCACTGCCATATAGTCCAAATACACGTCGCTCGCACACAATTTCCTGATTACAAATCTCGGACAATCTAACCTCTCTGGAACCTTAAAATCCCTTGGTACTAGCGTTAACATACCTAAATTCTACCACCAAATCATTGATTGTCAGAGTAAAATATATCCATGTCAACAAAACCAATCGTTTACTGTCTTATAGCCACATCAGTCGTTACTCCGCTGTTTGTGCACGAGCACCTAGACGACCTGCCTCATTTACACTTCAACACGGCACCCGTCTCCCCTTCGGCAACTATCGTTGGTACCGCATCCCTGGCATCTCCAAACTCAATCTACTTCATAGGCACAACAACCCCCTAGTCATCCAAAAGCCAACCCTCTATACATCCTCCAATTCAGGCTGAAATACGTTCCCACATAGTCCACCAAGGCCTGCAAACTTGACACTTTCGTCTCAAAATGATACGATAAACGCATATGAATGAGACGAAAAACACTCCCAGGCTGCAAAAAATTCTTGGCATACTAGGCACAAAAGATCAGGCCACCAGGGCGGAACTGTCCTCCCTTTTGGCTTCGGTCTACCCGGTTTCCAAGCCCACTCTCGTCCGCGACCTGAAACATCTCATATCCACCGGCCAAATCCAAGGCCGGGGAGCTGGCCGAAACACCTCATATTTTATTCCTTCCACTCACCCCCTGCTAAAACCGATAAACTTAGCCGGATACTTCGAGCTTGATCCGGACCAGCGTCCAAACGTCCAAAAACAATTCAACCCGGTAATATTTACTCAACTGCCCGGTTTGTTCACCACGGAAGAATTTACAGAACTTGAACATATTTACAAACCCTTCCCCAAAAAACCAAATTATCGGGAACTCGAAAGATTTGTCATTGAACTATCTTGGAAATCTTCCAAAATTGAAGGCAATACCTACACTCTTTTAGAAACTGAGGGATTAATAAAAGACGCCAGGCAAGCCCGGGGCAAATCTTTATACGACGCAACCATGATTCTTAATCATAAAGCGGCTTTTGAAACTATATTGCAAAATCCCCATGACTTTAAACAACTCTCCCCGTCTTCAGTTCTCCAACTGCACAACTCCTTAACGTCAGGTCTGAATATTTCAACGGGTATTCGTCAGGTTCAGGTAGGCATCTCGGGAACCGCTTATCTACCCCCGGATAATCAGTGGCAAATCACCGAATATTTCAAACGGGTTTTAGATTGTGTTAACCAAATCCGATTTCCCTTGGAAAAAGCTCTGGTCATTTCAGCCATAATTTCTTATCTCCAGCCGTTCGCGGATGGCAACAAGCGAACCTCCCGTATGCTTTCAAACGCAGTCTTGATTGCCCATGACTACTACCCTCTTTCGTATCGGAACATTGATGAAAACGAGTATAAACAAGCCCTAATTTTGTTTTTTGAAACCAACAATCTCTACCACATCAAAAGGTTGTTGATAGATCAATACCGCTTCGCCCTCTCCACCTATTTTCTCTAGTCAATTTTGAGCGTACCAGGTTCGTTCTGATGTCGAAGTGAAACGAAGATATCAGGAGTGGTGAGCGTAGTCGAACCACGCACATACTTTCCATCCAGGGTACATTCATGCGAACTGAATGTACCAGGGCCTGCAAAATCACTGCCAGTTACTCCACGTCAGGATATATACTCTTACTCTCCTCAGCAATTCTGGCCATCAACCCCCCTAAAGGACAGTTGGCCAGACAATTGTCACATCTTTTTCCCCTCATTCCAGAATAAGTCACACCACCAGTACCCCTCTCCCTTAAATTTCTTACGTCACCCGGACCAATCATAACCCCCTTCCCCAACACATTATTAATGCATTTATACTTCCCGGTAGGAATCTCTAGTTTTTCCAGACTCATTTCGAGATTATACTATCGGATATCAGTAGTCTACAACCCCAGTTTCCTCAATTTTTCTCTCAATGCCTTGTATTCGTTTATTACCAGCTCGAGAGCCACCGCTACTCAATCTTCACTTCCCAAGCGTACCTCCTACAACCGGCTTCTCTTTTCTTTCACGACGCCGTCTCCTCCACCATATTACCCCTATCACTATTATTAGGATCAAAACCAGCGCCAGTAGCACCCACCACATCCACAACTTACCCCCCTGACCTCCCACTGTCTCCATTGCCGGCTCGGTAGCCCCCAAATCTCTCTTGGGCGCCTGGGACACCAACGGGCCATTCAGATCGCCGGGATACCCCTGCCCGCTCTTTAAGCCTAGTGCTATAAGCACCCGGTCCCACAATCCAACCACCGGTGTGGGGGTTGGACTCACATTCCCAGCCGGCGTTGGGGTCACTTCCGCCTCCACTACTTCGTCGCCGCCCCCAACTACTATCGTCAAATTATCAACCTTAGCTAAAATATCCCCCGGCTCATAAGTCACGGCTATATTCGAATCCCGGGTATCTCCCAGCGTAAATTCAAACTTGACAATGCTCACCCCCGCCGCCCGCCCCATAAATGTAACCGATCCCAAAGTTCCCCTCCCGCTATACAACCTGTCTTTGGATGAAACAATCCCGGAAAAAGATATTTTACCCGTTTCGTTATCAAATGCGGCAATTGGATAATCATCAAATAAAGTCCCCGGCACCACTTCCACCACAGTTACCTTCTCCGGATCGTAAACTAGCATCATATCCGCCCCTCCCACTTCAGCTCCCGCAGTATCCATTACTATCTGAGCCGTAAACCTCTCCCCCACCTTAATTACCTTCGAAACCGGTACAAACCCTAAGCTCGGCTCTGCTGCCGCCCCGGCCGTACCCACCAGCCCTCCCACCAAAAAGACCGTCACCGCCAACCATAAGCCTACCCTGACCATTATTGCAATATATCGTCTACCTGGAACCAGTTCCTTCTCATGATGCTGAAGTCCAAATTATTAACCAGCCCGCTGCCGTCCAAATCCACTGTCTGATTAGTACTCAAGAAGGCTTGCAAGAACACCGACGTATAGTCAACCGCATTCACTATTCCATCGCTCGTCAAATCCCCTCCCTTAAGTGGGGTGCTCGTAAAGTCCACCACCGTCTGCCCCGTCGCAATGACTACAGGGGAAGTCAGCGTTCCAAATCTACGTTTCAGATAACCAGCCGTATCGGCATAAAAGATATAGCTGCCAGGCGAAACACTGATTGCTGCCTCGCCATTTGAATTCGTGTTTACCGTAGATATAGTCTCAGTCCCAGTAGGCAGCGTCCGTTTGATAACAGTCACAGTCTTAGCCCGGCTCACGCCTGCCCGCAATCTTCCTTCGAAAGCAAACCTGAAAGTCACCAATCCCGCTCCCGGCGTTGGCGTTAGCGTCGGCGCCCCAGTCACAGTCGGGACCGGCGTATTGGTGGGAGTAGCCCCCCCTTCTCCGATTACGATATTGGCATTTGTCACCGAACCCAGTATATCAATCGGATCCTGGAGCGTACCCGAGCCATACAACACCATATTACTGTCGTTCCTGTCCCCCACTCCATTAAAAAGATATGAAATACTCGTCCCGGCAGTGTTAGCAAACGGCATAAATACTATACCAGCGACTATCACCGGATCCCCGTTAACCGGCGTAGCAGTGTCACCACTCCCAATATTAGCCGATATTTCTATCTGCCCCGGCACCATGCCAGCAGCACACGTCTGGTTGGCATTACAATATGTTATCGCCGGATACGAAGCGAAAACCGGTCCTTGGGACAAACTCACTACCCTCATCACGTTAGAGTCAAATCTAATTCTTGCATCCAGGCCATCAATACTCTGGCCTCCAGTACCCGCCCGCACCTCCATATTAAAGGTAGTACCAATTGCCTGAGGATTAGCCGGATTGGGACCAGCAAAATACAGTCTACCCTGACCGGTAGGCGGACCGTTCACAATCAGATTTCCATCATTAATAGTCCCCAACACATCCGCCCCCAGACCGTTAGTCACCACTGTCCTAAACGTCCCATATACACTCAAGATATCAAGCACAGTCGAACCAGCCGTCCGGCTCGTAAAACGTATAGTAGCCGCCACCCCAGCTGTAGAAGAAGTCACCTGGCTCCCCAAAGGAAAGGCCACCGAATATCTGACAATTCCCGGTTCAGTAGTAATATCCTTAAGAAGCACCTGAGGACTCCCTGCAGCTGAGTTGAAAAACGCCCCCGGCGTTACGTCGGTTACCCCAATCACATTAAAATCGTATCTAATCGTCACATCCATCCCCGCCACATTCTCACCCCGCGGATCCAAAAAGACATCAAACGTCCCCGCCGTGTTCGGAGCTATCAGCACATTAGTAGGCGCAATTGACAATATTGCCGTGCCCGCTGCCTTACTCCCCAACCTCGTCTGCCGCAGCGCCAAAATCACTCCCAGCGGCAGCATCAGCAAAATGACTAGTGCAGCCAGCAAATGCCGCCTCAACAAATCTCGCATACTATCCATAGTGCTACTATTCATAATCGCTTGTCAATATGATCTTTTTCACGAACATCGGCCAAAGTTGTTGCTTAACAATATGTAATCCTGGACATTGACTATCCCATCCCCATTCAAATCTGCAGCCGAGTTATTCGTCCCGTAGGCATTAGAGAGCAGTATGTAATCCTGGACGTTGACACACCCGTCCCTATTAATATCCCCAACTAGAAACGCTCCCGTAGGTGGAGGCACTGGCGTCCCGGTGACAGACGAAGCCACCGTCACACTCAATCCTGCTACACTTGCCAAAATATCCGTCGGCGACGATACGCTTACCATATTGGTGTCATTCGTCGCCCCAGTGGAATATTGCCAATTCAAACTAGTCGTCCCCCCGGTCAGCCCTTTAAACCGCAAGACAGCCAATGGGTTACCGGTGCCCAAACTCCCGTTAAAGCCACTAAGCACAGCCCCAGTATTTAAGTCTTGCGCCACCGCCCCCAACACAATTCCCCCGGTAGTATTTGCCTGGGCAACCACTTTTACTTTATCAAATGTTTTGGTCGTCGTCCCAGTTACCGGCAAAAACGCCCGCAGCTCACCCCCAGCATTACCTGTCCTAGGTGTCACTATCACATCCACCAGTTCCAACGCTCCCCGGCTAAAATTAACCACCGCATCTACCGCCCCCACCGCCACCCCGTCGGTATTTAAAGTCACATATACATCAAATAGTGTTCCAACTGCCGGATTCACCGTAAATGTTTTTTCCAGCTTCAAATACGAAGCCGCTCCCCCCGCCGCCTTCTTCCTAATGTCCAACCTCTGCTGCACCAAACTCACCCCCACCGCCACTCCAAACACTAATACTGCCAAACCCACACCCGCTACCACTTTTTTATCTCGCATATGCGTCGCAACTCCATATTGGATCAACTCCCCACCTGTTGTCAACTACCTGTTATTTACTGTCTCGCTCTGCTTCTTCTGACTTTTACATTCTTGGTCCCCTCCCCCACCCAAGCCATCCCTCTCTCCTCCCCCAAACCGGCTCGTTTCAAGTCACATATCCTTACGCTTTACCTTAACAAAATTCTTCCCGTGTTTCAGCCGGTAATTCCCCCAGGGCAATCAACGCTGCTGCTGCCGATATGTCACCACCTTCACTCGCAACTCGCCCAAACACATCCACCCCCTTCAAAATTTTTCCCCCTATCTTTTCCCCACCCCTACCTTCTATCACAACCATCCCCCCTGCCCTAAATCCAATATAATATTGTCCATCACCAGGAAAGCTTTTTTTTAACTCTCCCAAAGTCACCGACATCACCCCGATACTATATTCACAACCCCTTTTCTGTCAACCCCCACCTCCTGCAGCCCTCCAATAGTATCCTCTCAACCAGTTGCTCATATGTCATTCCAGCTTTAAATGCAGCGTACACAAAATAAGACGGCCCGGCCGGATCGGGATTCAACCCCGGCAACGTGTTTATCTCCAAAAAATACAAATTATCACGCTCATCCAGTCTAAAATCAATCCTTGCACAATCTTTGACATTTAGTGACTTAAAAATATTTACCGACGTTTTCTCTATCTCCTCTCTCAAATCACGATCTATATCAGCTGGGCAGCTATATGCCTCGGTAATATCAGCCAACTGCGTCTCGTATATCCATTTCACCTCATATCCCGCAATTCTATTCATCCCCGGCGGCAAGAAACCGAATTTTTGCTCTATGATCGGCAATACTTCTACAGGATCGTTACCCAACAGAGAGACCGTAAATTCCCGCCCCTCGATATATTCCTCCACCACCACTTCCCACTTTCCGCCCTTGGAAACTTCCTTTATTACACCCGCCAGCTTTTCCTTTTCTTTCACCACATTGGTATCAAACACCCCGATACTTGACCCCTGGGCATTGGGTTTAACTATTACTGGCATTTTCACCTCCGGCAATTCAGGCACTTCAGCATGTCTGACCACAAATCCCTCCGGCACTTTTACTCCGGCTCCCTTTACCGCCAGTTTTGCCATGTGCTTATCCAGCTTCACTGCATGCGTCGTCGGCCCGGAATGTGTATAAGCTAGCCCCAGTATCTCGCAAAAAAGCGGCACCTGCGCCTCCCGCGCGTCTCCATGTAAGCCCTCGGCAATATTAAAAACAATATCTACCTTTCCCTTTAAATTTCTCAATTTATCAAACGCCTCTTCATCCGCCTCGACCATAGCCACAGTATGCCCCAGCCTCTCCAACGTCTTTTTTAGTCCTTCTATCACCTCCCAAGAGTCAAAATCCAGCTCCACCAGCTTCCCCATCTCCCGCCCCGTTTCCTCATGTTTTACGTTATAAGCTAAACCAATCCACATACTGGTATACTAAGTCGCCAAGAATGAAATCTCAACCCCGCATTGTTACCATTGGTGGCGGAACCGGAGCTCCGACAGTAGTCAGAGCCCTGACCCTGGCCGGCTTTAATAACATTAATGCCATTTCCGCCTCTATGGACTCCGGCGGCAAAACGGGCACTATCAGATCAGACGAGAGAGACCAGGTGATTGCCGTCAGCGATCTGATGCGCAATCTTTTAGCCCTTATTTCCCCAAGCTATCAAAACCTCCCCCAGATCCAAGCCTTCACCGATCTGGTCACTTACACCGATGGCCGCAATAGAAACCTTGGCTACACCCTTTATTATGCTCTTTTGGAAAAATACTCCGGCGATTTTCTCCAAGTCCAAAAGCATCTAGAAAACCTACTTTCCTTAAAATTTTCCGGAGCCGCCATCCCCATCACTCTCTCCCCAACCACCATTTGCTTCTCTACTATATCCGGTTCCGAGTTCCGTGGTGAACACGAGCTTGATCGTCACTCCATGTCCACCGACTCCATTTTTTCTATCTGGCTCAATCCCCAAGTACCCGCTACTCCACAAGCTCTCACGGCGCTCACTGACGCCACCCACATCATTTTCTGCCCAGGCAGTATCTACGGCTCGGTCATAGCCAACCTTCTCCCAAAAGGAATATCTCTTGCCCTAAAAAAATCCCGGGCCCATAAAATCCTCATCACCAACTTGGTCTCAACCCGCAACCAAACCCACAAATTCTCTCCAATCGACTTTCAAAAAGTTTTTCAAACTTACTCCAGGACACCTAGCCCTTTTGATACCATAATAGTTCCTCATCTCAGCGAGTCTCAGTTCGAAGCTAAATATCCCAAAGTAGCCCAAAATTACTCTCATGAGCACTCTCACTTCCTAGGCTGGAACCCAGGACTGCTCACACCACTAAAAAAATCTGATGTTTTAGTCATCTCTGCCCCAATCTTTTCAGTCACCAGCCATCTCAATCGCATCCGCCACGACCCCCATCTCCTCGCCCCCATCTTGAAAAAACTCATAAATCATATATAATACTTGACACGAGTCGAGAAGACTCTTTTTTTGTATGAACCCTATCGCATATCTGCGTGACACGCTGTCCGAGCTCAAACAAGTCCGCTGGCCAAGCCGCGACGAAACCGCCAAACTCACAGTTATCGTCATAGCTATTTCCCTGCTCGTCGGCGCCTACATCGGCGCCCTGGATCTAACTTTCACCAAATCCTTATCTCTAATCTTCAAATAACCCCTATGACTCCCCATGACGATCAAATAACTACTACCGACAGTCCTACCGCTATCTCCGAGCGTGGACTAGGGGGCAAAAACATCCCCGGCCACATGATCATCAACTCCAACGTCCCAGATTCCAATTCCGTCCACTGGTACGTCGTTCACACCTACTCCGGTCACGAGGCCCGGGTCGCCGACGCCCTCCGCCAACGTGTCGCCACCCTCGGCCAAACCGATAAGGTTTTCGAGCTTTTGATCCCCACTCAAAACAAAATTCACATCAAACACGGCAAAAAGTTTCAAGTCCGCGAGAAAATTTTCCCCGGCTATCTCTTGGTCAAAATGATCGCCGACGACGATTCCTGGCTAGTCGTTAGAACCACCCAAGGCATTACCGGGTTCGTCGGTATGGGCAACAAGCCTACCCCCCTCTCCCAAGCCGAGGTCGACGCCATTATGCAATTTGCCCAAATGGGAGCGGCCAAATTCAAAACCAATTTCACCGTCGGCGAGGCCGTCAAAATCACCGATGGCCCGTTCACCGACTTTTTGGGTTCAATCGAATCTCTGGACGAAGAACACGGAAAACTCCGGGTTTTAGTCTCCATTTTCGGCCGCGAAACCCCAGTAGAACTCGACTTTTTACAAGTTAAGAAAATATAATGGCCCCGAAAAAGATCAAGGTCGTCGTCAAACTAAATCTCCCGGCAGGCGAGGCTACCCCCGCCCCTCCCGTCGGCCCAGCTTTGGGCCAGCACGGGTTACCCATCATGGACTTCGTCAAAGCCTACAACGACAAAACCCGTGACCAAAAAGGCAACATCATCCCGGCAGTCATCACCGTCTATGAGGACCGGTCATTCACTTTCATCACCAAGCTCCCCCCCGTCTCCGCCATAATCAAAAAAACCCTTGGCCTCAAAATCGCTTCCCAAAAACCCGGCCGCGAAACCGCAGGCTCCCTTACGATGGACCAAGCCCGCGACATCGCCGCCCAAAAACTGGCCGATCTAAACACCGACTCGTTAGATAGTGCCCTCAAAACGGTCATGGGTACTGCCCGCTCCATGGGGATAAAAGTAATTTAATGTCACTCGCCGAGTTTCTCCAAGCTTGGGGCCGCGTCCTTCATCTTTCCGATGCCAGAGGATTAGGTAATCTAGAAACGAGAGCAGCCGAATTAGCCGCAACCGAACTGGAACCAGATTTATTCAGCCCTAGTAGAGACAGGTCAATCGGACTTAAAATACTCGACACTCTGGTGGCTGGAATACTTGGCGAATTTCACGCCAAAGAGAAAAAGAATCCCTACGGAACTAAGCTCGACGAATTCGCCGCCGAATACTCAAAAAGACCCAAAACCTAAAGTTACATCACCACATTCTCATAGTGCTTTACAGAAACTGGTTGGTTTGATTCGTTCAAAACCACCGCCACCATATCAATTCTACAGAGCACGTCCCGGCCCTTTAAATACACCGTCGCCATTCGTTTTACCTTGTTGTACTTCCCCCGAGTAAACATTTCCTCCGGTGACCCAAAAACCAGTCCCTTTTTAGCTTTTACCTCCACAAACACCAATACGCTCTTATCATTCATTATCAAATCTATTTCCCCGAATCGAGTACTAAAATTTCTCAAAACCACTTCTAATCCCTTTTTTACCAAAAATTCCTCAGCTGCTAGTTCACCGATCCTACCAATCTCCCGGTTAAGTTTTTTCATATCTCACTAGTCCCACTTCATCGGTTCCGCACACGCATATCGCCCGAGCCAGCACCCCTTTGGCCACCCTCAGCTGCATTCTCAGTTCTCCCAGCGGACAAATATCTTCATACTCGCAATAATCCTTTTTCAAAGCTTCCCCATCCAACGGCAAAGCCTCTCTTTCACTGCAACAAATTATATCGAGTGTTGCTTTTTCAGACATATCACCAGCTCCCTCCCCCTCCACCGCCTCCCCCGCCGCCGGAAGACCCGCCGGAAAATCCCGACCCCCCGCTCCACCCGCCACTTCCGCCCGATTTCACAGACGGCAGAGTCGAGCTTATCTGGCTATGGAAACTCCCAATGTTTCCACCAAAGCCACCCACATACTCCGGAGCCGCCAGGCCCAGTCCCTTCATATCAGAAACCAGTTTAGACACTACCCCCAAAGATACCGCCAGCGGAAATACTTCCTCCAAAAACAAATATTTCTCCGCAACTTCATACCGCCATTTCCCCTTACCCAAAAAGTACTTGAGTCCCACCGTTTGCCTATACAACGAATGTCCCCACGCCGTCCGTCTTGGCAGCTGATAAGCAAATACTCCGGCAATTGCCGATGAGACCAAAAGAACCACTCCCCACGGCCCTTGCGCCAAAACTACCGCGCCAAATATCCCAATTGTCATCCAACCCGCAAACGCTCCTATTCCCACCACAATCCTTCGGATATTATCCGGCCTCCCGTCAAATATCCGCGCACTTGCCAAATGCTCATACAATTTATCTTTAAACTCGTCTAGGGACTTGCTAAATTTCTGCTTCATCTTGGCAAGCGAAGTTTGTCTGCTAGTACTCCCCACATCCGGAGCAAACCGGACAGAATCAGTAATATTTGTTAACAGTGACTTCTGAAAGTCTTTCAAAGCTTCATCATTTTTATCCGTCCGCTCAAACAAATAATCTTTATCGACTTTTTTAATTTTGACATAGCCCAACCTGGCCAATTCCAAAATTTCCGCCGTCACATCAGCCAGATCTACCCGCTGGTCGATAATCGTCCCCACTTCCGCCGGAGTTAAACCGGCAATCGGTGAATACACCAATGGCAAATGTTCCCTCTCCCCCACACCAGTCTTCCGAACTATTGCCGCCTCCTGTTTAACATAAACGTTACTTCCTATATACTTTAAATCTCTCCCTCGGACATACCAAATACTTCCCATAATTAAAGCCGGAGCTAAACTCAGCAAATATTTCCCTATTTCCCGCCAGTTTCTGTCCCACCACCCAGGCCATTCCAGTAGATTTTCCTTGTCTAGTCCCACCACAATCGTCATCTCCTTTCCCTCCCCCAATCCCCCGGCCGTCCAGCTGTCCCCAACCGTTCGACAACTTCTATCGCTCGTCCCGCTTACTCCGGCAAAACAGTCAGATTTAATTATCTTAGCCCACGGGGTAACCACCTGAACACTCGCCTTGTCAATTGTTGTATCCCAATCGGCTCCGGTTACGTTCCAATACACTTCATCATGGTTAGAAAAATCCAGCACCATATTCTCAACTACATAAGTAATCTCGTACGTTTTTGGCCCTGTCGAAGTCACATTGGGATCCCCAATTTTTATAACTACGTTATTTCCCTCATGAGTCAAAGTGTATCTCTCGTTTACCCGCTCTACTCGCAAGTGCGTATCCCAAGTCTTGCCCTCCACTTTATATTTACTTGGAATGTATCTAAAAATTCCGTGCTTGGGAATATTAAAATTAGCCTCTATCGTCTCCGTAATACGCAAATCCGTGTTCCTCAATATTTCAATCCTGCTAGAAAAACTGGTTACCTCATATTCTTGTGCCCCCACCTTAGTCGGCAAGACCAGCGCCAACCAGATCACTAGAGCCAATTTCTTCATACCAGTTGCCTATATTGTAGCGCTTCTGCCATATATCTAACCGCGATATTCTCCGACTCGTCCAGATCGGCAATTGTCCGCGCCACTTTTATTAAACGGAAATACGCCCTCGCCGATAAATCCCATTTCTCCACCGCCAGCTTCAATATCCTCAGCGTCTCCCCATCCAACTTACAATATTTCTTCACCTGCTTATTGCGCATTTGAGAGTTAGTATACAATCCATCATCCCCAAATCTCTCCACCTGTATTTTTCTTGCCAAAATAACTTTATCTCTAATAACTTTTGAACTTAACTGATTAACCTGCCCGTCCGGCAGGCGGGCTGATAACTGATCACTTGTCAACTTATTTGTTTCCACCGTCGGCACCTGCACATGCAAATCTATTCTGTCCAGAATTGGGCCAGAGATCTTTGCCCTATACTTCCGAATCATTTTATCCGTGCATTTACATTCCCGCCGGGGATGCCCCAAATATCCGCACGGGCAAGGGTTAACCGCAGCCAAGAGGGTAAAACTAGCAGGGTAAGAAACATGCGCCGTCGCCCGCACAATCCCCACTACCCCGTCTTCCATTGGTTGGCGCATAGACTCCAACACCGACCGTGGAAATTCCGCCATCTCATCCAAAAACAAAACCCCCAAGTGGGCCAGTGATACTTCTCCTGGCATTGGGTTGCTCCCGCCCCCCACCATTCCCGCCGGAGATATTCCATGATGCGGACTCCTAAACGGCCTTCGCCGGAGCAATGATTCTCCGGCAATCAACAAGCCGGAGACCGAATAAATTCTCGTCACCTCCAACGCCTCCGGCACATTTAATGGAGGGAGTATTCCCGGCATCGCCCGGGCCAACATCGTCTTTCCTGTCCCCGGAGGTCCCCACATTAACAAGTTGTGTCCTCCGGCGGCCGCTATCGTCAGCGCCCGCTTGGCCTGTTCCTGCCCCGCCACTTCCGCCAAATCAAACTCCACCGACACATCGTCTACTAGCTCCCCAATCTCCAAATTACTCAATCTCTTAATCTCTTTTATGTTATTCAAATGGTCCACCAATTCCCTGAGGTTTCTCACCGGGTATACATTTATATTCTCCACTACTGCCGCCTCGTTGGCGGACTCGATGGGAACAAAAACACCATCACCTTTTTTCGCGAACAATCCAACGAGCAATACTCCTTTCGTTCCCCGCAATGATCCATCTAACGACAATTCACCATAAAATATTGAGTCTTGGGGTTTGAGTTTTGGGACTTGCTCGCTGGCCGCGAGTATTCCTACTGCCATCGGCAAGTCATAAGCTCCCCCGTCCTTAGGCAAATCAGCCGGGGCCAAATTCACTGTAATTTTTTTTGGCGGAAAATCCAGGCCGGAATTGACAATCGCTGTCTTTACCCGCTCTCGCGCTTCCTCCACTGCCTTACCAGCCAAGCCTACTATATTAAATCCAGGAAATCCGGCTTCCGCCACATCCACCTCCACATCCACCCCAAAGCTTTGCAATCCCACATTCGCCACCGACCTAACTTTAACCAGCATCTTTTTTAATCTTCTCCCGAACTCCCCTAATCCTCTCCCCCAAAACCGGTAAGTCGTTTTTCACCGTGTTCCACACCTCTTCCAAATCCACATCGAAATACTCGTGAATCAAGACATTGCGGAAGTCCGCAATGTCTCTCCAGGGAACATCAGGCCATTTTTCAAGAAACTCCTCGGGAAAATTTTTCACCGCCTCTCCTATTACCTCCAACTTCCTCATGACAGCATCTTGAGTCTTGCCGTCATCCAAAAACTCCTCCCAAGTATAGTCACCTAAATACTGGTTCACATCTCGAATAGCATCTTCAATATGCCCCAAATAGACATCGGGATCTCTCCTCTTCATATTACTCTCATTGTGTCAGCCATCACATAAGGAATCAGCCGCGAATTCAAGGCCCGATACGTAACCACATCCACATTCCTCTCCAGCCGGGTCTTCAAATCTCTACGTAATCTTATTAAATCCAAAAGACCAGTTTTTTTGGGCAACTCGACCAGCACATCAACATCACTGCCTGGACCCATCTCACCCCGAGCCGCCGATCCAAACAGCTCCGCCTTCATCACCCCGTGCTTCAAAAGCACCGGCTTAATCGCACTGATAATCTGATCCGTCCCCATACCCGACTATTGTAAACCTTGACAACAACAACAACAACAACCCGTAAAATACCTTATAGTATGTCACTGCAAGAAAAGGAGTATGTTTTACTCGACCCCGCTGGGTTCAAACCGCTTCTCGAACTGGCAAGGCTGTGGATCCTCTCAACCCTTGCCCCCAAACTTTGTCCCGACCTTAGGTCTAAAAAACCTATCAGTAATGTAGCCGTCGGCTGGCCCACCTCACCGGAAGCAAAAATCCTGTTCAAGTGCCCGGGAACCCCATTATATCGAGTCTGCGACAAATGTCCCATACGAACCACTGGGGAACTCTTCAAAGTAATATCTGTAGACCTGCCTGAAGAATAGTTTCCATTAATCCTACCAATGCTGGCCATTGGTCGTTCACATAATATCCCCCCTCTCGACACCTTCCGACACCTCCACATCCACCCCAAAGCTTTGCAATCCCACATTAGCTACACTCCCCACCTTCACCAGCATTAACTCACATATTACACGGTCTCATTCCAAATAACCCTTAACCATCTTCACAAACTGACCGGGGTCGGCTCCGCTCACCTTCATCACATATCCTGCTGCCCCCATCATCCGCGCCCCCGTAGACATATCCGAATCAGCATAGCTCGTCATCATCACAACCTTCCCATTTTCCCTTTTCGGCACACCCTCATGCAGTTGCTTCAACACTTCCATTCCATCCATTCCCGGCATCCTGATATCCAGTAAAATCAGCCTGTACCCCCCGGCCAGTGCTTTCGCCAATCCCTCATGTCCATCCCCGGCCACTTCTACCTCATACCCCTCTTCTTCCAATATCCGCTTGTAAAAATCACAAAAATCCCCATCATCGTCAACAATCAAAACTCTTGTTTTCGATCCCACTACTATTATAGTATGTCAATTAGATCAATTAGGTCAACTGGTCATTGATATAATACTTTCCCTCCCTCTCACTCACTTCTCCTCTCAAGGTCATCATAGTAAGCGCAGCTCCCACCTCCTGGGCACTCTTTCTCGTCTTTCTCACCAGCTCATCAATTGTCAATGCATCATTCTGCAACACAGTATATAAATCACCTATGTTAGTACCTCCACTTATACTCTTAAACTCTCCCGCTCTTTTATTCTCATTTGGCACCCACATCTTCGCCAGCCCATCGGCTATTAACTTGTTCGTTCCCTCAGACACTTTGCTTGTCACCGGTCCCGGCACAGCCCAAATCTTTTTCCCCAACTTTCTTCCCCACCCCACGGTAATCAACGCTCCGGAGACAGAAGCCGCCTCCACCACATAAATGTCCGACACCATCGCCGCCACAATCCGGTTTCTTAGAGGAAACGTCCACAACATCGGCTCCTGCTTCTCCCACTCCGAGATAATCAGCCCTCCAGAATCAACAATTTTATTAGACATTAGACATTCGTCATTAGACATTGGGTAACTTATTCCCCATCCCAAAACTGCCACAGTTCTACCTCCACAGGCCACAGTCATCCTATGGGCCGCCTGATCCACCCCATACATGAACCCCGACACAATTGTGTATCCCTGATCCACCAACCCCGGCACCAGTTTCTCCACCACCCTCTCTCCATACTGGGTCATCCGCCGGCTACCCACCACTGCCACACACTTGGTAAACACTTCCTCCCGCCAACTCCCTAAATAGAACACCTCTTTTACCCGGGGTTTCACCCCCTCCAACCAAGGTATCTCTAGGCCCTTTTTTATTCCCATCTTAATCCAGCTTACCAAAGCCATCTCCAAAAGGCTATTGACACATATATAAAAAGGCTTCACACTGGTTTTACACACTTGTAAGAACTTGTAAATTTAGCCTCACAAACTTGTAAAAACTGCCGATGCCCAAAACCTACACCGTCAAACAGGTCGCTGTAGCCTTAGGCTTCTCCACCAACACCGTCTATAAGTACCTGGACGAGGGCAAGATCAA
This sequence comes from Candidatus Amesbacteria bacterium RIFCSPLOWO2_01_FULL_48_25, assembly GCA_001773695.1. Classification (GTDB taxonomy): domain Bacteria; phylum Patescibacteriota; class Microgenomatia; order CAZETR01; family Amesbacteraceae; genus WO2-48-25. The sequence goes on along the minus strand of MEXN01000005.1, from coordinate 3,626 downwards.
GGCCACCCGCTTAGGCTCGGAAGGCCGCTTCCGCATCCCAGAAAGTGAAGTCACCCGCCTCCTGGGCGAGCGCCAAGCTGTTACTCCGCCTTCACCCTCCGAAGCCCTGAGCGGAGTCGAACGGGCGAAGGAGGGCTCAACCGAAGACAACACCTTAAGCCTTCTTAACCGTGTCGCCAACCCTGATCTTTTCGATTGGTTTCTCGCTCTCACAGCCGTATTCGTCGGCCTAACCGAGTTTCTTTATCCCCTCTCATATCAGCTTCTCTCGGTAGATCCGTATCGCTCCCTCGTTTTAATCACAAAAATATTACTCATCTTGGCCGGCCCAACCCTCATTGCCGTAGACATCTTCATCCCCGCCAAAAAAACCGCCCACCACCTCCTCTCCCGCCTTCCTTTGGCCGCCGGTTTCGCCGTTCTGGCCTTCATCAACACCATCACCAACCAGTACCTCAATGTCGCCCCCCTCTCCATACTGGCCATTTTCTCCCTTATCTCCATCCTCTGGCACAAGCATCCCATATTCCGTTTTCTCACTTTTCTTTACCTGGTCAGTCTAACTTCCGCTTTCGCCCTCGTCTACCAACCCCAGCCCATCCTCTTTGCTGACCTGCGCTACTTTATTTCCTCTACTCCCGGCCTGTTTATCGTTCTCGCCTCTGCCGCCACCACCATCGCTTTCGTCATCTGTTTCTACGCATCGCGCGTAAGCCGCCCTATTTTTACCTTCTGCCTGTGGGCCATCTCATTTTTTTTTCTTCTGGTCAGTCTAAGCAAACTTACGGATCAGAGCTGGACCAAGGCTATCGTTTATTTGTGCATTGCCGCTTTTTGCTTTCTCCAACCCATTTCCGAGCATATCGAATCACTCAGTCACTTTACTCGCCGCCAAGTATTAATCGCCTTTATCTGGATGTTGTGCATTGTCGCTTTGGGGGTACTCGCTGTCTACACTATCCAATCCTCATATCGCCGTTCAATCCTGTCCACAGTCAACCAAAACTCCCTGGCTGCAGCTAGACTAATAGATAACTTCATCACCGACTCTGTTCGCACCATCGGCTCCCTAAGTCAATCTCCCCAAGTCGCACCATCAAATCTCACCGACTTTCTCAAGGAATCCTATCTAGCCAATTCTACTCTCCGCCGCCTGCTAATTGTTTCCTCCGCAACTGGTGAAATTATCGCCTCCTATCCCCCCTACCCCGCAGATCTTTTGCCCAATCTGGCCGGATCACCTCTTGCCGATCAACCCCCTACCACCCTTCTTTCCTATCTCTCACCCCCCCCAACCCAAGACTCCTCACCCGCCATCTATATCTCCTCCTCCATAAATGCCGACAAACTCACCGGTGTCCTAGTAGGAATTATCGACACCGTCAAGCTAGAGGATCAGCTTGACGACCTGCTATCGTCATCTTCGTCCACATACACGCTGATCGATTCCCGAAACAGATCCCTCCTCCCCCCTGACTCGTCCGCTCCACCCTCTATCCCCGGGCAGTCCTACCCGAGAGTCGGATACTCATCGGCCGGCGTCCTTTCTTTCCTCAGTTCATCCCCAATCAAACCATATCAATTAACCATATTAGTGGATCAACCATACGCTCAAAGCTTCCGAACTGCTTCCATAGTTTCTTTCTCAGTCTTTTTGGTCACTTTACTTTCTGGCATAGGAGGTTTGCTGGGCGCCGTCTATTTTAGCTCAAGAAAGCCATGACTGAGTCCCGCCTTCGTTTTGGATTCACCCCCCTGTTTATCTTACTTGCATTGGCTCTAACCGGATCCCTGGCAATCGGCGGGTACTCACTTGTCCAATCCCCTTCCGTAAGCCAATTCCTCGGTGTATCTAGTCTTTCCCACCAACTCAAATCTTCCTCTGCATTTTTGGACCAATACAAACTTACCAGCTCCCGCGTCCTAGTTCCGGCAGTAGGTACTGTTTCCTTACCCGACGGCTCATTCTCCGCCTACCGCGTCATCGCAGCCACAGTCAATACTTCCCCTAAGTCTCCCATCCCGTCCTACCAAGACGAAACCAAAATCATTTATCCTTCCGGCGACATCTCCATCGACCCTCCGATAAATGGCCAACTGCCAAATTTCCGCCTCAAAGACGGTACTTCCACTCCGGCCCGTGTCCTAGACCATTTGTCAGTTGGTCTGGCTCTCCCCTCCGGTCGGACTCTCCCTCTCAAAATTCTCTCAGGTCGTGTTCGTGACGGGAAACTCTCTGGCGACTTTATCGCTCAAACCTACTCTTCCGGTCACATAGTAGCCGGCCACATCGATGACTCTGGGTATATTTCCACAGTCACTACGAGTCTTGGTTCCTCCAAAACAACGGAGGCCCAATCCATTATCTCCCGCATGGCACTAGCACTTCATTATCAACTTTCCCAAAGTACCACTACCCACGTCCTGGGAGTCACTTCCGATCAGGCAAGCCCTGCTTTCAATGAAAACGGCGACTTAGAAGGACCTCTCCCTCTTTTCAATCCAGAAAAACTCACCTGGACTTTTGGCACTGGCACTGCTACTTCCACTTCCACTATTGCCAATATCTTCACTTTTATTCAAGACCAGGTAGACTCCGGCAAAATAAATGTCGTTGCCCCATCGGTCAATATCGATGCCATCGAAGACATCAAAAGCACCAATTCCCATCTCACAGTTAGCATTGCCGACAATACCGCTACCCTCTCCCTCAATCTCCAAAACTCCATCAATTCCGAGTCAATTATCGACGGCCAAGTCAAACGAGCGGATATAGAAGATGGCGCCGTAAACACTACCAAAATTGAAAACAGTACTATCACCAATGAGGACATTTCCGATGCAGCGTCCATTGCCGGCTCAAAAATCCAACTCCGTTCCGGCGGTGGAATTATCAACTCCTCCGGCCTTACCCTCCTTACCACCTGCGCCAATACCGAAGTCCTCAAATGGAACACCACTAGCTCCGTTTGGGAATGTGGCACCGGCAGCTCCGGCGATGGCCTCTGGCAACTCAACTCCGGCGCTATCTCCCCATTCTCTCTGACTACCGATGTTAATCTTGGAGCCGCATCCACATCATCGGCCAAAATCTCTCTCGCCGGCTCCCTTACCCGAGGTTTAGCCGCCGCCATAATCAATCAAACTGAATCCCAGGACATCTTCACCGCCTCAGCCTCCGGCACAACTCGCTTCGTCATCGACAACTCCGGCAATATTGATGCCGCCGGTACTCTCCAAGCTGGCTCCGGCAACATCACACTTACCGATTCCACCGGGTATGTTCTCCACGACGCCTTAACGGACTGCTCCAACACCCAAATCCTCAAATGGTCATCCGGCGGCAGTCGTTGGGAATGCGCTTCGGACAACACCGGCGGCGCTGGAGCTTGGACCGAAGGCAGCACTGTCATTTACCCAACCACTGCTACCAACAGAGTCGGCATAGGAACAACAACAGAGGCCAATATCATCTCCTATCTATATGTCACCAATGCCAATGTCACCGGTAAAGCCGTAGCCATCTTTAACCAAACTGAATCCCAGGATATCTTCACCGCTTCCGCATCTGGCGCTACCCGTCTGGTCTTAACCAATGCCGGCCTGGTCCAAGTAATAGCCGGCCA